>JBBKWI010000144.1:0-13131 GCA_037968875.1 Candidatus Sericytochromatia bacterium | reverse complement strand
AAAATTGGTCTCATAAACTATGATTTAACCCTTAGCGTAGGATTTACCCTAAAATATGTCAACGGCCCTTATGAGCTTGGATCCTATGACTTGCCTGCATTGACTGATGAAGCCTCAGCAATCCTTATCCAGCGGATACAGGAACTGAGTCAGGAACAACCCGACCTTCACCTACACGATTATGCTGAAGCAGCCAGTGACCTGATACCAGAAATTGCAGAGTCTGTCTGCCCAGTATATTACTGGGTTCTCAACGCTCTGTCCTATCTTTATAATGACCGTCTGACTGAGGCCTATCAAAATTATGGTGTTTACGGTGACGCACCAGATGATATGGTGAAAGTGATTGCCTATCTCGAACAACACTTCTACGAAGAGATGAGCACGCTTGTAAAACAAGCACTGCAAGGGGATTAACCCCAGGAGGCTTCGGCCTCCTTCTCTCCCGAGAGGAAACCTGGTATTCAGCTACCCTCCCCGCTGATACGCAACGCTGAACACCAGGTCCAGATAGCAAAACACGGGTCCAAAGAAATGCGCCTTGAAAGAGCACGGCCTTCGTTTCTGGTGACGCCTCATCCTGATGAGCTTGCCAAGTCACCCCCTACCCAGTAGGATGATCCCATGTCATCACCACTCACTCCCGAAAACACTCCATCACATCAGGATATAGAGCGCATGTACAGCGCTATTTCAGATATTCTGTCTCAAGCAAAAAACCGGGCCGCGCTTGCTGTGAACCACGAAAGAACCCTTGCTTATTGGAATATTGGCAGGGTGATTGTGGAAGAAGAACAAGAAGGCAACAGCAGAGCTGAATACGGAAAGGCACTACTTAAAGGGCTATCTGCCAGGCTATCCCAGGCATATGGGAAAGGTTTTTCAACGAGGCAATTGCGCCATATACGCGCCTTTTACCTCGCTTTCCCAAAATGGAACGCAGTGCGTTCCGAATTGAGTTGGACGCATTACCGACTGCTCACCAAGATAGAGAGTGAAGCCAAACGCGCGTTCTATCTCAAGGAAGCCACAGAGCGCTATTGGAGCTCACGGGAGCTTGAGCACCAAATACATATTGGCCTCTACGAGCGGCATCAGATCGCAGAAGTACGGCAAGTCAGTCTTGAGCGTAGAGAACCAGATACCACCACCCCAGCAGACTTACTGAAAGACCCTTACCTGCTGCACTTCTTGGGGCTAGAGGATAAGCCTGGTCTTCATGAACGAGATATTGAACAGGCGATTATAGATAACCTTCAGCAATTTCTGCTGGAATTAGGTAAGGGCTTTGCCTTTGTGGGAAGACAGGTACGCTTCACCCTGGAGGGCGACCATTATTATATCGACCTGGTCTTCTATAACTACATCCTCAAATGTTTTGTCCTGATTGATCTTAAGGCCGGTAAAATCACCCCCCAAGATGTGGGCCAAATGGATTTTTATGTACGGTATTGGCAAGCTGAGCGCACCCATGATGGAGATAATCAGACCATTGGACTCATTCTAGGCGACCGTCATGGCCAAGCAGTAGCTCAGTACACCCTCTTACAAGGATCTGAACAAATTTTTGCTTCTCAGTACCAGCTGTACCTCCCCAGTGAAGAAGAACTGCAGTCCTATCTCTCTACTGAAAAAGAGCGTCTTCAGCTTGAGCAACGCCTGGACAATGAAAAAGAGCCAGAGTAAGCATTCGTCGTCATGAGTACTGCGCTCTCAAAAACGAAAAATGCAAGCAGCTAAGCTTATTAAGCTGACACTGCGCGAGTTTCATGGAATATTGCAAGATCGTGGCATTAGCCATCTCGGTAATCAGGAAGAAGAAATGACAGACTTACTCTTGTCTTCCCTTCGAAATGACGAACAATAAGCCCTACGTTTTTTCTGAAATTATCACAGACGCCAGCACGATCATTTCCTTAGAGCGGCTGACACCTCCCACCCTTGGCGCACAATACATGAAGCGGTGATCGGGTCGTGTTCTGATCCCTCAAAAATCAACGGAAGTAGCATTGAGAAAGTCGGGTTTCAGCTCAGCGGCTAAAATACTACTGAGCTCACGGGCGCTTTCTTGCCACGAAAACTGAGCGGCCCGGTGCAGACCCTTATTACCAAGTTCCTGGCTGAACTCAGGATCTTCTAATAAGCGCAGCATCGCTGCTGTCAGCTCAGCGCTATTCTCCGGGTCAATCAAAATGGCAGCTTCACCGGCCACTTCAGGCATCGACGAAACATTAGATGTAATCACCGGGACTCCCTGGACCATGGCCTCTAAAACAGGCAACCCAAAACCTTCATACAGACTCGGGAAGACAAAGAGACGGGCATGGGCATATAAATTGCTGAGGTCTTCACTTTGAATCGCCCCCGTAAAAATCACCCGATCCGCAAGTTCAAGCTCTTGCACCCGCCGTTCGAGGCCCGGGGAATAACGTTCATCACTTGGCCCAGCCAGAACCAGCGCATGCTTTGCTTTGAGTTCCGTAGGCAATTGGGCATAAGCTTCGATTAAGCCTTTGAAATTTTTATGGGGATCAGGTCGTGCAACACACAAGAGATAGTCCGCAGGCAAATCAAGGGGAGGCAGCTCAGAGCGCACAGGAGTTGCCGGATCCACACCTGGATGGCAAAGGCTGATCTGACGCTCTGGTATCCCGAGTACATGGATTAAATCTTGCCTGGAATGTTCAGAAACCGTCACGATTTGGCGGGCATAGCCCAAAATATAGCGCAGAGCTTGTGGCCGGGTCATCAGCATTTTAAACATCGTTGTCGCCAGTGCGAAATAATCAGGGAAACGCACCGGAATTAAATCATGCACCATGCAAATAGCCGGAATCGGCACGGGATGAAAAAGATAGTAAAACGAGAAAAACAAATCGGGCTCAAAGCTGCGAATCTGAGGCCAGAGTTGCAAGCGATTGCGGGGTGATTGGGCATCAAAACCGAGCAAAACAGAGATCTTATTGGCTTGCCAGCGTCCTCGCTGTTGCATCCATTTGACACAAAACTGACGCTGAGATTCTTGCTCAAACAACAAAATAAAGGTCCAGTCGGGGTGTTGCTTTAAGAGCTCAGCAGTCACAGAGAGGCTGACTCGGGCAATCCCATCGAGGACTTCCGAGCGCACCCAACGTAAATCAATCACCAGTTTCATCTGTTCATTCTAGCTCAGGACGTGCTGGGCTAACACCCAAATGCTGAATTTAGCCTCTTTTCGAATTGAAGCCACCAGGCTAGCTTGTGTTTCTGAAAGCATTATTCAAACGAAAGCAAGCTTGGCTTACTGTGCAGTCATTTTTTCGTTTGCTCCAAACGCTAAGGCGGCTCCACAGGCTGCCACAAACACGGGGTAAAAGACACCTATGCCCAGAATCTTTAAAAATACAAACAGGCTATCCAGGTTCGGTCTATAAAAGAATATCATCACCAGAATGCAGAGAGGAAGTGGGGTCAGCGCAGCCACAATAAGCACCTGTGGCCAAGTAGAAAAATTATTTTTTTTAGAAAACCAACCCGCCATTGGCAAGACATACAGTAAATTGAAAACGGGCCAGAAAATCAGCAGCAAGACAGGTAAAACAGCATTCCCTAGCCCGATCTCACCGGCGAAGGCCGATGGGGTTCCGCTGTAACGACTATAGGCATGATCCGCCAGAAAGGGAATCAAGATCGATAATATCCCCGCCAGGCTGGCAACCAGTAAGGGACTATTTTGCTTCGCTGGAAGCGATTCTACTTCTGACATATTATTCTTTTCGTTTTTCTTTAGTTTAGCTTAATTTATTGCGATTAACGTTTTCTGAAGCTAATTTTTCATAGGTTTCGAACAGGCATTTTCACAAGACTGTGAAACGCTGTCTGACTTGACTTTCTATTCTTCTGCGTCATTGACTTGACATTCCCACCATGTCAAGCTAGAGAATAGATTTAAACTATCTGAAAGTTAAGAGTCCCATGAACCTGCTTTATTTATTCAATCAACGATTGCCACGAGCGACACACAGGCTATTTTTGCCGTTGCTAGTGCTTGTGATCTTATTGGGAATCAATACAGGCTGTTGCCATGCCGCTCAGGCAAAATCGGCAAACGATAAGGCTCCTGCTTGTCATTCTACAAACCAGAATCCGCAAGTTTCAGTTGCTAGCACAGATGCGAATCTATCTACAGATGCGATTCCGAAGCCTGACGATTGCTGCTGTACTTATCGTCCCAGCGAAACCGCCTGGCACGATCAGGGTCTGACAACACAAGGGCAATTTCAAGCAGCGACTTTGCGTTGGCAACGCTTAAGCTCAAGCGATTATTCTGTAAATATGCTTTCAGACTTTCAAGTCAGTTCATTCATTCCACGCGGCCCGCCGCCTGTTTATGGTCCGGCTATCTTCATCTCCCAAACCATTTTACTCATTTGATTACGAATCAAACACCTCGCGTTTGATTCTAGATAATTTAATGAGGATTTTTTATGAAAGTATTATTACGTTCTGGACTTTTGTTTTTGGCATTGAGCCTGTCTCTTGTGGCCTGTAAACCAGACACAACAGCAGACAGCGACGTAGAGACCCAGAAAGTGCCCCCATCTGAGGCTCCTGTTAACCCCCAAATGACTGAAATCGAAGCTGAAAAGCAAGCAAAGGGCAACGAAACCCAAACGATTGTGAAGCAAATCGACGGTCTCCAGGTCAGTTTTGATATCTCAACCATGCAAGCACACCACAGCATGATGGATGCGATGGGCATGAAAATGAAGCACAGCGATCAAAGCAGCCACTATGTACTGGTAACAGTCATGGACGCTCAGAAAAAGATCATCAAAGATTTGCCGATCAAAATCAAAGTGATAGATCCGACAAACAAAAGCCTGGGAGATCCAGCGGGTGAAAATCTGGAAACAATGTCTGGCAAAGGCATGTATCACTATGGGCATGGCTTTAATTTTACCCGGCCAGGAAAGTATCAGATTCTGGTCGTCTTTGAACATGGCGGTCAGGTTTTATCGACTGGCACTGAATGGGTCAAATCTTAAATGCCGCGCTTGCTTTTGATTGGCTTATTAAGTCTTTTAGGGATATCGGGTCTATTCAGCGGGAACGGTCTGGGAATTACCCAGGCCCAGGCCGCGCCAGTTGCTGAAACCGATCCCTTAAACAGTAGCGGCTTAGCGCACTTAATGATGCAAGCCCTGCAAGAGCATCCCCAATTGCAAATGGCTGAACAGGCCTATTTGGCAGCCAAAGCCCGCATCAAAGCAGCCAGCGCTTTGCCTGATCCACTGCTTACTGCCGGGATCCGCAATGTGGGGATCAATAAGTTTACGATTGGTACTGAGCCGATGTCAGGAGCAGGGGCATCGCTTCAGCAAAATTTCCCTAACCCGGCCAAACTGAGCTTGATGGAGCAAATTGCCTACCGCCAAAGCCTACAATTAGAGCAAGCCTGGCATTTGCAACGTCGACAAATCAGGCGTCAGATTCAAATTTCTTATTTTGCCCTGATTGAAAACCAGAAAGCTCAGGCCATCAATGCTGAAATTCAAGCTTTATTCAAAGCCTTGCAAGCCACAGCCGAAGCCTATTATAAATTAGGCAAAATCCCCCAAAAAGAAATCTGGCGCATCAAAACCGAGCGCTCCCGACTGGACTTGCAATTACAAGAGCTCAAGCAGCAATACCTTTTGAAACAGAATCAATTGCGTCAAGATTTGGGTTGGAGAGAGCCACAAATAGCTGATTTAGCTTTGACAGGTCTTAAATTCAGCCACCCTCCTTTGCCTGCCCTGGCAACGCTTGAAACCCATTTAAAAACACATCCGCTCTGGCTGCAACAAAACCAGGGCGTTTTAGAGACTGAACTACAAGTCGAGCTTGCCAAGTCGCAACTCAGCCCTGATTATATGCTCATGGGCGGCTTAACCCAGCGCGGCTTATTGGATCCGGTCTGGGAACTGCGTGGCGGCATGACTTTACCGATTTATGCCAAAGATAAGCAAGAGCCTGAAATTGAAGCGGCTCGTTTAAAGCATGTCGCTCAGCAATTTAAGTTGGATCAAACCCAGCAAATACTCTTGCAAGAATTGAATCAAGCCTGGATCCAGATTCAAGAAAGTCGACGTCAGCAGGCTTTATATACACAGCAATTGATCCCCGAACGGCGCCTGGTCTTTGAAGCAGCGCTCGCTCTTTTTCCGGTGGGTCAAAGTGATTTACTAGAGCTGATCCAAGAAATCAGCAAACTTTTGCGGGATCAGCGTGAAAACCTGGCTCTGGCACTCCAAGAATACAAGGCTTTGAGTGATTTGCAATATCTAACAGGAGTCAATGGGTGAAAAAAATAGCGCAACCGAAGATCAGAAAATTAGTCTTAGATCTATCCAAAATCGGGGTTAGCAGCTTTTTATTAGTACTAATTTCCACTTGCTCCCCCCAAAATGAGTCGCAGACGCAGCATTCGAATCACAATAGTGAAAACTCAGCCACAGATGCGCTCGATATGACCGAAATGAAATTAGCGGATCTGAAGCCGAGTGGAAAAGCGCTCCCAGGCAAACTGGACATGACGAATCTGAATGACCTGAAATCCATACCTAAAACCCCAGCTGGCGGAGCAGATGCTGCCACTCCGACCGGTCAGGCCACCTTTCCGACAGACCCGCAGCGTGCGCTCTATCGCTGTCCAATGCATGCCCAAATTGTGCAGGATCATCCGGGCAATTGCCCGATCTGTGGCATGAAACTAGAGCCTGTTCAAGGGGGGGCTGCCAGTAACGGGCAGTCGCTACAAGATCGGGCGGCTGTACAAATCAATACCACCCGTCAGCAATTGATTGGAGTCAAGGTCGCCAAAATTCAGCGTCGTCAGGCCCAAAGCAGCCTGCGAGCAGTGGCCCAAATCGTAGAGAACGAAGAAGCGCGCAAGCATGTGCACACCAAATATACGGGCTGGATTGAAAAAGTCTATGCTAATTCCATGGGTCTGTATGTACGCAAAGGCCAGGCCCTGGTCGACATTTATAGCCCGGAATTGCTGGCCGCCCAGGAAGAGTACTTATTGGCGCTGGAAACTGCTGCTCAGTTTGAAAATACGGGCTTTGCCAGCACCCGCGAGACGACCCGCTCGGTCTTGCAAGCTGCCGAAGAAAAATTACGCTTGTATGATCTGACCTCAGCGCAAATCGAACGTTTGCGTACAACACGCCAAACCCGACGTCACCTGACCCTCTACTCTCCGGTAGCGGGCGTGATCACCGAACTCAACGCCTTGCATGGCATGCGCGTGACCGGCGGCATGACTTTGTATACACTGGTCAATTTAGCCACCGTCTGGGCCGAAGCACGGGTCTATGAAAATGATCTGGCCGATCTCAAAATCGGCCAGGCGGTCACGGTGACCTTACCGTTTTTGCCCAAAGCCAAATACAGCGGCAAAATCTCGTTTATTAACCCCTACCTCGATCCCAAAACCCGCACGGCAACCGTACGCGTGGTGCTGGCCAATGCCAATGGGGCACTCAAGCCAGCGATGTTTGCTAATTTGGAGATCCAAACCCAAAATAACCAGCAACGCTTAATGATCCCGGCCTCGGCTGTGATTCAGACCGGCAAACGCCAACTGGCCTTTGTCGCCAAAGCCCAGGGCACTTTTGAACCCGTTGAGCTCAAATTGGGACAGCGCCTGGGCGATGATTATGAGCTCTTGCAAGGCCCCGAAGCGGGCACGCCGGTGGTGATCCAGGCCCAATTTTTAATTGACTCCGAAAGCCAATTGAAATCGGTCGTCAATCAGATGACAGGAGGCAGCAGCCATGTGCATTAATGCCATTGTGAAAATGCAGTCTCTGACCGGAGTTCAGAGATGCTAAAAGCACTGATTGGTTGGTCAGCCCGTAACCCGTTTTTGATTGTGATGTTCTCACTCTTGCTGGGCGTTGGCGGCTGGGTGGCTTTGCAGCGCTTGCCACTAGATGCGATCCCAGATCTTTCGGATACCCAGGTGATCGTCTTTAGCGAGTGGCCAGGCCGCAGCCCAGATATAATCGAAGACCAGATTACCTACCCGATTGCCACGACCTTGCTTTCGGCCCCCAAAGTCAAAACCGTACGGGCCCAATCAATGTTTGGCATGTCTTTTGTCTACGTGATTTTTGAAGATGGCACCGATCTCTACTGGGCCCGCAGTCGCGTGATGGAGTATATGAACACTGCCGCCTCACAACTGCCAGCAGCGGTCACGCCTCGCCTGGGGCCAGATGCTACTGGTGTCGGCTGGGGCTTTCAATATGCTTTGGTCGACAAAACAGGCCAAAATAATCTGGCGGATCTGCGCTCTTTTCAGGATTGGAGCTTGCGCTATTGGCTCAAAGCGGTTCCCGGCGTGGCTGATGTGGCTTCAGTCGGAGGCTTTGTCAAGCAATACCAGATCACCCTCGATCCCAACACCTTGCTGGCCTATAACCTGAGCCTGGAGCAAATCGCGACGGCGGTGCGAGCTAGCAATAACGACGTCGGCGGCCGCTCGATCGAGATGAGCGGACGCGAGTATATGATCCGAGGCCGGGGCTACCTTAAATCCACTCATGAACTAGAGCAAATTGTGGTCGGCTCTGACGCCAGTGGCACGCCAATTTTACTCAAATCATTGGCCCAGGTTAGCCTGGGGCCAGAAATTCGACGGGGCATCACTGAGCTTAACGGCGAAGGCGAAGCTGTCGGCGGGATCGTGATGGTGCGCTTTGGCGAAAATGTGATGCAGGTGATCGAGCGCGTCAAAACTGAGATCGAAAAAAGCAAAGCATCCTTTCCACCGGGAGTGGAGCTGGTCGTAACTTATGATCGCACCGACTTAATCCAGAAATCCCTGGATACCTTGCAGCATAAGCTCTTAGAAGAATCTCTGGTTGTGGCAGTGGTCTGTGCTGTGTTTTTACTGCATCTGAGATCTGCTCTGGTCGCCGTGATTACTTTGCCCCTGGCGGTTTTGATTGCCTTTATTCCGATGTATTTTTTGGGCCTCAGCGCCAATATTATGTCGCTGGGTGGAATCGCGATTGCGATTGGTGCGATGGTCGACTCGGCAATCGTAATGGTCGAAAATGCCCACAAGCGACTGGAGCATAGTGATGGTAGCCTGCCACGTCGAGAAGTGATTATTCAAGCAGCACAAGAAGTAGGTCCATCTTTATTCTTTGCCTTGTTGATTATTACGGTCTCCTTTATGCCCGTCTTTATTCTACAAGATCAAGAAGGACGCTTATTTAAGCCTTTGGCTTTCACAAAAACCTTCTCGATGTTTTTTGCTGCTTTACTGTCAGTCACTTTGGTGCCTTTGCTAATGACCTGGCTCTTGCACGGCAAAATTCATCCTGAGCACAAGCACCCCATCAGCCGGATCTTGATTGCGCTCTATGAGCCTCTGGCCCGCTTCACTTTACGCTTGCGTTGGCCGGTACTCTTCGCTTCGCTATTGGTGCTGATCTTGACAGTGCCCGTCTATTTGGGCCTGGGTTCAGAGTTTATGCCCCGTCTCTGGGAAGGCACCAGCATGTATATGCCCACCACCGTACCAGGAATTTCAACAACCGAGGCCGCACAGCTCTTGCAAGTGCAAAACAAATTGCTCAAAACCGTGCCTGAAGTCAAAACGGTCTTTGGCAAAGTCGGGCGGGCCGAAACCTCGACGGATCCGGCTCCCCTAAACATGATCGAAACCCTGATCACTTTTAAGCCTGAGGATCAGTGGCGAGCGGGCATGACCGCCGAAAAACTAGAGCGAGAAATGAATGAATTACTGACTTTGCCAGGTGTCAGCAATGGCTGGACGATGCCAATCAAAGGCCGGATTGATATGCTCTCGACCGGAATACGCACACCTCTGGGTATCAAAGTCTTTGGCCCTGATTTAGGTCAAATTGAAACGATTGGCAAGCAAATCGAGGCTCAGCTCAAAGCGTTACCCGCCACCCGCTCAGTTTTTGCGGATCGGTCGACAGGAGGCTATTATCTAGATATTGCCATCAAACGCCCCGAAGCTGCCCGTTATGGTTTAAGCGTAGAGGCGATTGAAAATGTGATTGAAACCGCCGTCGGGGGCCGCAACTTAACGACAACCGTCGAAGGCCGCGAACGCTACTCGGTTAATTTGCGCTATGCCCGTGATTTTCGGGATTCGCCCGAAAGCCTGGGTCAGGTACTGGTCGCCACACCAATGGGCTTGCAGGTGCCCCTACAACAAGTGACTGAGATCTCCGTCGTGATGGGTCCGCCGATGATCAAATCTGAAGATGGGCAAATTTCAGGTACGATTGCGATTGATGTCGAGGGCATGGATCCGGGGACTTATGTCGAGCAGGCTGAAGCCCACTTGCGTGAAAATCTTGATTTACCAGCCGGGTATACCTATCGTTGGAGCGGCCAGTATGAAGCCATGCAACGGGTGCAGTCTCAGTTAACTCTGGTATTGCCTTTGACCCTCTTGATGATCTTTTTATTGCTCTATCTCAATTTTAAGTCATTCTCGGAATCCTTGATCATTATGCTCTCTCTGCCCTTTGCCTTAGTCGGAGCGGTCTGGATGATCAAGCTTTTGGGCTATAATCTCTCGGTGGCAGTCTGGGTCGGCATGATCGCCCTGGCAGGCGTCGCAGCCGAAACTGGGATCGTGATGCTCTTGTATCTCGATCAAAGCTATAAAGAGCATTTGCTAGTCGGCAAACTGAAAACCCGTGAAGATCTCTTTGAAGCGATCATTGAAGGCGCCGTGATGCGGGTGCGTCCTAAATTGATGACAGTCACCACCACGACCGTCGGCTTATTACCGATCATGTGGTCCACTGAAATCGGCTCAGACGTGATGAAACCGATTGCAGCCCCAATGATCGGTGGCATGATTTCGTCAACCGTGCTGACGCTGATCGTGATTCCTTGCTTGTATATGATTTGGAAAGGCTGGCATTTACCCAAAAATCTGATTGTTTCGCCCGTTGATCAGACTCTCTAAAGAAATGAATGTCTGATCTATCTAACCTGTTTAGCTGGGCAGTTTTAGCTTTGTTATACTTCACTTTAAAAATAATTTGAATTGAGGTGGAGCGTGAGACCGATTCGTTTACTATTTTTGGTTTGCTTGTATGTATTGATTTTTTCTTGTCGTGAGCAAGAGAGCACCGAAAAGAAAGTCGATCCGCAGCTTGAAGCCAATCGACAAAAATATCTAAATGGCGTATTGGAGCCCAATCGGGGCCTGGAAGATATTGAATTGGGCAAGACGACCTATGCCGAATTGATTGCCAGCCTGGGAGATCAATATAATCTAAGAAAAAATGAAGTGTCAGAGACCAGTTGTCACCCTTACCCTGATTGTACGGACGAGAAATACACTGAAGTAAAAGTCAATTATAGCGATATCTTTACCTTTGGTTTTGAACATTTGAAGCCCGGATGGGATCTCGATAAACTCGTGCTCAATTCGATCCTCGTGAACTGCAACGATAAAGAGCCTTGTGCATTTCAGGGATTAACCAAAGAGGGTATTAAAATAGGCCACGAAACGACACGCTTGAAATCGGTCTATGGTGAACCCCTCAATAATGGAAACCGCTTAAACAAACCCTGTTTTTCACAAGGGGTCTGTTTTCACTTTTCTTTCCCCAAGTCAGGTCAGAAGCGTGTCATTTCGGCTATCCAGATCTATCCGCGCAATCATCCCGGGCTAAGCGAAAAATAAGCGAGTCGGTACGCTCTATCGGTTTGAGAAGAAGCCTCTTGCTTCTTGTGTTCCTGCATTTCACTTTACGCAATCCAGGGAATCAAAAATCAGACAAAACACCGCAGGCTTTATTTAAAGCAATGCTTTTAAACCCAGTGCAATGAGGACAATCCCCCCGAAGATTTCGGCACGTTGGCCGAGTACATTGCCCAATTTGCTGCCATAATAGCCACCCACCAGGGTCAGAATAAAAGAGCTAAAGGCAACCCATAAGGTCGTGCGCCAAACAGTGAGATCAAGACTGGAAAGACTCAGGCCAGCGGCTAGCGCATCGATGCTGGTTGCGATCGATAAGATCAAATAGGTTTTTAGGGAAAGCCCACTTAAATTTTCACTATCAGGGTCTTTTTCCAGGCCTTCTTTGATCATTTTACTGCCAATCCAGAAGAGCAGGCCAGCTGCCAACCAGGGCATATAGGCACTAAAGAAGTGCGCCAAAGCCAGGCTACCTAAGTAGCCGACAAGCAGCAAGCCACCCTGGAAGAGACCAAAGCAAAAGGCCAAAACCAAAAGCGAGCGCTTTGGGATTTGACGTAAGCCTTGTGAGATTGCAATTGCAAAGCAATCTAAAGCCAGGCTGAGCCCCAAAATTGATTCCGTCAATAGTCCATCTGTAAACATGAATCCTAGCTTATCAGACTGATCTCTGAAATGGGCACCTTATGGTTAGCTGACTTGCTCTGCAGACAACAAGCTTCACAAATTGGGCTTGCGTGCTAAGATTAGCAAAAACACCTGTGAGCCTGCTGTATGTTAAACGGTCTAGAGTCCGCTTTATTATTGATCTCCTTCTTTTGTTTGATGATTGGGATCGGAGCCTCGCTGGAAAAGTCAGACCTGATTCAGACCTTGCAAGCTAAAAAACCTCTGTTTTGGGGACTGGCATTACAGTATCTGCTTTTGCCCAGTCTGGCCTGTGGGTTGGCACTGAGCTTAGGCTTGCCGCCACTGGCTGCTGGCACATTGCTGCTGATTGCGGCCTGTCCCGGTGGCAGTACTTCCAATATGTTCACTTATTTCGCCAGAGCCAATCTGAGCTTAAGCCTCTTACTGACCTTTTTGACAACCCTGAATGCTTTTTGGGTCACACCGCTACTGGTCTGGATTTTCTCTTCTCAATTGCCTTTTGCAGCCGCCGTAACGATCCCCCTACCCAATTTAATCATGACCCTGGTCGCCGCCCTCTTGCCTGTGATCCTGGGTTTTGTTTTGCGACTTAAATCGGTTAATTGGGCCCACCGCGTTGAGAAATGGGGCAGTCGTATCGGCTATCTGAGTATCCTGGCAATGGTCTTTTTGTGGTACCCCAAAATGAAACTCTATTTTCTGACAGAAGATCCCACGGTTTTTTGGAGTACTGGCCTACTCAG
>JBBKWI010000143.1:0-3932 GCA_037968875.1 Candidatus Sericytochromatia bacterium | reverse complement strand
TTGATAAACCAATAAATCAGACGCTGGCTGCTTTAAATGGGGAACGTGTTGATCAAAGTTCACTCCGAAACACAAAGACTTTTCAAAATTAGCAGCATCAAAATCGTCTTCTTTTAAGTAAGTACGTGCCAGTAATAAGCGGATCAAAAGCCATTCGGGGTGTTGTTGTAAGAGCTTGATTGCACTTTCGCGAACCCCTTGAGCCGGCTCCCATTCAAAACGATAATCCAATAATAATTGATAACACGGCTCAGAATTTAAACGTTCTGCCATTTCAGTAAAGGCACTTAAATAGCGGCTCGACTTACGGTGTTCTAAGACCAAATGATCAAAGGCCCGATACAGCCGCTTATCTTCGGTATTGAGTTGATCAAACCACTGAGATTCATCCCAGGAAATCCAGCTGATAGCCGCGGGAGTTGGCCAGAAGTCGTTCTCAGAACTCGCCAGTCTGACTGCCATTTCTGAAGAACTTATGGCAGTCATCAATTGAACCAAGACCAAATCTAAACGATCGGAACTACCCATTAAATCGTCATCAGGTCCACTTAAAGGCTCTGTAACCCAACCATGTAGACTCAAGGTGTGGGGAAGTATATAGCTGTCTTCCATAAATTATTTCATTTTGACAATTAATGCATTCGTGACCGGACGTTTCGCATGATGGGTCATTCCTTTTTCAGAAACATACAATGAAGTCGATCCCCCGCCATCCAATGCCATGGCCTCATAAGCACCAATACGCAGCATTATCTGAGCGAGACGTGTAAGCGTGACACCACCACTATTGCCTTTTTCAGGAAACACATTCATCATCAGTAATTTATGATTATGGGTTAAACCAATCGCAGAGCGTGAATTGGGACGTTTTAAGGACTGATTGAGTTTTTCTTGGAAGAACGTATTGTGAATTCGGCCTTGCTTTACTAAATGCGGAGCTCCAGTAACAATCGTTTCTGCACGATCCCAGGGAGCTTCTGCTTTCACTTGCAGACTGACAGCGGTGCCGAGAGGATAAAGAGTTTGGATATTTTTGGTTTTGCCGTGAGAAGAGATCACAAAACCATCTCGGGGTATTTTCGTGTTGCCATAAGAGTAACGAATCACTTTATTTTTTTGAACAACGACTTCCCGTCCATATTGATTGGTATGGGTATAATCCCCAAAGCGAGGCGTATAAACAATTGTTTGATGATATTTACGTGCTTGATTGACACCATTGATCGCCTGAAAACGATTTTCTTGCGGCATATCTAAACCGGTCTCTATTTTAGGAATCCCCATCATATATTTACGATCTGCGGTGATACCCAATGAAGTCCGACGATGACCCGAATCTGAAATGATTTCGCCCTTTTTAACCACCAGACCAACCGGTGCATCAACGGTTGTCCCATGAAAAAACGAACCATTGATTGCTGCAACAGCCTGATTTCGAGCGGCCATTGTGCTGACTGGCTCCAACTTACTTGACTTGCCATTTGCCATCGCCAGGTCAATATCAATTCGCGAGTCGGTCAAGTCTACCTCAACAACATGGACGCGTACCGCCCGACCTTGATCCGAATCTTTGAAAGAAGTGTATTTAATAGGTGTAGCAGCCAGTGCAGAATGGACTGGCCAACAAGCGAACATCATCAGTGCAGTAATAACGCATTTGGATTGCTTCACAAGTCACCTCTTTCAGAATTTGATAAAATCTTTCAGACAATACACGAGCAAAATCAAAATTGAATAAAACATGTATAAACTTAGCATAAAAAAGATCAGCTAGTAAATTCAAGCCTTATGCTCAATTTAGACAGAAGTCTCATTTAAAAGTTTTGTTGCTGCTGACGGTTTTTCGGGCACCAAGGTCAAGTAGGAATAAACACTAGCTTGCTTTTGTAAAGGAATCACAGATCCGGTTAAACAAGATTCATAGAAGTCCCCGAGATTATAACGAAGATGTAATCGACTCACTGCTGTTGTCATACCTGCTGGACAATAGTCTGCAGGATCTCCAAAATATTGACTGTGAAAATGTGCTTGTGAAAAACGCAAGGCATCTTGAAACAGATCGTCGGCAATATCCAGATCATGCTCTAATAATAGCATTTGACAGAGATGTCCGACTTCTTTAAAAAACTGAGGCCAGAGGTCTTTACGAGTTATTTCTTTTTGCAGAGTCATTTCTGGTGTTAAATAAACGCCATCTTCAATCGCAAACAAATGCGGACTGTCGCGCTTGGTCGTGCGATATTGAATAAAACCAGCAGCCATTTCAATCAAATGATTATAGGCACTCAGCAATACCGGATAAGTTTTTAATTTTGCAGGCTGAAAAAAACAATTTAATAATTGTTTGAATCCGATGCCACTGGCGTGATGCAAAATCAATAGAAAGGGTTGTAAGGGTTTGTGACCATAATATAAAAAATTGGTCATCCAGGCAAAACTCTGGGCCAGGATCCAATCCTGACGGGGCATTGTGCGTGTTTGGACCACAATATCAATCGTTTCTTGAATATGATCCCGTTTTTGCTGACCCGGAAAAGGAATTGCCAGGGTTTCAATCTCATACTTTTTTAAATATTCAGGATTCCCCATTTCGGCGTTGGGTAAAATTGCAGCATTATGGAAAAGGATTTTATTGTGTTGCCCCATTTCTTCAATCACTTTTGAAATATTATTGACGAATGAGTCATAAGTTTCTTCAGGGAGCCCGATAATTAAGTCTGTATAAGAATAGATTCCGTGCTCAAGACAATAGGCTTGTAATTCTCGGTAAACCTCTGTTGAAATATTGTCACGCTTGATAGCTTCCAAAGTTGGGGGGTGTAAGGATTGCAATGATAATGAAGCGATTGGATTGAGTTCAAACTCAACCAGTAAACGATGTATCTCAAAATTGCGTAAACGCACGTTTTTGGCAGTCTGTGTTTGAAGTTGGCCCGGAAAGCCGTACTTAGCCTTAGCCGCCGCCACCGCCTTAACGATTTCAGGATCACGTGGCAAGATACCAAAGTTGGCATCCGCGCAAAAAACACTCTCAATCTTGTGCTGAGCAAACCAATCAATTTCTTGTTTAATTCGTTCCAAATCCCAACGGAATACTTTTGATCTCGTGAGTCCTCCCCAATCGCAGAAAGCGCAAGAGAAGGGACAGCCCCGATTTGTTTCCCAGATCGCCACCCACTTTATTTCAGGAAATTTTTCATACAAGGGCTCAAAAACACCCGCTATATAAGGAGAGGGTACTGTATCGAGATCGCGGATTCTTTCAGCCCGAGGTGTTTGATGAAAACCGTCTTGATCAATCCAGGCCAAACTGGGTATATCTAGCCAATCTCTGGCAGGCCAGGCTTCTAATAATTGCAAGAAAACAACTTCGCCTTCCCCCTGTACCAGGACATCAACAAAGGGGTTTTGCTTCAAGAAAGTTTCCGCCATCAGAGCATCATGGGGAATCTGTGGTCCACCCATGATGATCAGTGTGTCAGGCTGTTGTACTTTTAATGCTGCTGCTATCGCCAGGCTGCGCTTGAGGTTCCAGATATAAACCGAGAAGGCGGCAACATCAACACCGGCAAGTTGCTCCAAAGCTTCTGGGATACTCAGGCGACTAAAAAGCGGTAAGCGAAAATGTAAATCATCGGCGTTTCGGGCATGCTTGAGTGCATAGGCCTGCAATAAACCGATCGTATAAGGCAAGTAATTGTGTTCAGCGCGTTTTTCGCTGACTTGTAAAAGACCAATTTCCATACGTCAGACCCATTTCAAAACCAAGATGACTGATAAAAATATCGTAAGGGTAATATGGGCTAAAAAGCAAGGGGTGTCAAATCCAATTTCATTCGGTTAAATTAACCTATAGGTTATATATATCCAAATTTAATATTATTTTTTTGTATTGATGTTGACATTAGAATATTATAGGGTTAATATGAATA
>JBBKWI010000142.1:0-6332 GCA_037968875.1 Candidatus Sericytochromatia bacterium | reverse complement strand
GTGGCGATGCCTGGCACCAAAAAATCGCTCACTCATTTGATCGCCACCCGTGTAGCGTAAGGGGGAGGGGAGACGGCGGCAGGGAACACCAGAACCGGCTTCAGAATACCCAATTCACTCCAGGCCCTGTCGCCGGCGTTGCAGCGGTAGCTTTTCGCCTGCGATAAAGCGTTCACCGATGCACCCCTCCCCCTTTTATTCAGGTTTTCTGATTCCGCTTACTCAAATTAAGGGATTAGGGTGTGGGGCTATACATCGCTGAAAACTTGAAACACTGTGGTTTCTTCAAATTTGTTGTTAATGCTTTTGTAGAAATCAATCCAAATCTTGACCTTTTTCTTAACTACTGGGTAGGTGTCCAAAACTGCTTTTAACTCATTCGGATAAGTCATAATCATACCTGAATAAACATTAAAGTCCTCTTCCAAGTCAGAAAGAGCATATTCACTGAGGACCCCTTTAAGGTAAAGCGCCTCTAAATTATCTTCATGTCCAAATTCCCCGTTTTTTAGCGCTTTGTAGCCTCCGTTTTCATCTTCATTTTTATATTCAAAACCTTTACCGTTAGCCGCTTTCCAGGCCTCTTTTGGAAAATTATAATTCTTCATCAGGATTGAGCTAAACTCATGATTGAAGGCATCGATAATATAAGGGTGAAGGCCATCTTCTGAGATACTATCGTCAAGCGTTAAGTACACAGCAGAAGATCCAGGGTTGCCTTTATTGCAAATATAGGTCCCACCGTATGGAAGGCCATGCATATTTAGCTTTTTCAGAATAACCACAGCCCCTATATTTTGATTGAGCACTTCTACGGGGTATTGCTTAAAAGCATCGTAAATAGCTTTTTTCACATTTTTAATGCGATTTAAATTTTTAAGTATTTCAAAATTTAAATCATCAGGAGCACCAAACCATGAAGAATAAAAATATTTATCTAGATTCTTATGTTCTACTAAAACGGTGAGATCTTGGTGACTATCTACTTCCGTTGAGGTCTGCATTTGATTGGATAAATTTCCACCCTGTGCCTCTTTTTTATCAGAAGAAGCACATGAAACGCAGATAAGCATAACAAAAGCAATACTTATCCTGTCTACAAGCCTTATGGTTGAATACATTGTGAATTATTTGGGTTACATCCTGGTGGCTGGTAAGGAGGCTTAGGATCCGTTGAAACAGGTGGTTTTGGTGGCTTGGGAGTAGCCGTAGGAGGCTTAGGCGGTTTGGGAGGCTGAGGAATAGGTTTTGGTGGTTTGACTATTTGACTCGGTGGCTCACAGGGACCGAAAATGGGGAAGCTACAGTGCGGCAACTTCCGGGAAACGCTTCCTTCCTTAAGAGGCTGGATTTCTACTTTATCTGAAGGTAATTCTGAGGGTGATTTTTTTTGCGACGGCTCTACAATGACTCCCTCAGATTTCTGCTTTTCAACAGTCTTTACGTTTTGTAACGGCGTTTGCTGTGGTGCTTTAATTTGCATATCCTGTTCAACCTTTTCAATAATGATAAAAACATAATAGCATGAAAAACTTCGAGTAAATTTTTCAATTTCAGACCCGCTAGAAGTAGGCTAGAAAGAAAGCGTCAAAATTCGGGTTTAAAGCGCTTTTGTTTTATAAGTAGCACCCGTAACACTCAATAAGATTAAAAATCGTTTTTAGGGGCATTTGAGCGCTTATTTCGAGGTCTTTTGTTATGGGCTTCAGGTAGTAAATTTTTTTGTCCCCTGTTTTAAAAAAAAATTCAAAATCTTCAAACAAACAATGTTTTGAAAAGACACCGAGTTTGGGAAGCATGAGAAACGCCCATTTTTCCAAGAGCCCTCTTTGTTTGTTTGTTTTAATTAAGTTTAAACAAATTTAAAACATTTAAGGAGAAAAATGGGCGATCGCTATAAATAGCTAATAGAGAGCATTTTCAGGTTTTTCAAAAAGGCAAAAAGACACCGTCTCTGGGAAGAAAAGACACCAAGTTTGGGAACAAAAAGACACCGAGTTTGGGAAGCTTATCTGAGCAATATTTAAAAAAGACACCGTTGGTATTGACCGTTGGTGTCTTTTATGCGTCAATGAGGGGGATAAGAAAAAAAGAAAGGTCGGTTTAATAAGGAATTGTCCACCTCAGCAGACTCTGGTTCCGTCATCTTATTTTCTAATGGCACCCACATGTCAGATCCCCAAAGTGTTGAAAAAATAAGGATGGCGATAGGATTTCTTGATTCAAGTGAGATTATTAAAAAGAGACGCCTGGAAACGTTTGTGGCATTACTGGCCCTCACAAAGGATACCATTCAGGACAGTCCCCGCATTGAGGTAGACATTCAACGGCTGGCCGCAGAGATGCAAATTAGCACAAATAATTATGACGATATTCGGGAGCGACTTCGTGACCTTATGCGTACGATTATTGATTGGAATCGCCATGGAATAGACAGGAATGTCGGCTGGATGGATTCGCAAATCTTAGGGCCAACACAATTTGATAGTGGGAAAATTAAGACCCAGTTTCAGGATCCAGTATGGGAAAAGCTCAAAGATCCTATCATATACGCTTACATAACCAAAAGCTCTGCGTATAGGTTGAAAAGTAAGCACTGTAAGGCGTTGAACCTTTACTTTACCCGAACCTTAAAAAATACCAATACGGTAATCGCTGAAAGCACGATTGAGGGTATTTTGCACGACATCTTGTGTTTAGACGAAAAAAGTTCTGCAACCTACCGAACCTATCGGCGTCTTAACGACAAAATCCTCTCCAAGCATATTCCCACGCTCAATAAAGAATCCCTTTATACCGTGACTTACAATGGCATCCGTGAAGGCCGAAAAGTAACGAAAGTGCAGTGGGTCATCCAACGTAAAAGCCCCAGCAAAAACCCTTCGCCAAACGAGGCACCGGAATTGATAGCGCCGACTGTGAGCGAAGCAGTAAAAAATAAGCTGTTAGAAATCGGGTTTTTATGGCATGGGAAAGCGACGGAGAAATACCATCAACTTACAGAAGTTTTTGAAGACAGCGTGCTGAATGAATATCTGCTTTTTTTAGCCAATAAGGCGAAGGAGCAGAGTCTGAAAAACCATAAAAAAGGGCTTCCAGACGAAGAGAATAAGCCAGGCGGTTTTTTCTTTAGCATGTTGAAATCAGATGCTCAGGTTCCCCTTTTCCAAAAAGAAAGAGCAAAACAGGAAAAGGCCAAAGAGCTGGCGAAACAAGAGGCCGAACAAAGTAAAAAGGCGCTTGAAGAACAGTTTGAAAAAACGCTTGAAGCACTACATCAAGCTCACAATCGTGAGCGATTCATTATCTACTTAGGCCCCATCATTGAAGAAAAGATGTCTGAAATTAAAAGCTTGGCACAGAAAGATCCCATACTCCAACATGCCTTAAGGTTAGCGCAGGGAAATTTTGATGCGCTATTTGAACGCAAGTCCTCGGTACTGGCTCTGAGCAAATACGCTGAAAAATTGGGCTTTATCGAAAAGCCTTTTGATAAAGAGGTCTGGTTACATAGCCCTGAATTTGAGACTTATCGTGAAGAGGCGCGCGCTAAACTCGTTGAATAGCGCCATCTTGACCCCGAAAAAGCTTTCTTTTAATCTGTCTATTAGTACTATAATATTAACCTAATAGAATTATATTATTGAAATAATAGTTTTCTAATAGATTTTAAACAGCGTCTTTTATCATGCTCTCAAGAGCAGCTTCAAAATCAGTGTTTTTCTGCTGTAAGGCTGCCTCAAGGTAATTAATAGCGATTCTAACAACCAGTGAGTTATTGATTTTTTTGCGGCTATATTGGTTAAGTTGACCGGCCATATCTTTGACTCGTTCAAAGTCGGATTCGTAAATTGTGAAGCTGCGAGTAATAAGCTTTTCTTCAATAGGTTGGCTCGCATGAAGTTCAATTTCTTGCTCGCGTTGGCGTGTAAAAGGATTATCTGTAGACATATTAAGTGCTCCAATTTTCTAAGATATGTTCACCCAGGCTAGTGTAGGCCTGACGGGCACGGGAGTTTCGATAAAGAGAATCGGTAATAAGATTGCGTTTAGACGCCTGGCTGTTCTTGACCTTTTGATCGATAGGCACTTTATGGGGCAACACTTTATCCATTTCTTCAAGTGTTTGCGCGTAGGCACCAATGTCTTTCTGGATTTTAGTCGCCCGTGAATTGTGTAGCGTATAGAAGGCGCGATAATCTCCAAAATCGCTGCCCTTAATCTCCAAAATCACGGGAATGATTAAAGCCAAACCATCGAGGCCATAAAGGTCATAAGTCGTGGGGAGCAAAATAAGGTCCGATACCTCAATTGCATTCTCAACGTAAATAGACAAATCTGCAGGGCAATCAATGACTATCACGTCGTAGTTTTGCTTAATAGGTTGCAGAATGAATTTTAAAACATCTAAAGGCCGTCGTGAATTTGCTTTAACTAAATCCTTGAAAGGCTCCATTCGTGGAGAAGCTGGCAGTAAATCCAAATTTTCGTAAACGGGCTTGATTGCTTCGGCAACAATATTTTTACGGCTCTCCATAATAAAGGAGTAGAGAACGTCATATAGCGTAGGTGCAGCAGCAAAGCGCCCCAACTCTATTCCTAAAAGTGTTTTGGTTGCGTTGGCCTGTGGGTCAAGATCGATAAATAGGACTCTTTGTTTTTTCTGAGCAAAGTATGACGCCAGGCATAAAGACGAGGTTGATTTTGCAACACCGCCTTTGGCATTCATTAAGCTGATTGTAAGCACGAACTCATCCTCATCCAAATTATTAGTTTCATAATAGCAGAATAATACCTGGATATTTAAAAAATGATATTAAAATAATAGTTTTATATTATTGGTATGAATTTAATCACAATCAATAGGTTGGGAAATGGACTAATATAGAAGTATAGAGAGCCTCAGACAGGCGTCCCTATGGATTCTCTCCTGAAAGAGGTGCATTATGAAGCTGATTGAAATCATCCTCGCACGAATTGACCAGGACGCCAACGAGTACCGCTTTTACCGACTTGTTTTGCCCCCTGGCAGCCGTGCCTTGTTACGGCAGTGGGGTCGCATCAATGAGTATATCAACGAAAAATGGGACGTGTTTGCTGATCGCAAATCAGCGCTTGAAGCCTATGAAAAAACCGAGCGGGAGAAGCGCCACGAAGGCTACACAGTAGCAGATCGTAGCGTCTTTCCCAAGAACTATATGTTTTATCACCCCCAGGCGCAGACCCAGGTTAAACCAGACGGGCAGCTGAGTTTGTTTGAGGATGAATCTTAAATGAGGCCCATTAAAATGCAAGTTCTGATGTATGAAACCCTGGCGGGGAAAAAGCCATTTGAAGAGTGGTTCGAAATGCTCCAAAAGAGTAATCCACGTATTGCCTTTAAGATAACCAACAAAATAGAGCGGGCAACGATCGGGCTACCGGCAGATATGAAAGCCCTACAAGGGCACCGGCCAATCCTTGAATTGAGAGTAGATGCTTACCGGGTCTATTGTGTTATCGAAGGCCAAAAGCTTATTATACTCTTATGCGCGGGTAACAAAGGCTCTCAGAGCAAAGATATTAAGCAAGCGGTGAGGTACTGGGATGAATACAAATCTAGGAACTGATTGGGGCGACTTTTTAACAGAACAGCTTCAGGATACTCGTTTTGCTTTTGGTGTACTGAGAGAAGCGGCCACAGAGCCTGAGCCCGATGGCTACATGGCCCACATTATCGAGCGTGTATTGGACGTGCATCCACGTTTAGCCCCTATCGTCATCTCACAATACGCTTATTTACTGTCTTCAGCTGAGCTAGAACAATTGGCCCAAAAATTTGAGTCTGTACAAAGCTTTTTAGCTGATTATGCTCAGGACTTAAAGCAAGATTTAGCCGCTATGAGCGCCTAAGAAATGACGATGCTAAAAACGATTAGCTGGGAAGTCGTTTTAAATGAAGAGCTGCAGGACATTAATGTGGCGAAAAGCTTAGTAGCCTAATTTGATTACCTATTAATTAATCAAATTCTGAAATGTACTGATAGTTAGCTCTTTGTCCTTCCTGAATTTTGACTGCTTTGACGGCATCACGATAAGTTTCAACAAATCCAGCCATGACCTTTTTTAAGTCTCGCTCTCCCGTCAATAAACGCATAGCAGCAATTTTTTGAAGGTCTGACTCAAGACAGGCCAAAGCCATTGCTTCTTCATGCTGGGAAATGGGCAAGATATTATCAAAGATAAGATCGGGAAACAGCTTGTGAGTCTGGCCGCCAAGTTGATTCATAGAAAGCTTAAAGCGCTTGTTCTCACGATAGTGCTTACGCCAAAACTGAACTTCACTCTTCAAA
>JBBKWI010000141.1:0-11531 GCA_037968875.1 Candidatus Sericytochromatia bacterium | reverse complement strand
CAATACACCCATTCTACAGGGGACTGTCGATCATCTGTTTTTAGGAAAACCAAGAAAGAAGATTTGCATCAAACAAACGGGGATTATTTCCAGTAAACTGAATAGACCAACCCAGGAGGCCCCCGTCATGACACCCACCCACACCGCAAAAATCGGTTCCACAGAAGCCATGCAGCTCGAAGACAAATATGGTGCTCACAATTATCATCCGTTGCCCGTGGTGCTCGAACGGGCCGAAGGCGTGTATGTCTGGGACCCTGAGGGCCACCGCTATTACGATTTTTTGTCGGCCTATTCTGCTGTTAACCAGGGGCACAGCCACCCGCGCTTAATCAAGGCCCTGACCGATCAGGCCCAGAAACTAACCCTGACCTCTCGCGCTTTTTATAATAATATCCTCGGCGTCTACGAAAAATACATTACCGATTACTTTGGCTTTGATCGGGTGCTGCCAATGAACACCGGCGTCGAAGCCGTTGAGACGGCTCTCAAACTGGCCCGCAAATGGGGCTATCAAGTCAAAAAAATCCCTGAAGGTCAGGCCCGTATTCTCTTTGCCAAAGACAATTTTCATGGTCGTACTCTGGGGGTGATCTCAGGTTCAACAGACCCCGACAGCCGCAACGGATTTGGACCCTTTATGCCAGGTTACAAGGTGATCCCCTATAACGATCTGGAAGCCCTCAAAGTCGCTGTACAGGAGCCCGAAGTCGCCGCCTTTCTGGTAGAACCGATTCAGGGCGAAGCGGGTGTCGTGGTGCCTGATGAAGGCTATCTCAAGCAAGCCAAAGCGATCTGTGAAGCGGCCAATGTGCTCTTGATCTGCGACGAAGTGCAGACCGGCCTCTGCCGCACAGGCAAATTGCTGGCCTCTGATTACGACGGCATCACCCCGGATATCTTGATTCTGGGCAAGGCGCTCTCCGGTGGGGTATTGCCTGTCTCTGCAGTGCTGGCTCGGGACGAAATCATGCTCACGATCAAGCCCGGTGAACATGGTTCGACCTATGGCGGCAACCCACTAGCCTGTGCCGTAGCAATGGAAGCCCTGCAAATCTTAAAAGACGAGCAATTGGCTGAGAATGCCTTTCACCTGGGTCAGATTTTCCGGGCGGCAATGCAAGCCCTCAAAAGCGAATGCCCCCATCTAGTGACAGTGCGCGGACGCGGGCTACTGAATGCGGTCGTGATCAAGCCTTATACAGATGGCCGTACTGCCTGGGATGTTTGCCTTGCTCTCAAAGAGAATGGCTTACTGGCCAAACCCACCCATGGGGACATTATCCGTTTTGCGCCCCCACTGGTGATAACAGAAGCCCAATTACAGGAATGCATTGCAATTATTCGTGAAACCTTACTGAGTTTTGAGTCAGCAAAGACTCTCTAGCCAGGAACAGTCACTGGCAAGCCACCGCGCAAACGGTAGCTGCAGCCTGGGCCTGATTTGCCAGCCATCACTTCCCAGCGCAGGGTCAGCCGACTCTGTGACTGACTTTGATCAGGAATCGTGATTTGCATTTTGTCGGTGTCGATTTGCCACTCTGCAGCAGGGACGGGCTTAAATTGACCTAAATCAACCGTCGCTGTTTCAGCCGCTTGAACTTGCGCGGCGATAAAGCTCTGGGCTTCGCGTCGCAGATCTTGATCCAAGCGACACAGGCGATAGACATGCCAGCGTTTGCTCAGGCTCATTTCTTCGGGCAGGCGCACCATCGTGATCAAGGGGAAGGCCTCACCGGTTTCGGGCTGTACTTTGACCAACCAGTTCCACTGCTGAATTTTGGGATCCGTGGGTATCAAATCCCAGGAAAGGGTTTTCAGATTTTGGTTGAGCTCAATTTGTTTCAAATAAGCCTGGTAGCTTTCGGGATTGAGGCTGCGCCGTAAATCCGGGTACAGTTCTTTGCCCAACTTGTTAATCGGCGCTTGCCCCAGGGCTTCTAAATAATATTGAGCCGTTAAACGGGCTTTGTTCTGATTGCGATTATTGGGTTGGCGCATACTATACCAACCCCCAAAGCAGAGACCCACTGTGATCAAGCCCATAGCAGTCAGGTTGATGGTGGCTTTTCTTTTGTGGCGTGCTGCTTCTGCGAGCAAAAGGGTCGAAGCCTGGCCAGGGTCAGCTGACTTTGGATCAGATATCTTGGGATCAATCGGGGAATTCATAAAGGGCTCCGGTGAGAAAGGTATGCATCTTGCCGCTCAGACACTAACACAAAAATAACAAGCTCGGCATCTTAATTGCGTGACAATAAACGGGCCAGACGACGATGCCAGGCTTCATCTAATTGGCCCGAAAAATTGACTTCGTTTTGGTAAATCTCTTGCTGATATAGGTTTTCGAGATGCTGCTCAGATAGCATCAATTGCAATTGCTCATGAAAACTGCGAGCTTGCTGACGCTGTGCACGCTGCACTCGCAGCCAGCAATGACCCTGCAAAGCGCCGGGAATATGACGAAAAGGGTAGAGACTATGAGCTTTCAGCGTTAAGAGGCTACGACCGTGCCAGGGAGCGGACAAATCCGACTCCTGAATCGAGAGATAAGGAATTTGGATGGTGCGAATGCGACTCCGATACAAATGGGTGAGGCGATCAAATTGCTGAAACTCGACGACCAGGACCTGAGGCTCCAGGCGCAAAATACCAAAAGATTTGACCCAGGTGCCGTTGACATAAAAGGGCAGTGAGCTAAATTCTTGATGCATCAATCAGAGGTTCCTTTCGCCAGGCTAAACTTATCATAACACGCCGCATCATTCTGATAGCAGCACTTTAACCAAAATCAAGCCCAGCTTTTTTTGAGTGATTGGAATTCAGAGAGCATAGCGGGCCTGTGACTAAAGTCTAATGAATGGGAGCGAAAACCTGTTAAACTAGAAGGTAAAATTAAGCCAATGATTGGTATCAGGAGCCCGTTTATGACCCTTTCCCAACCCGCCCAAATGCATACCCAAGATGTGCCGACTATTCCCCTCGCGATCTCTGATCGGGTCCAGCAGTATATGCTGGCCCGATCTGCCTTTTTCTGTGACTGGCACCCCCAGGGCCAGGGTATGCTGATCTCAACCCGTTTTGGCGATACGTATCAACTGCATCATTTGGCCCAACCGCTGGCGGCCCGTTCTCAGTTGACCTTTTACCCTGAGCCTTTGTATGCTGCCAAATACTGCAAATCCGCAGCAGCCAACGGATTTTTATTTTCGATGGATGTCGGTGGCGCCGAAAGTTACCAGATCTTCTATTTTGATCTCAATAACGGCCAGCGCATGCGCCTGACAGACGGTGAATCTCGCAATGGCTCCCCCCTTTGGAGCCACGATAGCACCCTGATGGCCTATAGCAGCACCCAACGCAATGGCCGCGACCACGATATCCACCTCAGCGATATTCACAGCCCCGACTCAACCCGCCTGGTTTGCAAGGTGCAGGGGCTCTGGGCCCCCGTGGCCTGGAGTCACGACAACCAGCAATTGCTATTGCTAGACTATCTTTCAGCCACAGAGACCCATTATCACTTGCTCGATCTCAAGAGCGAAAAAGTCACCAAGCTCTTTCGCGATCATGGCAAAACAGCTTACGGTGCAGCGGTCTTTAATCATGACAATAGCGGCATCTATTTTGTGGCCGATCGCGACAGCGAGTATATGCAATTACACTATTGTGATCTGAGCACGCAGCAAGAAAGTAATCTGACCCCCGAGCTCAACTGGAATATCACCAGTCTGGATCTCTCGCACGATGGCCAGCAGCTACTCTTTGGCAGTAACGAAGACGCTCTCAGTCAGGTTTATTTGATGCAAACCAACGATCACAGCATCGAAAAACTTAGCCTACCAGACGGCATTGTCGCCAATCCAAAGTTCAGCCCTGATGATAGTCAAATCGGCTTTAGCTTGCACAAAGCCAATCACCCAGCTGATGTCTATTCCCTTGATCTGAGTAGCCGAGAACTGCAGCGCTGGACCGAATCGGAAGTCGGTGGTCTCAATACAGAGCATTTCCCAAGTCCAGAGCTGATCCGCTACCGCAGCTTTGATGATCGAGAGATCCCGGCTTTTTACTTTAAGCCACGTCAGAATTCAGATCGCCCTTACCCGGTGATCATCAATATTCACGGTGGCCCCGAAAGCCAATACCGGCCAACTTATTCGGCATTGTTTCAGTACTGGCTCAATGAATTGGATATTGCCGTGGTGTCCCCCAATGTGCGGGGATCCAGTGGCTATGGTAAGGAATACATCGAGATCGACAATGGCTACCTGCGTGAAGACTCTGTCAAAGATATTGGCGCGCTCTTAGACTGGATCAAAGAGCACCCCGAACTCGATGAAAAACGGGTCTGTGTCTACGGCGGATCGTATGGTGGCTATATGGTCTTGGCCTCACTCTGCCATTATTCCGATCGCCTGCGCTGCGGGATCGAAATCGTGGGCATCTCTAATTTTGTGACCTTCCTCAAAAACACCAAATCCTATCGTCGAGATCTGCGCCGGGTCGAATACGGCGACGAGCGTGACCCAGAAATGTGTAAATTTTTGGAATCGATCTCACCGACCACCAATGCCGCCAAGATCCAACGCCCGCTGATGGTCGCCCAGGGCTTCAACGATCCCCGCGTCCCCGCCTCTGAAGCCGAGCAAATCGTGAAAACCGTCAAAGAGAACGGCCAGGAAGTCTGGTATTTGCTCGCCAAAGACGAAGGCCACGGCTTCCACAAACAACCCAATTTGCACTATTACTACAGCACAATCTCGATGTTTTTAGAGCAGTATTTATTGGATTAGGCTTTATCAGAACAAGGCCCGCATCAAAACCAGCCCCTATTGATGCGGGTCTTTTGTTATCTAAAATTAAAGTTCTGATTCAATGCTAAACTAGGTCACTATGTATAAAAAAGCACTCACCCTCTCACTCTTGATCACGATCTCAAGTCTACAAACGGGCTGTCTTATTCAGTTTAAAGAATCAAAAGAAGCAGCAGCTCAACAGGCGCTTGTGGAAACCAAAGTACAGGCTGCGCAAAAAGAACTCTTGTCAGAAAACAGCGATTTAAGAGCTCAGGCTGCAAAAGCACTCGGGGAGTTAGATCATCAGAGCGCTGTCCCCGCCCTGCTTCAAGCTCTCAAGGACCCCGAAGCGCAGGTCAGAGACGCAGCATCAGAAGCACTTGGTGAATTGGGTGATACGACAGCCGTACCCGCCCTGATTCAAGCCCTCAAAGACCCCTTTTCAAGTGTCAGATGGAGTACGGCCATCGCTTTGGGCCAATTGAAAGATAAAACGGCAGCACCCGCTTTGATACGTACTCTCAAAGACTCCGATTCAAGTGTCCGATACAGGGCTGCCGAAGCACTCGGACAATTGGCTGATAAATCCGCAACACCCGCACTAACTCAAGCTCTCAATGACTCCGATGCCGATGTGCAAAATTCAGCAGCCAAGGCCTTAGCTCAATTGGGAGTTAAAGCTGCTCTGCCCGTCCCTAAAAAAGCGCTGAAAAACGGTATTTAACGGAAGTGTTACGGGCCAACGTTGCTTCGAGTAAAAAAGACAGCTTCTCTATCGTGCCGCCATCAAGAGGTTCTACAGTACTCAAGCCTATCAAAATATGATTTGCTATCAAACGTCAAACCCGTACTTACAAACTGTCCTGGGTTTTGTTCAGACTGGGATAGTCCACGTAACCCTCAGCACCGCCACCATAATAGGTTTCCGGATCGTGGGCATTATAGGGGCCATCTTCTCGGATGCGCTGGGGCAAATCCGGATTAGCCAGAAACAAACGGCCAAAAGCAATTGCATCGGCTTTACCCTCTCTGATCCACTCGGCAGCTTCGGCGGCATCAAAATTGCCATTGGCAATAAAAACACCATCAAAAGCAGCTTTCATATCAGCCAGAATCGCCTCCCCCCGGGCGCGACCACTGCCGTCACTGGTATGATCATTGGGGCGCGCCACATGCAAATAAGCAAGGCCCTTGCCAGACAAAGCTTTGGCTGCCGCCGGGTAGAGTTTTTCAGGCGCACTGTCTTTGCTGCCACCAGGGCCGCCTATGGGGGACAGACGCACACCAATGCGCTCAGCAGGCAATACTGCAATCAAGGAATCGACGACTTCAGTCAGTAAATGCACACGGTTCTCAATGCTGCCGCCATAATCGTCATCACGCTGATTAACCGAGTCCCGCAGGAATTGATCGATCAAATAACCATTGGCGGCATGTAATTCCACCCCATCAAAGCCGGCCTGTTTAGCGCAGCGAGCCGCATCTTGATAATCTTTAAGCAAACGCGGAATCTCATCGCGGCGCAAAGCCCGCGCCTGCTTAAAATCGACTCGCGGACCGTCAGGGTGATAATCTCCCACAAAGGCCTTACCCGCAGGTGTCCAGGCACTCGCCGAAACGGGTTGCCGACCCTCAGCTTGAAAGACAGGGTGCGAAACAGCACCGACGTGCCAAAGCTGGCAGAAAATATGCCCCCCGGCATTGTGAACAGCGTCTGTTACCCCTTGCCAGCTTTTAAGCTGAGCTTCCGTAAAAATACCGGGGGTCCAGGCATAGCCATGGCCTTCCTGACTGATCTGGCTTGCCTCGCTGATAATCAAACCGGAACTAGCGCGCTGGGCATAATATAGGGCCTGTAGAGGCGACTGGGTATGACCCGCTTTTTCGGAGCGTGAGCGGGTCAGCGGCGCCATCAAAATACGATTGGGCAATTCTAAATCACCTATTTGGAGTGCTTCAAACAGAGCTTTATGATGGATTTCTATTTTTTCGGGGTCGATTGTGGTCATGAGATAGCTCCAAGCTTTTATCTGGTTATAACATAGGTCCCAGGCATCGATTACCAAGTGTTGTATCTTTATATCCAAAGCAGAGCCGTCAAGCTAAATCAAGCGACAGTATTTTGAATACCGAATAATAAGCTTGCTATAATTAACGAGAAGATCTGCTCACCGCCCCAGAGAGACCGATGGCGCGTTTTTCAGAGGGCAATGCATAAACAACAGGCTCTAAAGAGAATCTAGAGGTAAGATGATCGATATAAGTTTTGACCATTTAGCTGTGCTCGTAGAAAATGTTGACTCCTCAGCAAAAAAACTGAGCAATCTGGGCTTTCATGCAGAATCAGCTTCGCTTTGGCCTGATGAAGGCACAAAAGAAATCTATATTTCACTGAACCAAAAGGCCAATCATACAGGGCGTCTATTATTGATCGAAGCGCTTGGCAGTGGCCCCTATAAAAAAGCACTGCTTAAGCGAGGCCCTGGGATTCATCATTTTGCACTACAGGTTCCAGACCTGGATTTATATATTAAGAATATTTACACTTCAGGCTGGTATTTACATCTTCATAGCCTGGAGTCTATATCCAATCGTAAAACAGCCTGGTTAACGCGTCCTCATTTACCCTTGATTGAAGTTTATCAAGAAAATAACAGTGAAAATAAAACACCTTTCGTTGAGAAAATAAAAATGGAAATGGATCCTCAATCTAGAATCTACTTCCAAAATATAGGGCTGGAATGCATCTCTGCCACTTCTTTAGAAGAGAAACCTGGTTTGTTTTTAAATAACCAATGGCTTGCATTAGATGCCTTGCTCTAATTGCACTAAGATCTGAATTTGCAAATTAAGTAGGATAACGATGAATTTTGTTGAGTTTATAAAAAAATATTATGGCGTGACGCCACCGCTCTCAGATCGCTACGGGGAATGGCTTGGCTATTCTATTTCAGATGTTGATAAAAAGCTTGGCAGCGTGGTGACACATTTAACCATTCGAGAGGATCATTTATCACCAAGCGGTGCTGTTCATGGGGGCGTTATCTCAGGATTTTTAGATTTCAGCTGTGGCTGTGCTGTTTTTACCACTTTAAATAAGGGTGAGCTTTGCTCTACGGTCGAATTAAATGTGAAGTATTTCAAACCCTTAAAGAGCGGTGACCAGATTATTGCAGAAGCTGAGGTCGTCAGTCGGGGGAGTAGTCTCTGTTCTGTGCTCGCCAAAGTATATAAACACGCAGACAAAGGGGTTCCCGTGGCCCTCGCAACAGGAACCTTTAATATTTACAAGCCCGGTTAAGTCAGCGCTATTCCGACTTCAGATGACTCCACTTGGAATTCGTTCCAGATTATCTGTGTTTCAGCTGACGGGTGGTTTTAAAGCACAGTGATGCTTGTGTGATCGGATCAATAAAACTCAGTTGAGAAGCCAGCAATTGTAGCGGACTATCAAAGCAATCCGGGCTTTCAGGTTGAACCTCAGGGTAGAAGCGATCGTTCACAATCGGATAGCCCATATAGGCCAGTTGCACACGCAGTTGGTGCTTTTTACCTGTAATCGGCCGCAGCTCCAGCTTGATATACTCTGTCTGCTCTGTGGCTAAACACCGCACCTCTGTTTTGGCGTTTGTCTTCTGGCTGTGTGGATCAATCGTCATCGTAAACCAGGGATCGGTGGCCTTAATGATCTGATGTTTCCAGACCTCGACGGCTTGCGTCGTCAGTGCTTTAGCCTGAGGCATTTTATGACACACGGCCTGGTACTCTTTTTGAACTTGCCTATTTTTAAATAGGTTTTGATACAAGCCACGGTCTTGCACCTGCTTACAAAACAAAACCAGACCAGCTGTACCCCGATCAATCCGGTGGGCCGGACTCAAGTCGGGGTTCTTTGTTTGGGCCTGCAAGCGAGATAAGAGGTTTTCTTGAATAAATCTACCTGCCGGCAGCACTGCCAAAAAATGGGGTTTGCAGGCCACTAAAATGCGTTGATCTTGATAGACAATTTCTGCCTGAAAAGGAATCGGTTGCTCGTTGGCTACAGACTTATAATAAGACACGTGGATACCGCCTTTATAAGGAGTCTGTAGTGTGACGCTTCCGCCAGACAAAAAACAAACCTGCCCGCTGTTAATGCGTTCTGTCCACTGCGCAACAGAAATAAAGGGAAAACGCGCGACTAAAAAGGAAAGAATCGTTGGATAACTTGCACCCAGAGGAAGGTGAACCCGGGAGGCTGTATTATGCGATTTAGGCATGGTATTTAAAGTAAAACAAGATGATCGGTAAAATGCCGATTGTCAGCGTGATACAAATGCCCATTTTACTGGCAATAATCAGAAAGCTTTTTTGAGGGTTGCTGGGGTTGTAAAAGACCTTTACGGTTCCATCTGGATAGTGTTGAATCGCCGAGATTTGTTTTTCTAAAATAAATTTTGCGTTATGGCTGGCCACGAAAACCCACGGTGAAACTCTGCTCCCCTCATAGACTTCCCCAGAGACTTTGTATCTGTATAAAGCTGTTGAAACATAGTCTTGGTCAGATTTAGATGCATCTGGCCCGCCAAATTGGCTGATCTCAAGATCGAGCCGTTCTCCAGGAGTAGAAGGCCAAAATAGGGTTCGAATTTGAAATACGACTGAATAAGAACAAACCGCAAAGCAATAAAAAGTGGCCCAAAACCAAATCCCTTGATCTTTGCCCTGAAGCGCAAATTGCCACATTTCTTGAAAATAGTGAATCTGACTCATCATTTAATAACGCCCGCTAAGTCTCAGCAAACGGACAGCCCACTTGCTTGAAGAAGGGTAAACAGCGATTTCAGTTTCGAAAAACCGATCTGTTTTTTGATGTCCCTGGAGGACTCTACATAAGTTGACACGACTTGGTTTCATGCCCTCAACTATAACATGCCGTCAAAACAGAGCAGCTCTAAGCTTTTGATGGTGATAGAGGCGGCTCACTCAGATTAAGACGGATGAAATAGTTTCACTGACCGATCTTAAGATTTATTTAACCTTTTCAAAATCTCAGATTAACTTTCACCAGGCAACTTTTGGCCCACCCTCGCGCATAATAGAAGTATGAATACTGTTCAATCTCTTCCAGCTTATTCCGCTTACGCGTCACCTAAAGCGTCACCCTATTCTACTGGGTCTTCTCAGATGCCTGGTCTGGCCTCATCTCAGAACCCCAAAATAAATCTTTTGCGAGGTGCCCTCTCTGGTGGCATCAGCGCCTATTATCGTGGTGATCAAATGAACCGTAGCATGCGAGAGCTTATCGGCAGCGGCATGGGCGGTATTCCCAACGGCATTATAGGCATTGCCGGCACCGCAGGGCAATTGGCGGGCATTAGCGGCCTGGGCTCAGCTTTCACCTCTTCTCTGCGCAATGGCGTGGGCTTTGCCATAGGCAAGGTAGACAAAGCTGACATCACCGAAAACATTGCCCGAGACAGTTTGCGAGGGGCTCTAGCCGGAGCCTCTGGCGGCACCGCAGCCGGTATTGCAGGTTTTATTCCCGTCACTGGCTTAATCGGTACCGTCATTAAAGTCAGTGCCGGAGCCATTGGCGGCATGGCCGGTGGCCGATTAGCAGATCACCTCAGCAACAAGCTGTGGCAAGCCTCTACACTCTAAACGCTAGAAGTCACTCATAAAAATAGTTTCAGCTTTGAAACAGGAGCTTGGCCTGAGTCAAATCACAGACCTGCGCAAAAACCTGATCAGGGTTCAGCAGCGAAGTATCCAAAACATAGATCGGTATCTTGGTCTCGCTCTCGATCCAGGCTTGATAGAGATCATTCAACTCTGAGAGATAGCTCGTCGCCAGGCTTTGCTCATCCGGGCGGCCGCGCTCATGGATGCGTTCTTGTAAAACCTCGACGGGAGCACTAAGACAAATCACACAATCAGGCTGAGGCAAAAAGGGGAGCATGGCCTGATACAAATTCTGATAGGTTTGGTAATCCCGGTCATCTATTAGACCCTGACGGTGGTGGTACTGAGTAAAAATCAAAGCGTCTTCGTCAATAGAACGATCCTGCACCACCGCTTTGCCAGCAGCCAACCAATTTTGGACCTGACGGCCCTGATGCAAGCGCTGGGTTAGAAAACTGAGCTGGGTCTCAAAAGCCCTCTGCCCCGTCTGATAAAACTCATGTAAATAGGCATTGTGCTCAGGAGTTTCAAACAAGGGTTCAAAACCTGCCGAATGGTGCAAACGCGCAGTCAGGGTAGATTTTCCAACGCCGATCGGACCGGCGATCACAAGATAACGGCTTTTCATAAATCACATTATAGCGGTTTTGAGCGAATATCTTTAAGATAAATTGAAAATAAGTCAGCAGCTCGAATTGGGGTAGAATGAAGAAAATCCTCGGAAAGCAACTCCCACTCACAATATGAAAAAACTTATTGCCGCCCTGTTTTTAAGCGCCAGCCTACTTGCTTGTAGCACCAGCCCCTTAGACACCCAAATCACAGACACCAACAAAAAAGAAGTGCTGGAAGCCATTAACACCAGCGAAAGTGTCAGCGAAGAAGACAAAAAACTGCTGGCAGAATATACCTTGCGTCATGCCATTGAAGCCTTGATGGAAAGTACATTTGCGGGTGAAAAAACAGATCCCAATAACGAAGATGAAATCTTGAAGCACTTCCCATCAGGTAAAACTGCGCGTGAAATGATCGACGAGCAAAAAGACTTCAAAGCCAAAAACCCCAATGCCAATC
>JBBKWI010000140.1:0-14460 GCA_037968875.1 Candidatus Sericytochromatia bacterium | reverse complement strand
AAACATTTAGGGCTCGTTACGGTAAGCAATCATGAGCAAGATGATTGGGTTGCTTTACATGAGCAAGTCTCACAAGACCTGATCAATACTTTCTCTGTCAAAAATAACCTGATCGAATTGTGCGATTCTTGTATGTATGAACGCACCCCACGGGCACAAGAAATTATGAATTTTGCCAATTTCCTTTTTCGCAAGGAAAATGGAGATTTTCACGAAGGGAGAATCAGAAAAACCAATGTTGTTACAGCAGAAGACATGCAGTGCCGTCTTTGCCGACAGGATCCCAATAATCAAGATCCCGAATTCCGTACTCGTTTTCAGATTGCCTTACAAGTCAGAAAAGCCTTAGTCAAGGAAAATGGGATAGGTATAAAAGCTAGCGATCTAAAAAATAAGGCTGTTGGTTATAGCTTATACCCGGCAAAAGTCAATGGAGCCTGGATTAATCGCCTATTGTTTGCTCATAGTGGGAGAGATGAGTTATTAACCTTGCCACCAAATAAAAAGCCAGACTCTTACACTATATTAAAAAAGAGAATAGTTAAAGAAATCAACAACAATGGCACAAGAACATTAGTCAGCGAAGACGCTATTATTCAGGCAAAAGACCCGCTTGTTGAGGACAAGGATAGAATCTTCGACACCAAAAAAACAAGTCGAGGCGATAGCATTACCAATGATAGTGAAATCAAGATTTTAGAAACAGTTTCTCGTCAAGACAAGGGCAAAACAGTTTCTAAAGACATTTTGATTTCTTCAGATAAGATAACCTGTGAGTATTGTCAGGAAACTGTCTTTAGAGCAAATTTAAGCCTAAATAGCGAATACTCTGTTATCTGGAATATTAACCAAAATGCTACGCATCTGAGAAATATTTACTTAAATAGTGGACCCCTTTATGCTTCAGAAACGATTTATGAAAGTTCTGAGGCTGATAAGAAGGAGGCTACAGACCAAGTTGTTACTGATGTAATTAACTTTATTAACAAAATGAATCAACCCAATAAGCATGCGCAGGTCTGTCAGACATGGAGAAATTAAGCGTTTGGTACAAAAACTATGATGCATTTTTAACTGCTTATTCTAAAGCAGACGTTCCAGGTGTCGAAGCCGCCTTGGAATCAGGCGCGGATATCCGGTTTAAAGATGATCTGTTTACTGATCACCTGCTTGATAAAGTAGATGATATTCACGATTTCGACCCTCCGGGACAAGAGAAGTACAAAACGATTGGGCGATTAATGATTGCCTATGGCCTGGACCCCACTGCTTATTTGCCCATGCTAGCTGAATCAGCATTTAGTATTATGTCTCGCTATTTGGATATCCAAGCAGGTGGGGGTTACGTGCCTGAGTACCCGGTAGCCCGAGAAACCTACTATCTCTTAGAGCTAGGTGCCTACCCCAATTTTTTGTGTTATAAAGGAGACAATTTCTCAACAGTTTTAGACTGGTATAGTGGTGATCATTTCAAAAATCAGGGGGGCAGAGAACAGCGCGGCTATTATAACCCCGAAGCTATCGAAAGGCTTCGCGCCGTCGGCGGCCTGAGATACCATGAATTAAGCCAGGAAGAAAAGTATTTAAACACGCCACTCGATCTTCTTTATCAGCAGAGCCCTGAAGCTTTTCATCGCGGATTGAGTCTGCGCCAGCAGCATCAACGGCAAATTTTCACCTATGAACTCAGAGATTTGCTACGCCAAAACTGCGAACGCTTTTATGCGGGAGAAGCCAATGACTTGGACTGTGTCGCTGAACTCTGCCAAAATAACCCCTGTATGAATATCTATGGGTATAGTGTTTTGGGTTTTGTTCATTCGTCAACACAAGAAGGAGTAGATAAATACCATCCGTTTAAACCGGAGCGAGCACGCTATCTTGTAGAGCTAATGACTAAATTCATACCCGACGTTCAGTTCACCAAATATTATATGAAAAAAGCGACCTTTGTTGATGGAATTGCAGAAAGCCTACCTGAATTTGTGCCTCTACTTGAGGAGCAAGGCTGGCATCTTTTCGAAACCCTGCGACAAAACGACCAGCTCTACGAAAAACCGCCGCCTTCGTACGGTACTTCAGAAAAGATTTATCTCTATACACGTTATTTTCCATGAAACCTGAATCAAAAACAAACTGCGCAGTCTGAACGAGATGCTGATCGATGAATCGGGACTGTCAGCTTCCCAGGTGCCCCTGATCTTACCGGTGATTCAACCCCAGACCAGCCAAGTCATCGCTTATTGGCCGTTCTTGGATTCTCTAGGCAAAGATACTATTTTTGAAACCTACTGGGATGGTAAAGTCCATACGCCCCAAAGCCCGGATCAAAGCACACCGGCTTACCGGGCAGGCAACTACCGCGTCGATGTGGTCTTTGATGAAAGCAAACTGGACGCGAATTATTTTAGCCAAATGCGTGCGACCTACGGTGGCTATATCACGCACCCCACCTTGTCCAAAAGCTCCAGTGCTGTGAGCCTAATCTTGACCGGGAGTGCGCCCAGTGAGGACATCTACCTGGATCGCGATCTGCTCAAAGAAGGGATTGATGAGTTCATGGCGGTTGCTCCCGATATTTTGGCCCTAAACACAGAGGATCGCTATCAGATAGTGAGCGAGCTGTTTATTCCGGGTAGCCCTTTTTATGATGTGGGCTTTCAGACAGCCAACCTTGATGAGGATCTTGAGCAATACAGCAAGTCTCTTAAATTTCTTCAGAAATCTATGCGAGAGCTCCAAAGTAACCTGGCACTGATAGACGAGATTCTTTTAACAGCAACCGCAGAGGAAATTATAGATAAGGTTAAAGATCTCAGCACGACTGCTCAGCTCTTTGAGTTTGGAGAATTGTATCGTGAGATAATAGATAAAGGCGTGACAAAAGTAGAGGTTGGAAAACATCTCAAAAAATCAATGACAGCCAAAAATAAAATCAAGTTAGCTATTTTGGTTAAAGATCTGGTGAGTTCGAACAGTGAATACAGCCAACTCTATCAAAATAGTCGGCAAATTTGGAACACAGAAAAAATAGTTGCTGAATTGTTTGACGAGACCATTTATAGCTCTCTTAAAAACCCAACCTTATGCGATTCGTTTAAACGGTACAGCGATCCCAAAATAAACGATTATCTGTTGCATGATTCTCAGAACTTGATGCAGCATTATTTAGTCAACTCCGAAGAACTGTTTAAGCTCGTTGAAGGTGGCAATATCGACCCTGCTAAATGGACAGAGCAATTTAATCGCGCAACGAATTCGGCTCTGTATACATATATGGTCATCAATAGCCTGGAGGAGCTCTGTAATAGCTGTGTATTCAAAGCACATCGTAATAAAAAGAGCACTCGTGTGCAAGAAATTTTTGACTCTGTTAACTATCCCTTTCGAGAAGATAGCAATCTGGGGCCAAGAGATATTCGGCTTGATATCGGGTTTCATGAAAGAAGAATTCGATCCACCTATAATGTAACTGCAGACGACTTAGAATGCAGATTGTGTCGGATAAGCCCTGAAAACAATAAAAAAGTGCGCGAGAAATTTAAGACCACTTTAAAAATCAGAAGGGCTTTAGTTAGTAAAAAAGAACCATTTATTGAAAATACAAAAACCAAAATGAGATCGGTCGGAATTAATAAAGACGATTTAAAATCTAAAGCAATTGGCTATTCTATTTTTATTAAAAACGATAAAAAAGCACTCATGTTTGCCGTTAGCGGTGAAGATCAGTTTATTAGTAATCAAGGAGTAGCCTTAGATGAGGCAAAGGAGCGCATTCGCGACAGAGTTCAAAAAGACAACCTGATAGAAGGGTTGACAATTAATGATATTATTTTTGCCAGTGAACCCAATTTGACTGAGCGTCAATTGTTTTTCACCACACATAAAAGAATTAATGGAGATCAGGTTTTCAATGACGCTGAAATAAAGATTTTGGAAACCATTTCCAGACAAGCGTATACCCACCCCGACTCCAGCTTATTCACAAATCCTAGTATTTCAATTGTCTCTGATCGCATCACCTGTGAATTCTGTCAAGAAACTGCTTTGCGAGCAAACAATAGCTTTACGGATCGCTTGGGGTTTGTCTATCCGATTACGGTGGCCCCGGTTCTCCCACAAACACACCTAAACAAAATCCATCTGGAAAGTGGCCCTTTGTATGGTTCAGAACATTTGGAAGAAAGAGAAAATAGGGAACACAACAGTAGTATTGTAAGTAAAACTATCAAATTTATTGAAGACATGGATGCGAATAACCAAGTATGCAACCCTCACTTGAACAATTAATTGATACTAAAAAGCAATTTAAAAAAGCTTGCCAAACGCTAGATATAGCAACGATTAAAAATCTTTTGGAGAATGGCTTTAAAATTGATTCAGAAGAGTATCATCGTAGCTATGAAGAACTGCTACAAGATGTCCATTTCGATTTTAAACATACTGAAACTGCTGACGATTTTTGTGAGAACGAGGTAAGTCAAAAATCTCAAGAGATATTCCGTTTGCTGATTAAGCATGGCTTGAATCCAGATATTTATTTGAGACAACTACCTGAACAAGCGGAATCCATTGTAGATCAGCGATTTAGTATATTGAGCAGTCCTGGCCTGGTTTCGGATGATATGAACACAACCTCTCTGAAATTTTTAATGGAGCTGGGGGCCTATAAAAATTTTGCCTATAGCATCAGAAAATTAACAACACTGGACTATTTCGATTACCGTCAGCCCCATCAAAAGCCAAGTCAATGTGCAGGCATGTTTCCTTCGCCCAAAATTATTGATTGGTTAAGATCAGAAGGCTGCAAGCTCTATCTTGAGCTCAGCGAAGACGAAAAAGAAGCCTGTGAAGAGCTGGATTTTTTTTATGACCAGGGTTTTGAGTATCTGTTAAGAGGTGTGGCTCTGAAAGAATCCTGCGGCTATCGTTTACATACAGCAGACTTGCATGTTTGCCTGAGTGTAGCTGCTGCAAATTACTATGCAACGGGTGAGACGCGCGAATTAGACTATATTTGGGATTTATGCCAGCGTGACCCTTATTTTAAAATAAGGATTGACTTATTTACCGGCACACTTCATGGTCAGCTTAAAAATGAGCCCGCAGCAGGCAGTTATCCTGATAGAGCCAACGAGATTTGGCAGAGAATCAGTCCTTTTATTCCATCGGTTCTATATACAAGCATAATGAGTACACGCGCAGGAGACTTGCCTCCACGAAGTGGGTTTGATTGGGTGATAGATACCTTGCCTGATCTTGCCAAACTACTACAAGAACGGGGTGATTTGGGCTTTGAAGAACTGCAACGCAAGGGACTATTGGTGCCTTATGCGCCTGAGCGCGGGGTTTATGCTTATGCCCTTGATCTTTAAACCCGGATTTGTTTTAGTGATAAGGTCTACCCAAAGGAGTCAAACATGCGTCTATCTATTCACACTGCGGCACTCACTCTGTGCCTGATACCGATTGGCTGTACCCCGCTCGCTGTTTTAGACAATGTCCTCAATCAACCCCGACTGCCCCAGCAAGAGGCCACCCAGCAGTCTGCTGAACAGCTACAACCGACTAAGCAGCGCAATATCGAGGCAGAGGCCGATGCCGCTTTTGACAAAGCAGACTATGTCACTGCCCTAAACCTGTATGAATCATTGAAATACACACCCCAGGAAAACGAACATATTTACCTTCTGATTGCTAGAATTCACGAGAATCAAGGCAATGACCAGAAGTTGAAAAAAACGTTGGAAGAAGCCAAAGCCAGAATTAAAGGCAGCGCCAAAATCCACAACCGATTAGGGGTTTATTATGGCGAGCAAAAAGACTGGCTCAAAGCAGAAGCCGAGTTTAAAATAGCTCTCCAGATTGCCCCGAACAACATATCATGTCAAAGAAACTTAGGTCTGCTTTATTATAAACAAGAAAAGTACTCGGAGGCAGAAGCCCTGTGGACACCCTTGTTCGAATCAAATCAAGTCAAATTCGATACAGATTATAACGAGATTGGCGAAACCTATTACCACCTTAAGAAATATGATGCCGCCCTGCTCAGCTATGAGCGCTTATTGGAAAAGCTACCCAACAATTTCAATGGGCATGTCGGTTTAATTAACGTTTATTCCCGCAAAAATGATTATGAAAAAGTCATTGAAACCTTTGAGCAAGCTTTTAAACAGGTGGATGCAGAGAAGCTCCCTTACCTACATAATGATCTGGGAGATATTTATCTTGTCAACAGTGAATACACCAAAGCATTGGGGCAATTTGAGCAGCTGCCTGCCAACTTCCCTGATCGCGCAAGCAAAATCGAGCAAGCAAGCAACCCCGCCAACCCAACCCAACCCCATATTTTCCAATTCATTTTCGGCCCGAACCTGCCAAACACAATCACGCCCCAACACACAACAGCGACACCCACTGGTGAGCCCAAAGGGGGGATTGTGTCTATTAATGTTGATCCTTTCGATGGCAATATTGACTATGGTGCAGGCCCGGCCAGTTTACGTTTTGCCTTGCAGCCCAGCGATCAGAACACGCCGCCGAGTCCGGTGCCCGCAGGTTGTCGGCCACAGATCCAGCCCTTTATTCTGAAAACCCGCAACGGTCTTAGCAAACAACGCATTGACCCCCAGGCTTTTAATGAGGCCGAAAACGAGACGCTTTATTTTAGCTATCTGGGCGCGCCCGTGGACTTCCCTTTTGAAATTGGCATTTCACCTGTCAATGAGACCCAGACTGGCTTTAGCGAAAGAGTCGAGAAATCAGTTGCCAGTCTAGGCCAACCCACCATTTCAGTAAAGGTGCCGGTCCGGTTTTGGCCAGTAAGCTGTTTTCAATAAGCTCTAGTTGTTTCGGGTTTTAAATTGCCGCAAATTGGGATTGACTTGCTCTCCCCAAAAGCTCGTGTGATGTCCTGAAAAGTAGGGCTCAGGAGGGAGCATAGCCCTGTGCTACACTAAAAATGCTCTTTTCGCTATCGAAATTGGCAATGAGTGACTCTTGATTCAATGAGGTTTTGGATGCGCTTAGCTGGCCATTGAAAGATTCACAGAAGTTTTGATTTTGACCTGAGCCCTGAAACAGTACCACTCAGAGATTTATCTCTGTAAAACTGATGTACCGTTGGACATGGATCTCTACTGGCCGCTGATCCGCCCCGGCGGGGTTTTGTTTGGCGATGACTGGAACTGGCCCTCGGTACGGCAGGCAGTGCAAGAATACTGTGAGATCTATGCGCTGAAATACACCCATTCGTTTTATAGCTGGGCGATTTTTAAGGCTTAAATTTCTTGATCGTGAGGGTATCGTACTCCTCGTTTCTTAGATTTGATCCCGTCGTGGAGTCGTCTTCAAAAGCAAACCTAAAAGTTAACAAAAGTTCACTTTTTTTTTGCGATAGTAATGTTACGGTAATGAAACACAGGCAAACAGACACACATTGGCCCCGATCGTTGAAGTGATTCGTTTTTGTTTTGAATGAATCCGTTTTGTTGAATATATAAAATTGCTTTTAAGGAGCATTGTGTGAGTCATCGTCTGTTTGGTTCTGCTTTTTGTACCTGGATATTAATCATTTGCTTTTTGGCGGCCTGTAGCGCCCCACCTGTCAACCAATCTCCGGTGAAGGTGCTGCCAGCTGATCCCAATGCTGCCGTCTATAACACCAAAGCAATCGATGAACCCATTTCTGATGCTTCGGTCGCGTTGCTCAAAGAACTCAAGCCTCATCCTCTGGCTCATATCACGAAAAATTCGGAATACGTCTCACGTACCAGTAACTTTGATTGGTATCGCAAGAACCACAAAACCCCGCTTGCTCCTAATTTCCAGCAGGATCTGTTCACATTGAAAGCAGATTCTAACCCCGGTAAGTGTATTCAAGGCTTTGAAGGTGACAATATTTCAACTATGAAATATACAGCCTATAGCTATAAGTACAACGTCAATAATCCGACCGGTTCAGCAGCAGATAACCCTCTCAGTCTTTTGTGGCAAGTTCGCTTTGGCGCGACCCAAAAAAATCTTTCTCTGAGCTTTTATCAACCGATTGGAGCTAATTATAGTGGGCCTTTTATTGATTTTAATAACATTGAGTTTCCGACTTTAAAAGTCGGCGGCTCTTATACGGCTGACCTCACTGAAGAGAATACAGGCATCCACATTAGAGCAGGCAATAAACTCGTCAGTGGGAGTATCAGCGTTGACGTCACAGAAAATGAGCTGAAAGTCCAGGCCAATGGCGTGTCAGATATTGCCTGCTGGTATTACCTGGGCTCAGGTTGCCTCGATTACGAAAAAATAGAGTTTGGCGGCGGCGGCACGATCCCGATTACCACAGGCACTTGCGCGCCTATTATTAGCCTGATTGTTGATCAGAATTTATTGAAACAGGGCACAGATGATGTCGCCAATTTCACGATTACCCCTGAAGACACCACTCTGCCCTGGGTCTTAGCGATTGAAGGCCCTGAAGGCACTAACCAAAGCTACAGTGGCACGGGCGATAGTGTCAACGAGTACAAGCTCCTGGCTGACTTGCCTGCCGGTGATTACATTGCCACGGCCTACTATAGCGAGCACCCTGAATACAAAGCCACAGCCCTGGTTAAAATTCGTCCCGAAATAAAGATGGAAATTAACCCTACTTTGATTAAACCTTCTGGAAACGAGCGGGCCCAGATTACTGTTAACCCCAGCTCAAATCAGGACAAGTGGACCTTCACGATTCTGGATCCTGAAGGACATATTTATCGCCAGGAAATTACGCGGGTTGGTTTACTCCTGACCAACCTGGGGGGAGCAGAGCTGGCCGAGGGTATTTATACGGTGAAGGCTGCCTATAATAAATTCCCTGAGGTCAGTGCAGATGACCAGGTTAAGGTTGAAAACCGTCCTAATATTAATGTTACAGGCAATCCGTCCAGTCTCATCATTGGCGACGGGAAGACGGCTGCATTTGATGTCGTGCCCGAAGACACAAGCCTGCCCTGGGAAATGCAAATTGTCGACCCTGAGCCGAATAGCAGCACGGAAACGGTCAGTGGTACAGGAGTTCAAAGCCACTCATTACCGACACCGTTGAAAAAAGGCACCTATCAGGCGGTGGTCTTTTATAAAAAATACCCTTACGCCGGAACACTCGGCACAGTTAATGTTGTCGGACTTGCACCCACACCAAGCCCTACTCAAACCCCTGATCCAAATGACACGCCAGAGCCCACCCCAGATCCCAATGTGACTCCTACGCCGGATCCTGTTGTGACTCCCACGCCAGATCCCGTTGTGACTCCCACTCCAGATCCCAATGTAACCCCAACCCCGGATCCCAATGTGACTCCCACGCCAGATCCCAACGTGACACCTACACCTGGGCCAACCCCGACACCAACTCCGCCCCCAACGCCCACGCCGACACCCAGCGATGAAGAAGAAGGCTGTGGATACGGGGAAATTGAAGTCGAGGTCGAAGGGGGTAAGATCTGTGTCTATTGCCCTCCTGATTATTTTGATTACAGTGAGGCCCTCGGCTGTCACACTCGCCTGGACTTAACGGTTGAGCATACCGATGGGGCTGGCCCGATCGAAAAGGGCAGCAAGAATCAAGATGTGGCGGTCTTTTCTCCACGCGATCTGAATGGCTCGTTTGATACGCTGCAATTCAGGGTCAAACGCGGCGAGCACGATGGCGTTGTGGCCAAAGCAGGCGCTGATTTTGTGAAATGGAAACTGGCTCTGGATTATAAGGTGCCGCCTGCAAATGGGGGCTATCCACTTAACGGCCCACGTGTTTTATGGCAAAAGGCGGATCAGGGTGCCTTTGAGTACCCCTTTACGGCCTGGGAAAGCGGGGTCTGTCTCAAAGACAATCGCTATTTGCTCAAAGCTGAAATCGAAGTCGATGCCCAGGCAAACGGGCGAGCGATTCAAGCGGTCAAAGTCCCCGATTTTACCAAACCGGTGCCAGTCATGGTCTTGTGGAATCAACAGAGCGAGACCGATGGCAAGACAGAGCAGGAATTCTGGATCGATAATACGCCGCCGGTGGTTGTCGATTTTATAAGCCCCGAAACCAAACTGTCGGCACCGTCGGTTAAACCCGAGGTCTGGCGCACGGATGTCAGCCTTGAAATCAATGAGCCTGCGGTCAATTCAAGCTTTACGCGTCTGATGCACTTGCTCGACTCTGGCGGCGTTCCGACCGGTCTGCGGGCGGGCGATGTCAAGGTCTATGTCGATGATGTCTTATACGCCCAACCCAGTGACTTTGGGGTGCTTAATCAGGCCCCCCTCTGGGACCATGTTAGCATCAGTAATCCGAGCAAGCGCAAAGCAACGGTGAGCTTTAGCTTGCCCTATCGCCTGCCAGGCCATCGTATTATGGTAGCAGTCTCAGATGCCAATTTTAATTCGGCCTATTATCTTGTCTACCCGAAAGGAGGCTTCTAATGCAGCGCTTTCAACAAAAACAGCCGCTCAAAGCCATCAGCTATCTGCTCTTGATCTGCCTACTGGCCGCTTGTTCCTGGACCCCGACGGTGCCTGTACAAAGCCAACAGCAAAACGCACTCAAAAATTTGGTGCAAACAGTGGCCAATACTGCCGGTCAAACACAAACACAGCCACCCAAGACAGTGACCTTCCCCAATATGGTGACCACCAGTGGCCTGAAAGCTCCGGCACCTGATCGTGAAGCTGAGCTGGATGCCTTATTGCAGCAAGCACTCACAGACAGTCAGCAGAACGATCCCGGCTTTTCGGTGGCGGCCAAAGGCCAACAAAGCTATGTGGCTCGCTTTCGCAGTAAAAAAGCCCAGGGGCAATCCCAGATTCTGATCCCCGAAAGCGGTGACTTTCAGCTGGTCTTACAAGCGGGCAACAGCTTTAAGATCCTCGATGATGATGCCACTGATGGTCAGGCCCGGATCCAGTTTCCAGCCACTACTTTAGAGACTCTTTTGCATACCCAGGGCCCGCTCAAAGGGAATAGCAGCCTGCATCTCAAAGATGATCTCTATTATGTCGATGATACCCTGAATCGGGATGCCAAGGGCCAATGGTATGAATTGGGCAACCGGCCCGTGCCAGTGCCCGCTGATTGGTATAGCCCGGATGGTCAGCAATTCATTCTGCGTTTTGCAGCGAATCAGATCAGTGATTTTCAAATGCTCTGGCTGCAACAGGATGAGCCAGCCCCATTCCCACCGGGGATCAATGAGATCGGGCCGGAGGGGGGAGTTGTGGAGCTGCCTGGGGTGGCGAAATTAGAGATACCAGTAGGCGCTCTATCCTCCCCAACTCTTATCCGCTTAAGCCAAGAGCGTACTGTTCCTGACATCTCTTTAGATTGCCTTGACTACAAACGTCTATACCAGTGTAGGAAAGGATATGAGTACATTACCTCCGTCTTAAAAATTGAACCCTTACGCTTAAATTTTTCAAACTCGGCTTCACTAGAGTTATTCGTTCCCGAAAGTTATCGTACCTGGTCGGATAAGTTGGCGCCACTTTTTAGTGTTTTCTCAGCACATAGGCTAGATGCTCCCAATCAATTCAACTCAGGTGCATTCAGGACTATTTCTGCCTTGTATCAACCATTTCCAATTATCCAGACTGGCTTCTATGGCAAACGCGTTCATAAAGGGTTTAAGTTGAATCAACAGCCAAATCAAACAGACTTTACTTTGAGTCAGGCTTCTGGTAGTGACCCCTTGTTAGTGGATGCGGAAAATTTTGTTGTTATTAATTCGCTTGATAATGATTCATCAATAGATGAGTTAGATTGGCTTGCGAGTGTTGCTGAATCTGTTGTTAAGCAATTCAATAAAACTGGGTTTGCCCCTCCAAGTGTTTTTGGAAAGCAAAAACTTATTTTGGAATATAGCAAAGAAATTACTAATACATCTGGAGGTCTTGGACTACTGGGTGAATTCGATTATGAAAATTGTAAAATTAATGACTCCCCACCCGTTCCTAATGATGAGGAATGCGTACCAATACTTGAAGTTGCGAAATGTGAAGGAGATTGCAAATTAAATCTGCTGAATACCATCGCACATGAAATTTTCCATTTGTACCAATTTGGAGATGTTCAAAAACCCACCGAATACATTAAATCAAGAGCTGGCAAAGAGTTAATAGATTCTCAGGGTCAAATATTCTATGACTCAAAAGAGCTTGATGAAAGTCAAGGATTTATTGAAAGCAGTGCTATCTGGGCTGCAGCTTGGTTTGAAAAAGAAAAGGCCTCTGCATTTAATTTACAAGCCAATGGCAAATCGAGCAATAGTATGAACAAATTAAATAATTTATTTGTTTCATTTGAAAAAACACATGGTAATTATCCTACTGATTTTTTCAGTGGGGAGACATCCATGAGGTTCTCTTTGAGACCATCTGGGACAGAAGTTGAGACATTCTACGTTGCGGGTGAGGCTGAAACATTTGTTAGCGCATATGCGTTAAGTTCATTTTTTGCGCACATGAGTTTAGATAAAGATTTAGGTGTTAAGGCCATTGCTCGAATAATGAATGACTTTTCAAGAAATCAAAAAATCAAAAAAACGCGTGTTCCTTCTTCGTTAGCCGCTATGAATAATGGATTAAAATCTGTCGATTCCAGTATTGAATCCGCTTATCTTAACTTTGTGAAAGATGCTTTATTCAGGCGCAATACCAATTTATTCCCCGATTTCAATCCCGGAATAGATCCCGATACTGGCAAACCTTTTTTGGATCAAGGTGCCGCCAGGCCTATTTTTGTAAACTACGTTGATGAATCATGTACAAAAGATGAACCTTGTCGAATTCCATATAAATTGGACCCAAATCGCCTTAGTTATTTTTTGCAGGAGATAGAAAAAGGCCCTCTTGAGATTGGCACCCTTTCTACAAAATATATATTGATCATGCCTGAGCACGACAAGCTTGGGCAAAATGAAATCTATAATTTAATCGCATCTATTAAGGAAATTAAGCCTACACAAGGCGTTAATATTTCCTCCAGTGTAGATGTCTCTTCACGTGTTACAGCAAGCTTTATCCAGACTAAAATAGATCTTAAATCGAATCGTACTGCATTGCCCATTACTCGCTCTGCATCTAACCTGGCATACAATACGATTGATGGTGAATACACTCCTGAGCATTATGCTGACACTAAATTGGGAACTAAGCCTGTTCTACTGAAAAACTTTGGGGCTGATAAATCTTCAGCAATACTAGCGCTTTCAAACTCCACATGGGAGCTAGGAGCAGAGGTTTATGAAAACAAAGCTAGCTTTGGATTCTCTCAGAATTTTCCTGTGAACATAGACCTGGAGCTTTACCTAAAAAAATCGCCAAGAATATCGAATCTCCGAACATTAGATTTGGAAGCTGATCAAGAACAAACCCGTTTGGCAATGAATGTCAAAAATGTGAACTGTGCCAGTGAAGAGTGTTTATTTTATATAATGACCAAAGAACTGGGCCAACGTCGCGTAAAAGTGGAGCAGATTCTCAGTGAAGAACGAGAGCCTGTTACCGATGAGCTTTTGAGCCAAGAAGTCACAATTGTTGTGCCAAACAATGCACAACCTGGAGCGCCTCTTGAAATGATAGTCGAAGAACTAAAAAGCAATAAACTGGATGATGCAGTGTATGTATGTAATATGCTGCGAGCAGAAGACAGTTTCGTATTAGCAAACCAATCTGATAGCTCTCCAAAACTATTTTCCTGTCAGCATTGAGGCTTTGCTACTTACGGTTATCGGAAAAGTAAAAATGCATGTGAATACAGTATATCTAGCCCGTTAATACCTGTTCAGAGAATTGATCCTGATGATGTCTTATATGCCCAGCCCAGTGACTTTGGCCTACTGAATCAAGCCCCGCTCTGGGATCAGGTGACTGTTTCAAACCAAAGCAAGCGCAAAGCAACGGTGAGCTTTAGCTTGCCCTATCGCCTGCCAGGCCATCGTATTATGGTATCAGTCTCAGATGCAACTTTTAATTCGGCCTATTATCTTGTCTATCCGAAAGGAGGCTTCTAATGCAGCGCTTTCAACAAAAACAGCCGCTCAAAGCCATCAGCTATCTGCTCTTGATCTGCTTACTGGCCGCTTGTTCCTGGACCCCAACAGGGCCTGTGCAAAGCCAACAGCAAAACGCACTCAAAAATTTGGTGCAAACAGTGGCCAATACTGCCGGTCAAACAAACTCACCAGTGGAACCCCCGAAGACGGTGACCTTCCCCAGTATGGTCAAAACCAGTGGCCTAAAAGCCCCGTCCCCTGATCGTGAGGCTGAGCTGGACACCCTATTACAGCAAGCACTCACAGACAGTCAGCAGAACGATCCCGGCTTTTCGGTGGCGGCCAAAGGCCAACAAAGCTATGTGGCTCGCTTTCGCAGTAAAAAAGCCCAGGGACAATCTCAGATTCTGATCCCCGAAAGCGGTGAGTTTCAGCTGGTCTTGCAAGC
>JBBKWI010000139.1:0-68956 GCA_037968875.1 Candidatus Sericytochromatia bacterium | reverse complement strand
GCGATTAAAAAATGGCTCAAAGACAACGGTTATGATGTGCCTGCGAGTGTAGACCCTTTGCTGAAGCCCTATATCGACAAAGAAATGCCCCTGCTGGCCTTGAAGCTTCGCAAAGATCGGGGGGCCGGTGACTTACAGCCGATCGTGATGCGCTATAAAGCCGACCAACCCATGATCCCAATTCAATTGACTGCCGTAGCCGCTACTGATGATATGGACGTACAAGTCTGGATCTTAGGCCAAAACCGGGCGATCCCGACCAATTATCCCCATGTTGAGATCAACGAAGTGCGATTGAACTGGCAACAGCAAGGTAATAATTACCGTCAGTTAGTAACCGAGGCCATGAATGAGGCCGGGGGCCGAGGCTTTGTAACCGACTATGCGGGTGAGAGTTCAGCAGTGCCACAAGATCAGATTGATCCAGGGCAATACCAACCCGAAAGCCTGCGCAATTTGAGCGAGCCACTGGCCTTTGCCCGTGAAGCTCAGAGCTTCTTTGTAAACAATAACTCCGGTGGATCAGGCGGTGGTCCCGGACGCCCTGTGTTTGCTCCACCCAGCGCGAGTAATGGTGCCTATATTAGTTTTCTGGGTCGCCATATTGCCAAGCCAAGTAGCTTAGCGGGCCTGAGTGATGCCGAGTTTTATGGCCGCCTGGAAGAATTCAGCAAAGCTTTAGCAGAAGCCAATATCAAAGTCGATACGGCCAAAGCAATCACAGAACTCAATGAAACGCTGGTGAAGCCTTTAGAAGATGTGCAGCGCTTGTTTAAGACCCATCCTTATTTAACTGCGCTTTATACCACGCTCTCTCCTGAAGAGATGACGGCGGATCCGATGTTTAATTTTAATACCAAAATGGAAAAAGTGTCAGCTCAGCGTGAAGCCAAAGGGGTGCGACTCTGCTCGCGGGATGTCTCGACCTTTGAGGCGCCGATTCGGATTACTACGCCCAGCGGTATGAAATATACTTTTAAACCCAATTTCTCGCAACCGGTCACGACACAGGGCGGAACCCTACCTGCGGCTGCGCGCATTCAACTCTTGCAGTCGGATGTTTCAGCGACAACCGGTGCCCCCACCAATCAGGCAGCCGAGCCTGAGCTAATTAAAGACAATACGACTCAGATCAATGCCCAGGTGGGTTCCGACACACCGGTTTCGATTGGGAGTGATGGCACGGTGCAGACCGTTGACGAAGGCTTTGGATGTGCCTGTCGCTCCCCCAATGCTTCGCGCCCGGTGACGGATGGTGCCGGTGAAGGCATGGCTTATATCCTGGCGATTGCCGGTTTTCTGGGCTGGCGCCGACGCAAAAAAAGCTAAGCTTTTGATCCTGTTTTAATTTGAGCTGCTCCAGTCACTTGGCTGGAGCAGCTTGTTTTTTGAGCGTGTTAAACTGAATCTAAACCTTTTAATATACAAAGGCAGGCCTATGCAAGCGTTTTGGCGATCTTTTCTTTGTGCTTTGATTCTCAGTTTTACGGCTTTCAATTTTTCTATTGAAGCCCAGACCCAGGCTGCACTACAACCGGCGATGCGCATGGTGATCTTGCCTTTTAGAAACATCACCCGTGAGCCCGCAGATGAATGGCTCAGTGAGAGCTTTTCTGAAAACCTGACCATGACCTTAGTCAAGCAAGACAATTTGCGCTTAATCGAACGTCAGCAAATTCAAAGCGTTTTGCAAGAACAAAGTTTTACCCAGTCAGCCTTTGCCGATCCAGAGACAGCACCTGAATTGGGGCGCTTGTTGGGGGCCAATAAAATTTTGCTCGGCAATTTTCAGAAAATAGGCAATACCTTGATCGTCAACACCCGTATCGTCGATGTGGCGACAGGCCAGATTGAATCAGGTCTGGCGACTCAGGTACGAGGGCAGGCTGATCAGGTCTTGGCTTTACAAAGTCAATTGAGCCAAAGTCTCGTGCGCAGTTTACGTTTGAATCAAGGGGTTGCTCAGAGCCTGACACAATCTAATCCCGCTTATATTGCCTATCGGAAAGCCCTTAATTTGGGCCGGACAGGATCTAATCAAAGCTTAAATACAGCGATTAGCCTCTTAAAAAATGCAATCCAGGTTGATCCAAGTTTTGCAGAAGCGTATACAAGCCTAGCCGAATTTGTTGCCCTGCGCGCCCAGGATCCCTGGGTTTACCCTGAAGCTTCGGCCAGTGATTTGCAAGCTGCGGTGGATTATGCCAATCGGGCTCTGGAGCTCAAAGCAGAACCTGGGCAAGTCTATCGTGCGCTAGCAGGGGCGTACTATTCTCAGGGTCAAGAAGCGAAAGCTCAGGCCACTATTAGCGAAGCGCTACAGCTTTTGCCTGGTGACACGGATACTTTGTTGGCTTATTTGCGTTATCATCCGCAAACCGGTGTCGCTGAGCTGAAACGTTTGTTGGCCGATGCCAATCAAGAAGATCCCTGGATTCAATTTGCGATGGGAGGGCATTTGCTGAGGCTGGCCAGTCAGGAAATAGATCCTAATTTGACTGAAGCGCAAGCGCTCTTAAGCCAAGCTCGTCAGCAATTGCCTCTGCATCCATTGATTCCACTGGCTTTGGCAAAAATAGAAGTGCTCAAGCAAAACTACTCAGCAGCTATTACAGAGGCTGAAGCAGCCCTGGCTTTAGAACCCAATAATTTTTTGCTGTATTATTTAGCAGCCCAGACTCTGCTCTATGGGCCTGAGCAGGGAAGGGTTCAGCGCTGGTTGGAGCAAAGCATCGCTTTGAATCCCAAATTTGGCTATTCTGACATGACATTGGGCTATCTTCATTGGCGTAATCATCGCCACCCCCAGGCTTTGCACTATTTTAAACAAGCGGAATCCATTTTCCCCAATAATACGGCCCTGGCATTTGTGCGCGGTAAATATTATTTTGCACAGCGCGATTTTAAGCAGGCGAAGATCTATCTTCAAGAAGCACTGTCGCGTTGGGGAACAGATAGCGACGTGCGGATTTCTAAAGGGGCGATCTTGATTAAACTCGCTGATATTGCTGCCGATCAAGGGCTGTTTGAACAAGCCACTTCACTTTATAGTCAGGCCATGACTGAAGACCGCGAGATGACGGCGTTGGGCTATCGGAGACTTTCCCATACCCAGTCGGCTTTGGGGCAATTTGAGACGGCTTTGAAAAGTTTTCAGATCGCTCTGAATCTAGGGACTTATCGCAAGCCAGAGCAAATCAAAGCAGATCAACAAATGAGATATATCTTGGAACAAATCCAGACGCAGCCTCAGGATCCGCTGCTTTTGACTGAGCTAGGAAGACTCTCTATGGAAGCGGAAGCCTATGCTCAGGCGGAACGCCATTTTAAGCTAGCATTGAGCTATGCGCCCCAGCATGCGTCGATACGGTATAATTACGGGCTTTTACTCGTGCATCGTGAGCAATGGTCTGAAGCTGTAAGTGAGTTTCAGCAGGTTTTAAAACAAGAGCCAGAGCATCAAAAAGCAAGCTATAGTATGGGGCTTGCTTATCAGCGTCTGGGGCAAACGGAGCAAGCACGTGCGACCTGGCAGGCTTTACTGCAACGTTACCCGGATTATCAGCAAGCTCGCCAGGCCCTAAGTAGTCTCACGACTCCCTGAATCCGTTACAAAAATTAATCTCTGCTCCCACAGGCCTGTGATCTCTTGACTGGCAAAAACTGCGGTTCAGCGCAACAATAAAAGGTACGGTACAATAGTTTAAAAGAAATTTCACCTGTTAGGACAAACTTGGCTATGAAAAAAACCGCTTTATGTCTCAGTCTTTCCTTAATTTGGCTGACTGGCTGTAATCCTGATCCTGTTATTACGCAACCGACCCCGCAACCTACTGTCACGCCGACCCCTGGCCCTACGGCACCTGTTTTTAAAGGGGAAACAACCTTAAAAGGCAAAGTTTCTATTGAAGCCCAGTCTGTTGTGATTGAAGCCGCAAACGCCACGGGCACCTTTCGCAAGGCGGCCAATGTCAATAATCAAAACTATAGTTTAACCCGTGTTCCTGTCGGTGAGCGGATTCGCTTGACTGCACAGTACCAAAACAATCCACTGGTCAGATTAAGTGCTCTGGTTGATGTCCCTGAGTCTCAAAAAGAACTCGAAACGATCGTAAATTTGGATATCGAATCCACCGCTCTGGATTTAATTTATATCCGTGCGGCTGCCCAGGGGCGTGGAGTGATCGTCAATGCGCCTGTCGATAGTGTGAAAGTGAATGCCCTGCTTGCGATTTACCGCAGTCGTGTGCAGGCGATTTTACAAGAGATTCTGGCGACTCCGATTGATGCGATTACTGTGAATGTGACAGAAGCTCCCAAACTTTTGCAAACCATTGATGAAGTCTTGCCTGCGATTGAGGCGATTCTACAAAATCAACCGGTGCCTTCAGCAACCCCGAGCACTGGCCCCACACCGACTCCGGGACCGACAGTGGTCCCCACTCCTGTTCCTTCTACTGCATTTTCGCCCACACGCTTATTGATTAAGCCAGGTGAGAACCTGACGATTGCCAAAGACACCTCATTAAAACTGTGGGTCGCTGGCGTCAATGATCAAAACCAAGAAAAAGAACTCTCTGTGCTCTGGACGTTACAAAATACCACGGGGCAGGGTAATTTGGGTTCCGATAGTGTTTTCACTCCCAGTTCGGCAGGAACCTTTACTTATCAGGCTAGCTTTGGCAATTTGACCAAATCGATTACGATCACTGTGACTGATGGCGACTTAAAGTCTTTGAGGTTGGTGCCTGATACTGATTTGACCTTAAGCACGGGCCAGCGCTTTGAATTGCGTGCTGAAGGCACGGATGAAAAAGGCAATACGGTCACTGTGACACCGACCTGGGAGCTTAGCAATAGCTTTGTGGCTAGTGTCGATGCCAACGGGATCTTAAACCCCCTACAACCTGGGCGAGCGGATATTACCGCACGGGCTCGTTCTTTCTCTACCAGCGTGAGCTTGACTGTTGAGTCATCCTCTACTTTTTTGATTGAAGCGGCCCCTCAAAACCCAACGGTTTTGACCGGTCGCACCCAGCCTGTGCAAATTTTGGCCCTAGATGCTGGCAATAACACTGTTGGAACTGCCTTCAACTTTTCTTTGAGTGATTCCAGTATTGGGTCTTTTTTAACTCAGGACACCAGTATTAACGGCATCACCCCCACCGTGGTCTTTAGAGCGGATAAGCCAGGCACCACACAGGTCACGGTTCGGGATGTGATTTCGAATCAAACCTCGACCTTTCCGATGACTGTCGCTGATAATGTTCCTTTTATTGCTAGCTTTTCTCCGGCGAACGCACCACTGATTCCAGGGCAAACCATTACCTTAAATGGTGAAAACTTTGCTTTGAATCCCACCAGCAATGAAATTCTGTTTAATGGAATTAAAGCCAATGTGGTCTCTTCGACGACGACTTCGATGCTGGTCACCGTCCCTGTGGGAGCTTTTACGGGCTTTATTAATATCAGTGCTGACGGAAAGCGGGGAAACGGCATCCCTTTTGTGATTTCCCCCAGATTGGACAGTGTTATACCTAATACTGCCAATGAGGGGGATTTAGTGACCATTACGGGGCAGCATTTTTCAACGGATAACCCGGCCCATAACGCCGTCTTTTTCGGTTCACAACGGGCCAGCAATCCGATCAATATCACCTCTTCGAGTATGCAGGTACGTGTGCCTGCAAGCTTGACCAGTAAAGTCAATGTCTCGGTACGTGTTAAAGGCCAACTCTCTAATTTCAGAGAGTTTGAATTGGCCGGTGCCAGTATTCCCAATTGGTCAGAAAAATTGGCCGCTCCGACTTCTCGAGCCGGTGCCAAAGCCGAGCGCATCAGCGGCAAAATTTACGTCCTGGGCGGTTTCCAAAACTCTTCCTCAGATCGTTTGGAAGTCTATGATGTGAACGATAATACCTGGAGTGTTAAAGCCAGTTTGCCCACCGAGCGTAGTCGACTGGCCACCGTGATTCTGGATGATTTATTGTATGCCATGGGTGGCAGTGGTGATTCCAATCGCCTGGATCGTTATGATCCCGATAGCAATGCCTGGACCCAGCGTAAAAACTCAGGCAATAGCCACATTGGTGCTGTTGCGGAAGCTTATCGCGGTAAGATTTACCTGATTGGTGGGACCGGTTCAGATGGCCGTATAGTAGAAGAGTATAATCCTGATAGCGATGAGTGGACACTGAAACAAAATTCACCGTCGCGTCGTTATGATGCCGCTTCTGCGGTTTTCAATGGCAAAATTTATGTGATCGGCGGCGGCGAAGACGATGCTGAGGATCGCATCACTGCCTATGATGTTGAAGATGATAAGTGGATTTCGAGCTTAACTCCTATGCCTAAAAAATTGCGTAAAATCACAGCCACGCTGATTAATAATAAAATTATTATTGCTGGTGGTGAAGACCAAAACGGCAATGAATCAGATGGTGTCTATGAGTATGATCCGGTAGCCAATACCTGGCGTACCCTGCGCTCTTTGCCTTCAGCTCGCAGCGGTGCAGCTGTAGAGGCGCTTTCCTCACGGGTCTATGTGATTGGTGGCGAAAACACGAGTGGTGATAGCACCAATACCAACTTCAGAGGCGATCTCTAAGTTTTAAATAGCCTTTAAAAGACCGGCATAGCGCCGGTCTTTTTTATTGGCTGAATTTAGTGCCAGGTATTGTAAGCTGAGAGATGCCAGGAGCATCTGTAGAGGAAGGACCAGGAAATAGAGCTTTGGAGGCTTGCCTTTTAAAGTCGTGTTTGCGAGTTTGTTCCAAGGGAAGTTGTTGTGTCTCAGAGCGATGATGCCCTCTTGTTGCTATTCACTCTCGCCCAGTTAATCCAATAATAAACTGTTATAAAAGGCTGAGTGACTTGGATCAATACTTAAGGCCTAAATCAGATGGCGAAGTTTATGACGTTAGACAAAAAAAATAAAACCGGGCAATGAATGCCCGGCGCGTAGAGAGTAGAGAGAATTAAAAATTAGCTAGCTAATCAATAGCTATTTAGCTTTAGCGTCTGTAGACAGGTGCCTGGTAGGCGTTATAGCTGAAAGCCTGGCTTTGAACGCGTTGTGCTTCCATGCGCTTTTCCCAGTCGGGGTAAAGCAGCTTGGGAGGCACTGCAATGAAGCGGTCAGAGGTGATATAGCGGCCACGCTCTTCACCGTAAAAGAAAATCTGGGCTTCACCTGAAGAAGCGCTGCGATAAGCTGACTGAGCACCAATCGGAGCGTAGGCTGTATCGCCCACTTTGACACCAACGATTTGGGTACTGGCAGGGTGGAAGCGCATCACATACAAGTCTTGACGCTCCTCAGAGGTTTTGAGGTCGACATAGTACATCAGATCTGCTGGGTAGACGCTTTCGACAAAGCCCATGCTGCGTGCCTGATACTCTTGTGGGGTTTCAGGAATCTTTTGAAACAAGATCTTGGTTGCATCCCACATCGCTTCGATATTTTTCTCAGGGGTTTCGTATTTACCCTTGGTCCAACCGACAGGACGCAGACGTACATTTTTCTGAATCGCATCGACAACGCTTTTGGGGCTCAAGAAACCAATTTTAGACATTTTTTGCAAGAAGAGATCTTCAGGGCTGGGCTTTGGCGGCTCAGGCTCAGGTTTAACGGGCTCAGGTTTGACAGGCTGATCAGGGCCTGGAGCAGGAGGGGCAGGGGGCGCTGGCTGATCAGGACCCGGAGCAGGTGGGTTATTAATAGGGTTAGGAATGATGGGGTCAGGACCTGGTCCAGGAGGATAAATCGGAGCCGGACCTGGATCAATTGGAGCTGGAGCAATCGGAGCTGGTCCTGGTGCAGGAGCGCCTGGATTAGCCGGAGCACCTGGATCGGCAGGAGTGCCTGGACAATCGGCAGGGGCATCAGCGGCAAAACGAGTCAGACCAGGAGCGGCAGCCATTCTACGATAGCGCTCAGCAGCCACTTCAGCTGGAGCACAAGGATCTGCTTGGGGGACGCGACGGCCGCAACCGACAGTAGAAATTAAACTTACGGCACAGATGGTGCCGAGAACCACACGATTGAATTGACTCATTAGACTTCTCTCCCTACGAAAACTGTTCTCTACGATACTCATATCTATTGTTTAGAGGGGTAAAAAGAGGATCTTGTGGGTTTTTAGGTCGAATTAAATTAAAGTTAACCTGAATAATAACTTAGTTTAATTTTCTTCGCGAAAGGCCGCTTGATCGTCCTGCGGGTAAGATCCTAAAATTTTAATGCGTAAGGTATCGCGACTCATGGCTGTCAGGCATTGTTGCACGTGTTGCTGAGAAGGTGCGCCGCTAAAATCAGCAAAGAAGGTATACGCAAAGGGGTTTTCAGGCACAGGACGCGATTCTAAGCGCGTGAGATTGATGCCATGCCGTGCAAATTGCTCCAGGCAACGCACCAGGGCACCGGGCTCATGGCGGGTATTAAAAGCCAGGCTGGTTTTTTGACGGGCTATGGCCTCAGGAATGCGATCGGACCGTACAAAGCTGACAAAGCGTGTGATATTGCACTTGATCTGCTGAATACGGTGGTGAATAATTTTGAGATCATAATACTCAGCACAGAGTACAGGGGCTATCGCTGCCTCTGTTTTACTCTGGCGCTCACTGACGGCTGCGGCAGCACCGGCCGTATCAAAATCAGGTACAGGGATCAAATTGAGTTGATTTAAAAAAGGACGGCATTGTTCTAGAGCGACCGGGTGGGAATAGACCCGCTGAATATCTTGTAAATTGGCATCCGGATGGGCCAGCAGATGGTGGTGGATAAAGACATAGTCCTCAGCAATAATGGCCACCGGATGACGCAAAAGCAAATCCATATTGATAGCGACATTACCTGCAATCGTGTTTTCGACAGGAATAAAACCTAAATTGGCGGTGCCTGTGAGCACGGCTTCAAAGACCTGCTCAGAGAAAGGGAAGCCCATAGCATCGACATCGGGGCCATAATGCTGACGGATGCCGACTTCACTATTGGCCCCGCGGACTCCTTGAAAGGCAATTTTCATAATAGACGCTGCTCAACGGCTTGTACTGCTGCTAAAAACTGATCCTTGACGTCTTTCGAATAAGGGTTGTAATGATACATATCTTCAAATAATTGCAGGCTATCGTTTTCAACAGTTAATAAGATTTTCATGAGTCGGCGATAGCCTTTGGTATCAATTTCTAGAGGCTGAGCTTCTAATTCAATCAGGGTGCGGCCTAAAAAATGAGCCAGAAACAGCGAGCGTGAAATTTGACGATCGTGTGCTTCGGGGGTGGACTCAATTAACTTGATTCCATGTTTTTCGAGATATAAATAGAGGTCACGATAACGACTCTCTGAAATACGCACCGGGCAGAGTACTAATTTAGAGCCAAACAAGGTCTCACGCGCAGAGTCCGGGCCAAACATGGGGTGAGTTGCCAGAATAGAGACACTCTGGGGAAGATGTTTCAACATGCTTTCCACAGGCTTGATTTTGACAGAGCAGCAGTCAATCACGAGAGCCTCTGGGAGCAACAGGGGTGCAATCTGAGCGATCACTGCATCAAAGGCCGAAATAGGCACCATCGGGATCACCACACTTTGCTGACAACAGGTTTCCAGGCTGGCAACCTCAGCACCCAAGGCTTCAATCTCGGACCGTTTGTCTAACGGTTCATAGACTAGAACATGGAAATCCTGGGCCAAATAACGAGTCAGCAATTGCCCCAGACGTCCAAAGCCAATGATGCCAATTTTCATTGCAAGTCGATCATTCTTCAGTCACCCTGATCATGCTTTGTTGCCCACATCATGGCCTGCCTGGTGCATCATTTCGGTCTGGGTGCGAACAGATTCTTCATGCACGGTGCGATAAATGTCTTGCACATAGTCTGGACGTAAGTCCAAATCTTCAGCCAGTTTCATTTGCTTTTGAATAATCTGATCCATTCGTTTGACTTGTAAAGCTGTTACCCCATGGCGAACTTTGGCGTCGCCAATTTTATGGACGACTTGCATGCGATGAGAGAGGGCTTCCATGATTTCATGGTCGATGCGGTCAATTTGGCCCCGCAATTCGTCAAGTTCTTGCTGAAAACCGGGGCTGTCGACAGAAGGGGTGCGCACAGCCAGAGCCTTGATAATCTCCTGCAAGCGAGCCGGGGTGACCTGTTGCTGAGCATCGCTGAGAGCGTTATCTGGATCCGGGTGGGTTTCAATCATAATACCCTGCATGCCCAGATCAAGTGCTTTTTGTGAAACCTCGTAAATCATACTTCGAGCTCCTGCTATATGGCTGGGATCGCAAATCAAGGGCAAGTTCGGGAAGCGGCGCTCTAATTCCATTGGGATCTTCCAGAGGGGTAAATTGCGATATTTGCTGGTTTGATATGACGAGAAGCCTCGGTGAATGGCGCCCAGTTTGGTGAGGCCCACGGTGGCTAATCGCTCTAGTGCACCCAGCCATAAAGCCAAATCGGCATTGATCGGATTTTTGACCAGTACCGGGATATCGACGCCTTTTAAGGCATCGGCAATTTCTTGTACGGCAAAAGGACTGGCTGTGGTGCGAGCGCCGATCCACAAGACATCGACTTCATATTTGAGAGCCAATTCCACATGGCGTCCATTGGCAACTTCGGTACTGACAGGTAAACCTGTTTCCTGGCGGGCCAATTTGAGCCAGGGTAAGCCGGCTTCGCCGACACCTTCAAAGGTATTGGGTCGGGTGCGCGGCTTCCAGATACCAGCCCGCAACAAACGAACCTGGGGGATTTGCTTCAAAGCCTGTGCCGTTTTTAAGACCTGGCTTTCACTTTCAGCACTGCAGGGGCCAGCGATCACTAATGGGCCATTGAGATCCGGAAGCCAGCTGGAGATCGGTTGGAGGGAATTCATCATTTCTTGCATAGTGATTATCTGTGTCCAGGTTTGTTTTTTCCAATTATAGTAGCATAAAAGCGAATATTTAACTCAGCTTAATTTTCGTTGCTTTGTTCCCATTCCAGACTGAGGGTCTCGCTGTGCAAAGCCTTCGAAATTGTTTGCTTATAGCGCAGATAACGGGTTTGATTATCTTCGTTTGTCCAGAAAGGAATGAATTGGGCTTGTGCAAACTGAGTATGTTTGTCTCCAAAGGGTTGGCCGGAGAGTTGGCGGGTCAGGGGGTGCTTCAGACTCATGATTAGCTGCAATAGGCCTGCTTGATGTAGATTGAGCCAGTCAGGCGTCACCATGTCCGCATTACAATAATACATGCCCAGATCCCCGATAATCGCCAGGCGGTAATCGACAATTGTGAGTAAGTCACGGGCCAACTGCAATAAAAAGGCCTGGGCTTCAGCATTCTCTGGCAGGGCCGGGGTCAATTGATAGATGCTAATATGTAGCGATAGCGGGACCTGCCAGCCTGGCGGGTAGCCCAGACTGTCTTGTTCAAACTTGGTATAGGTTTTGGCACTTTGATTAGCCAGAGATAGGCTGCCTTCAGCCGCTCGAAAGCTAGTTTGAAACTGACCCATTTTTTGGTCAGGGCCTTCAAACTCAGGTAGTGACCAGATCCGCTGATTGATTGCTTGCACTGTTTCGTCATTAATATCGTCGCCCAGGTCCAGAATCAATCCCCAGGAAGAACTTAATCCAGGAGTCGTCATATTGCTGATACCCCACTGGCTGTGAGAGCTTGACGCAATTGTCCGCCGTTGGCCTGCAAGACGGCCTGGGCTTGTTCATACGTCAGCTGGGCCTGGTGCATTAAGACGGCTGTTTTGACTTCGCCCTGGGCAGCAGCCAGCAGTTGGTCGGTGGCTTCAGGGTCAGATAGGCCTGTCAATTGTTGCAGCATGCGCTGGGCGCGCTTGACCAATTTGGCGTTGCTAATATTGAGATCAACCATTAAATTGCCATAGACTTTCCCCATTTGCACCATTGCCAGGGTTGTGATCATATTTAAGACCATTTTGGTAGCCGTTCCGGCTTTGAGACGAGTCGAGCCGGTCACGATTTCCGGGCCTACAGGCAAAATAATATATTCATCAATCGCCGAGTCATCTTGAGGCACCGGTGTACAGGCCAAGAGGGCGGTTTGGCAACCTAATGAATGGGCGTAACGCAAGGAAGAGCGAACGTAAGGTGTGCTTCCGCTGGCAGCAATTCCGATCACCATATCTGCGGTTGTGAGTTCACGGGCTTGTAGATCTGTGATAGCAGCTTCAGGATGATCTTCAGCACCTTCCACGGCCTGATAAAGGGCGCGGGTACCCCCGGCGATAATTCCCTGGATCAGCTCCGGAGGTGTTCCAAAAGTGGGGGGGCATTCACTGGCGTCCAGTACGCCCAGGCGGCCACTGGTGCCAGCACCGGTATAAAATAAACGCCCGCCTTGTTGCAGACAATTAATCAGGCGTTTGATTGTGGCTGTAATCGCTGGTTGGGCCTGCTTGATGGCTTCGAGCACCTGATAATCTTGCTGGTGCATGAGCTCGACAGCCTGGGCTAGATCCAATTGATCCAGGCTCAGACTGGCCGGGTTTTGTTGCTCTGTTAATGGGAGTACTTCTGGGATTGGGGTTTGCTTGGGCATCATTCTACTCGATCTGTCCTTTGTTCTCCTGTATCATAGATAAAAAGAACTACTTTTGTGAAACCTTTGGGTGTTGTTATATTGTAGCTTAATGAAAACATTTATGAGCTTACAAACCAGCAGGCCCTGAGTATTCATTCACATTAGTCAGCATTACAAGGTAGGGCGTTTTGAACAAGAATACAAGAACTGTCGGCATCTATATTTTGCTGATTTTAACCGGGATTATTTTCATATCTTCTCTGTATCGGCAAAACAACACTGAAAAGACCCCGACATATACCGAATTTCTACAGCAAGTAGAAGCGGGTCAAATCACCGATGTTGAGCTCAAAGAAGGCTCATTGCTGGCGCGCTCTTCTCAATCAAATGAGCGTATCAAAGTCAGCATTCCCGACAATGATCCGGAACTGATCCCAACACTAAAAAAACGCAATGTCAATATTGAAGTGGAGAAGCCTCAGGAATCAAGTTGGTGGTTTTCACTTCTTTCGCCGATTCTACTCCCCTTATTGATTGTTATTATTCTTTGGGTTTTTGTCATACGGCAAGCCCAGAGCGGCGGCAGCCAGGCCATGGCCTTTGGCAAAAGTAAAGCCAAAATGTTGGTTGAAAACAAGCCCAAAATGTCTTTTGATGATGTGGCCGGTGCTGATGAGGCCAAAGAAGAGCTCGAAGAAATTGTTGATTTCTTAAAATCTCCAGATAAATATCAGGCTCTGGGTGCGAAGATTCCCAAAGGGGTCCTATTGGTTGGCCCACCGGGTACCGGTAAAACTTTGCTGGCCAAAGCTGTTGCTGGTGAGGCCTCGGTACCTTTCTTTAGCATCTCCGGTTCTGAGTTTGTAGAGATGTTTGTCGGTGTCGGTGCTTCTCGGGTGCGCGATTTGTTTGAACAAGCCAAAAAGCATGCCCCTTGTCTGATCTTTATTGATGAAATTGATGCTGTCGGTCGCCAACGTGGCGCGGGAATGGGCGGCGGTCACGATGAGCGTGAGCAAACCCTGAATCAATTATTAATTGAGATGGATGGCTTTGAGGAAAATCACAGCACGATCGTCATTGCAGCAACCAACCGTCCAGATATTTTGGATGCAGCTCTTTTGCGTCCCGGTCGTTTTGACCGCCAGGTGATTGTTGATCGCCCGGATGTCGAAGGCCGTGAGCAGATCTTGCAAGTGCATATCAAAAACAAGCCGCTCGCCAAAGATATTAAGATGGAAACTCTGGCCAAACGGACCCCTGGTTTTACAGGAGCGGATCTGGCCAATTTGACCAATGAGGCGGCGCTCTTAGCAGCCCGCGAAAATCAGACTGAAATTGGCATGCGGCATCTCGATGAAGCCCTCGATCGTGTGATCGCTGGCCCTGAGAAAAAGAGCAAGCTGATCACTGAAAACGAAAAAACGATCACGGCTTACCACGAAATGGGCCATACTCTGGTCGGAATCTTTATGGAAAACTGTGATCCGATTCATAAAGTCACGATCATTCCGCGCGGGATGGCGCTGGGCTTGACCATGTCTCTGCCTGAAAACCGGGTCTCAGCCTCACGGGCTTACCTGAATGACCAAATCGCCATGCTACTCGGCGGTCGGATTGCTGAAGAGCTGATCTTTGGCGAAATGACGACGGGTGCCTCTAACGATATTGAACGCGCCACCGACCTGGCTCGCAAAATGGTTACCCAGTATGGCATGAGCGACAAAATTGGTCCCCGTACGGTGGGCAAGAAAAACGAACAGGTCTTTATGGGCCGTGACTTTGGCGAAGTGCGCAATTATAGCGAAGAAATAGCCGCTGAAATTGACACGGAAATTCGCCGGATTCTGGACGATAATTACACTCGCGCTAAAAATTTATTGGAAGCACATAAAAATTCCTTGCATGAGATTTCGGCGGTTTTGATTGAAAAAGAAACCCTCGATACGGAGCAATTGAATGAGCTCTTGACTCAATTGGAAGGGAAAGCTCCACCTCCCAAGCCAGAGCGCGTCTATGCCAAATGGCAGGCCAAGCTGATCGTGACACCTGATAATGTGATCGTGGAAACTGTTGCTACCTCTGCTGACGACGCAGAAGCCAAGAAAGCAGACACCCAGGCCGGTGACAGTAATAAAAAAGTAGAAACTGAAGAAAAAGAGGAAAAAGTCTAGTGGCAGTACGTTGTAAAGAATGCGCCTTTGTTTCGAAAAAAAATGAAGGCTTTTGTTCCGATTGTGGCGCCATGTATGTTGAGCCTTTGGACATTGTGGATGACGCCCTGGTGGGACAAGCGACTGCCCGGCCTAAGCCTGAAAAGAAAAAAAGCGGCGGCCTCTTTTCCTCACTCTTTGGCAGCAAAAATGAAGCGCCTGAGTCGACCTATTCGGCTTCAGCATCTACTCCTGTCGTCAGTGGTCCGCCAGGGCCTCATGAGACAGCCAGTGCAAGCGAAGCCAAATCAGAGTTCCCTGAGGGTACGCCTCGCGAGCAGGTCAAGATCCGTTGTCGCGAGTGTGAAGAGCTGACCATGGTCGATGACCACGACGGTTATTGCCCGAATTGTGGTGCTTTTTATGTCGATCCGCATCAATACGTGACGCCACAATTATTGGCAGCTGAGCGGGAAGTCCAGCGGGCTGAAATCGAAAAGATGAAGCAGTCCAAAAAAAGCTTCGATCAGATGGATGAGCTAGAAAAATCCCAGCATCTGGCCGAAAAAGTGCAAGACACCTGGGATCAAATCATCAAAGATCGCCATGTGCTGAATCAAAAGGCCAATGAGTGCATGCAGTGCTTCACAGCAGCAGGTACAATCAATTCCGACGATCAATTTGAAGTTATGGACAGCATGATTGTCCAGCGTTACAAAAATCTGGAAGACTTCGAGATTCTCAACCGAGAGTATCAAAAACTGCTGAAAGATTTTAATAGTTTGCACGACCAACTCAAAGCGATTCGACAGGAGCATGCCGAGCAGCAAGAGCGGGCCAAGCAGGCTCAAGTGGCTTCTTAGCTCTCTGAGCTAATACTTGTGCATATCTTTGAACTCAAGCTCACGCTGATTGCTGCAGACGCCCCACAGATCGATAAAGCCTATCGCCTCTTTGTTAATCTGGCTGATAGTCTCTATCGCCAGGGGCATACTCTGTCGCGTCATGTGCCGATCCCTGAACGGGCCGGTAGCATACGCATGTTTTTGAATGCGGTCACAGCCGATGCCCTGGATCCGAAGCATTATAAATCGAGCTTAAGCAAAACCTGGCAAGAATTACTGGTCATTGACAAGCAGGAGCCGGTACTCAAGTCTCTGGGCCAGGAACGGGTCAATATGGACACTGCCTGTGGCTGTGAGGCCCCTTCTTATGTCTTGGATGGCGAATACGATGTCTATTCGCCGGTGCGCTGTCTCGACTGTGGCAAATTTGTACCGCTCTACACCTTACCTGAGACCTATAATCCCCAGAACGAAACCAGTTTTTCAGGGGATGGCTATGATGATGTTTTTCTCTGGCGTCAGGCTTATGAGTCGGTCATGGGTCTGTGGTTTCAGGGGCTCTGTGAAGATCAAATGTGCGAAGAATTAAGTGAGGTCGATAGCGAACTGACTGAGCAGGGCATGGATCTGACCCGGCGTCTGGAGTTTTTGACGGGTTCTCCAATCTATTATTTTTTGGCTGATTTAACGGAAGTTGAATTTAGCCTGACCCAGGCCCGCAGCCGATCTTGCCCTGAGTGTGGCTCGCGCTGGTGGCTCGAAGTCCCCTTGCTAGAACGCTATGATTTTTGCTGTGAGCCCTGCCGACTGGTGTCTCAATTGCCAGCGGGTTTGCGTCACTAAATAGCTTTTGGAGTCAAAATGATTGTGCTTTTGCTCCATTCGAAAGCCAGGGATAGGCAAAGGCAGGCGATTATTTGGAATAGATTTGCTTCCTCTGCGTTATTAATGCAGAATGGAGACCCTCAAGCTCTAGGCCCGCACGTCGATGATAGAAGCTGCGGATTCAATCAGGCTTACGGCAGCTTCGCCCTGGGCTTTGGCGACGTCCTGAACCGTTTTAAGGACTTTGGTTTGAACTTGGTTTTGTAAGTCTTGTTTGGCAATCACCGCGTCCAATAATGATGCGGAAGAGTTAGTTGAAATATTCATAGGGTTCCCCTTTGATTGTCTTTGTTATGAGTATAGGTGATTTGGGCGACAAAACGCCAGTCTTTTTGACGTTTGTCGCCCGATCATTTTCGATGCTTTAAGCGACGGAGGCTTTGCTGGACTTGAAGACCCGGTAAACGGCCAGAATAATAATCGCACCGACAATCGCGGCAATGAAACCAGCAGCTTCACCCGGTTGATACCAACCGCTGATCCGGCCTAATAAACTGGCAACCAGAGAACCGGCAATACCCAGCAGAGCAGTGGTTAAGAAGCCGCCGCCATCATGGCCCGGCATGACAAACTTGGCGATCGCACCCGCAATAAAACCAATCAATAAGGACCAGAGCAAGCTAAAGACAGCACCCACAAGCCAAAAACTAACCATCAGGCCCACAATAGCGACAATTAATATAACGATCAAGGGCATAGAGAGACCTCTGTTTTCAAGAATTTAATTCAGTTTAACAGAGTTAGTTTAAAGCGTTCGCAATTAAAAAGTGGGTGAATAGCTATTTAAATCTTATCAAATCCTGAAGCCGCAAACTAGTAGCTCAGCAGGTATAAGCCTGATGTAGTGCTATAATACAGGCGCAACACACCTCCGTGGAGACTATTATGATGCACCGTCTGCAGGCCGGAGCTATTCCTGCCAAGCCCCACATTGCTTTTTACCAAAATGACCAGCTGATGTATGAGCATTGCTTTACCCGTCAGGGCTTTGATGGCACCTACGCCATTTTTTATCACCCCCAGCCACCGCACTATATCGAAAACGAAGAAGACATGGGCTTGCACCCCGGTTATTCTGAACCCGAGCCCATCGCGCGCCCTTTGAGACGCCATTTTATTTCGGACCAGTTGCCCAATGGCGGCACGGCCTTTTTGGGGCGTGAGCTGATTATGAGCAATGCCGACATCGGAATCTGGTTTGCCGTGGCCGATCAGCCTGACCCGGCGTTGGCCTGCAATATGGACGGCGATGAAATGGTCTATGTTTTTAGTGGCTCTGGCACGGTCTATACGCCGTTTGGCAAATTGCCCTACAAAAAAGAAGACTATGTCTTTATTCCTCGTGGTGTCGTACACCGCTGGGTGCCCGATAGTCCCAGTCGTCTGTTGATCATGGAAGGCCGTTCCTGGATTGATATTCCCAAACAGTTTCGCAATGCCTCTGGGCAATTACGCATGGATGCTCCTTTTTGTCACCGTGATTTCCGCAGCCCAGACTGGCAAGCAGATCAGGTCGCGGATCACCCCCGTGAAGTCCTGGTTAAGCGCCAAAATTACCTGACACGCCAATGTTATGTCAATCACCCTTTTGATGTTGTCGGTTGGGATGGCCAACTCTGGCCCTTTGTTTTCCCGATTCGCTGCTTTGAGCCCAAAGCTGGACTGACCCATTTGCCACCCACGATTCATGGCAATTTTGCCGGTGGCGGATTTTTGATCTGCTCTTTTGTGCCGCGGGTGGTCGACTTTCACCCGCAGGCAATCCCTTGCCCTTACCCACATTCCTCTGTGGACTGTGACGAATTTTTATTCTATATCGAAGGCAATTTCACCAGCCGCAAAGGGGTCGGCCCCGGTTCGATTTCGCTGCACCCGGCGGGCTTGCCCCATGGGCCGCATCCGGGGACTTATGAAGCCTCGATTGGTCACCGCGAAACCTCAGAAATGGCTGTGATGGTAGATACCTTTAAACCGCTCTACCCCTCGCAACGGGCCAGTAAAATTGAAGAACAAGATTATCAGATGAGTTGGATTAAAAAATGAAAATAGATACCCAGACCCAGGATTGGCGCGTGGCTTATGCCCGCCTGACAGAAATTATTCAGCCTCGACCGATTGCCCTGGCCTCGACCTTAGACCCCGAGGGTGGGCCCAACTTGGCGCCCTTTTCGTTTTATAACCTGATCTCCTGTAACCCGCCTTTGCTGGCCTTTTGCCCACAAATATCAGGGCGCAGTGGTCAGAAAAAAGATACCCTTAGAAATATTGAAAAGCACCCGGAATTTGTAATTGCCACGGTTACTAAAAGCATCGCTGAGCAAGTTAATCAGGCCTCTGCTCCCTTTGAATATGGGGTCAATGAATTTGAAAAAGTGGGTCTGACTCCTGTCAAAGCAGAGTTGGTGAATGGCTTTCTGGTCAAAGAATCGCCCGTCAATATCGAATGCCGTCTCTTAGAAATTCGTTCTTATGGCTCCGAAGGTGGAGCCGGGCACTTGATTGTTGGCGAAATTCGACTGATTCACATCGATGAAGCGGTTATCAACGACGGCAAAATTGACCCGGCATTGTTGCAAGCCGTGGGCCGCATGGGCGGAGAAGACTGGTGCACGACCAGCGATCGTTTTGACTTCCCCCGACCCGATCGCCAATGAGAATTTTTATCCGTCTGCTTTTGTTGATTGGGATCTGTGGCTCGCCTATGGCCTGTAATCAACCCAATCGAACGGTCTTGAAAACCCCTCTGGTCACCCCGGATAGAAGTCAGATTCAGGCTATCAATGGCCGCGATTTTGAAGTGGTTTTGCCCAGCCTGGGCGCAGGCGCTCAGTACCAATGGGTCTTGCAAACGGGCTATGACGAGAGCACGATTCAATTTAGTGCAGAGCGCGAGGCGCCTTCAGAGTTTCCTGCACAGGCTCCACCGGGTTATGCACCCAATCGGATCTTTACTTTTAAGACCCTGGCTGTCGGGCAAACGGATCTGACTTTTGAGCAAGCGCCCTTAGCAGATCAGCCGCCCGTGACAACCCAGAGAAGCTTTAGCGTACAAGTCTTGCCCAGCCAGACCACGATCCCGACGAGCACGCCTTAATTATAAGCAGGGCCTTCAACCTTAGTCCTGGCCAGGGTGGTTATGTTGCAGGTCTTGCTGATGCGTGACCCGCGGCATGCGCTCGGCTTGCTCACCGGTAATCAATCGCGCCGCGCGATTACGTGTCAGGTAATTGCCAAACCACTGCATCAGGACTTGCAGGCGGTTTTCAAATTCCACCAAAAACAAGAGGTGAATAAAAAGCCAGGCGAGCCAGGCCAATAGACCAGAAAATTTGATCGGACCCGCTTCAGCTACCGCTCGTGAGCGGCCAATCGTTGCCATGCTGCCCTTGTCAAAATACTTAAAGGGCGCTTCAGCTGCAACGCCCGGCTCTGCGATCCGTTGCTTCAGCAGTCGGGCGATATATTTGCCTTGCTGCATGGCGACCGGGGCCACGCCAGGCAAAGGCCGTTCGGTATTGTGGGAAAAATGGCTGAGATCGCCAATTACAAATAAATTGGGATAGCCCTTGATGCTTAAATCAGACTCAACGATCACGCGTCCCGCCCGATCCAGCTCTACGCCGGTTTTCTCTTGCAGAACTTTACCCAGGGGAGAAGCCTGGACGCCGGCCCCCCAGAGGACTGTATGGGTCATCAGGGTTTGCTCTTGATCTCCTGTTTTGAAAGTAAAACGGTCGGCTTGAATATCCGTCACCATCGTCTCGGTCATGACTTTGACGCCCAATTCCGCCAAATACTGTTGGGCTTTGTCTGAGAGTTCGGGGGCATAAGGCATCAAGACCCGATCCATGGCCTCGACCAATAAAATCTCAGCCTGGGCGGGATCAATCTGACGGAAATTGTTTTTCAGGGTTTGGTGCGCTATTTCGCCCAGAGCGCCGGCCAGCTCCACACCGGTCGGGCCGCCACCGACGACGACAAAGCGCAGCCAGGCTCTTTGTTTCTCGGGATCCGATTCGCGTTCGGCGGTTTCAAAAGCCAATAAGACTTTGCGTCGGATTTCGGTCGCGTCTTCAATTGTTTTTAAGCCAGGTGCAAACTGCTCCCAATGGCTATTGCCAAAATAATTATGACTGGCACCGGTGGCTACGATTAGAGCGTCATAGGCGATTGTGTGCCCGTCTGTAAAACGGAGTTGTTGCTGCTGGGGATCAATTCCACTGACTTCGGCCAGCACCACTTCAGTATTTTTTTGTTTTTTGAGAATTGCGCGCAAAGGGGCTGCGATATTGGCTGGAGACAAGGCACCAGTGGCCACCTGATAAAGCAAAGGTTGGAACAAATGAAAATTGCGCCGATCAATTAGGGTGACTTTGGCGTCGGCATAACGTAGATTTTGGGCTGTGTACAGGCCGCCAAATCCGCCGCCAATAATCACATAATGGGGGGGCGTTCGCATCGCGGGCTCCTTCTGAAAATCGAATTCATTAACTTGAATTGATTATAACAGTGGCTCAATCTTTGCTTATGTATCCCCGTTTGACGTGAGCTAACATCTAGTTGAGTTTACCGAGAGCTTTTAAAACATCCTTGACGGGTTTGACCGTCATTTCTTGTTTTTGCAAATAATCTAAAACTTCTCGGTAATCATTGACTGAAGTGGTGTAATTGGGATCGCCACCGCTTTCTTTGAGATCATGATAGAGCAAGATCAGCCAGGTTGAGGTGCGCTTGGCATCATCAATATACTGCTTAACTTCAGCGACGGTGGTTTCATTGGTGATCGGGAAAATTTGCAGACGGAAAGGGTCGAAGCCGGCATCGTTTAAACCCTCTAAGCTGGTGCGCGCGTAGTTGTGAAAGCGATGGCCTTCGATTTCGACCTGACCGTCAAAATCACCAAAGGGATAGGCAATGCCCAGGGGCTCAGCACCTAAAAACTTAAGGTAGGCCTGGTTATTACGGTATTGATCATCCAGGCCTGTAATATCTAATTTAGACATTGCGATATGGTTTTCGGCGTGAGAACCAATCTCATGACCGGTGGCAATCAGGGTTTTGATCTGATCGACTTTGGCGTAGTCGGTATCGCTGTTACGGGCATAGACGCCAGTAACATAAAAGCTACCCTTCCAGCCGCGTTTTTCGAGCTCAGGAGCCCCAACGGTGGCTGCTGTGGCCCAGATATCATCAAAGCTAATACTCACATAAGGCTGAGCCAATGGACGGGCCTGGACTTTATAGAGCGCATGGGCGTCTGTATCAAGATAGCCAGCTCGATCGATCACATGCAAAACAGAGACCTTGCAGTCACTTGCTGGTGGCAGATAAAATCTGATTTTTTTTGTTTCCCAGCTTGCATTAGCATGGCTTTGGCTATTGGTGCGAAAACGACGGGAGCCATCAGAATGCGTACAAGACCAAATCAGCCGATTGCGCCCATCTGCGCGATAAGCGGTGCTGTATTCGTACCATTCATCTTCTTTTAAAGGCAAGGGGTCAAAGACCCACTTGGCATCACCGTTTTGATAAGAAGCCATTTGGATCGACAGGTAATGTTTACCTTCAAAGGCATCTCCACTTTTGAGTGCAAATTGCGTCTGGTTGGAGCCAAAACTGTCATGCTGCCAGTGCAAGGGATTGATGCCATCGGCGCTGCTTTCGACGCCGGGATTCGCCAGCAGATTGTTCACAATTTGGGGCGGCAGAGGGGTTTGGTCAGGAGCTGGATTGGAGCTCGGGCTGGTTACAATGGGCTCAGGAGTGGAACCTGGTGACGGAGAGGTTTGCGGGGTAGTCGTCGGGCTCGGATTCATATTGCAAGCAAGTAAAACAAAAGTCAAAGCAAAATAAAAACGCCGCATAAAAAACCATCCCAATCATTTGTGGTTTTAATTATAGCAATGCGGCGCTGCATTTATTTGTTTATTACCAAAGTTTTAAAGCCCTGGCGCTGCTTTAAAAGCGATATTTGGTCCCTAGACTGAAGCCAAAACGATTGGGAAACAAATCATCATGATTATAGTTGAGAGTTCCCAGGAAGCCCAATTGAGGGTTGATAAAATACTGCCCGGTGAGGACGCCAAAGATATTACTTTGACCCTGCAATTGGGCGCCGCCATCGTCGCTGCCAATGACCGCGATACGTCGACCAAAGCCTGTGCGTAACTCGACAAAATCATCAACTGTATTATAGTAGTACCGGCCCCAGAGAGTCATAATTCCGCCGGGACCCTCAGGAGATAAAATTAATTGCGGCTGGGCTCTGAGATACCAATTTCCGATATATTTGCCGACACTGCCATGAATAATATGCACATTGTTCGTGGGGTAATTCATTAAGCGATACGCGCCCGAGACTTCCCAGGTATCTAAAAAGCTCTGATAAATTTCGCCTAACAGATCCCATTGAGGCATGACCTCGGCATCCAGCACGCCTTGCACACGGAAGTTACCATAGGCCCCTGGCCAGAGATCTAAAAAGCTATCGACTGCCAGCCCTTGATCGTTTTTGCCAAAGCGCTGGGTCGCCAGTCCTTCTAAGGAGACGCTGCCGCGATCAAAGGTGTACTGCACGGCTCCTGTCCCTGTATGCCAGGGTACATTGTTTTCGGAAAAAGCCTGAAACTCATAAATCGCGCGCACTTCCCAGGGTAGAGCCCCTGGTTGGCGGTTGAGGCGTGTCAGTAAAGGATCGACTTGCTCCGCATTGGCGCCGAGTTCTCGGGCCTGAATCAGATCTGTTCGGGCCAAATTAAACTGGCGTTGTTGAAAATACCAATAGGCACGTGAGACCAGTGGCTCCGAACGATCGGGGTGAGCAATTAGCCATTCTTCGTAAAGGGCGATGGCGTCATCTGTGCGCTCCCGCCAACGGTATAGATTGGCGAGGCCCTGCCAGGCATCCTGGTAGCCGGGATTCTTGAGTAGAACATTTCTTAAGTCTGTCTGGCCTAAATCATCTTGCTTGAGCCAGATATAAGCCTGACCACGACCAAATAAGGCATCCGGGTCATCGGGGTAAAGTGCCAAAACCTGGGTATAGGTTTCCACAGCAGTGGCATAGTCACCTGCAAAAGCCTGAGAGCGGGCCAGACCATAGAGCGCCTCGTAAGATTGTTGATCTTCTTGTAAGATCGTCTGATAAATCGCTGTGGCTTTGGTATAATCTTTGCTTTGTAAAGCGTCCTGGGCCTGTTGTAGCTGTGTCGCTGCTAAAGCAGCTAAAATAAGTTTAAACATGTTACCAAATTAGAATATTTTAATGTGTTGGTTTTTTATGATAGCAGAGAGTTAAGCTTTTCTCAAATCTCTTAAGTACTCGTATTTAATAAACTTTGATGAATGGCTCGGTCGGTTTTGGCCTGAATGTCTTTTTGATTGGCTTTGCTGTGCTGAGCGAAACGATCGGGTTGCTCCTTGATCTTTTTTTGGAGCTGTTTAAAAAAGCCGGCAGACTCAGAGCGCGGGTGCTCGGCGAGCAAACAGAAAACATGGTACTGCGCATCGGCTGCATCGATTTCATAAAACCAGGTCATAAAAAGCTCCGCAGCCTGTTCCGAATTGGTATTGATCAGGGCCTGATTTAAATATTTTGGAGGGGCGTTGCGGTGCTCCAAAAAGGCATCTGAGAGCGCTCCAAAAAGCCACTCGGGTGCTTTGTTGTCTAATTCATAAGCAATTTTTTGCTTCACATCATTATGGGCCTGAGGTGAGAGCAAAGCGTTTTGGACTTGTTTCCAGACATCCCGCACATCTCGCCGTTTGACTGAGCGGATCCATTGCGGGACAAATTCAACAAAGCCTGGCAAACGGATCAAGAATTCAATTGTTTCCCAGCTATCGAGGTCATATAAAACTTCTTTGGCAAGCTCTTTGCGGGGATGCTGGCTAGAGGCGACTTCGTAGAGGGGCTCTAAATTTTTGGTGATCTTTAAGGCCTGGGCTGCCTGATAAGCGATCCATTGGGAGCTATCGTCTTTTAAGAGCGCAATCAATTGTTTGCCATCGGATAAATCACCCAGGCTGGAGAGCGCTTTCACGGCGTTTAAACGAATGACAAAGTCAGGGTTGCTGATCTTTTTACGCACCAAGTCAACCAGGCCCGCGTGGCCGATGCGTGCAATAAACTGCAGCGCAGCAGCCTGTAATTCGCGATCACCATTCTCTTCTAAAAATTGGGTTGCCAGGGGCAGGGCTTGCCAATCACTTAGCTCTGTTAAGGCCTTTAAAATTACCGTCTTAACCCAATCGGGTTGGCTGGGATCCAGCAGGGCCTCTCGTAAGGCTTCCGGCTGCTCTTGTGCCAGAGATTTGAGCATGGAAATCAAAAAGTTTTGACTCCAGGAACGAAAGCGGGGCATTTTGTCTAAAATGGGTTTCAAATATTCCAGGGATTGATTTTCAGAAAGTGATCGGGCAGCCAGCATCGCGACCAGGGGGGATTCGTCTTCCAGAGCATGTGCCAGGCGTTCATTGTGCTGCTCAGGAGCCAGGATACTCAGGGTCAAAATGGCCCGTGCTCGCTGTTCGGCGTCCCCTCTGTTCATGCGCTTAAGTAAGAGCCCAAGATAAGGCGCTGCCAGTTGTGTCGCCATTTCGCGGGCGTTACCTTGCAGCTTTTCAGCATAGCGCATCAGAAAATCGATAAAAAAGAAAACTTCATGGGATTTGATCTGACTGTGAATATAGTCCGGCCATTTTTCACCAGAGAGTACTTTCATCATCAGAGGCTGCCAGCGATCTTCCATCATTTGCCATTGCTTTGCCTTGCGCTCATTGGCCCGATGTAGGCTGAGGGTCATCAAAAACAATGCCAAAGCCACGCTAAGCAAGACTGCAATATAGGCCGCCAGTCCGAGTAGGAGGGGGTTTTTCCAAAGCCACTGGATTAATTCTTCAAACCACATTGATTAAGAGTACCGTTTTGTTTCTTTCGTTTCAGAGCCTGATATACTCTAGTCTATGCTATCAAAATTTCAGCCTTAAGGGGCTGCTATTTTGCGATTATTTCTTTTAATCTTATCGTTTGTAAAGGCTTGCCTGCGTTTATGTTAACCACTTTTTTGATTGTTATGAATGTTTTGAACCTGGTTTACTTGTTTGTGCTTAACTCGGTTTATTTGCTGACCAGTTTGATCTCATTTGGTGCTTTGCGGCGTTATTCACGGCGTTTAAAGTCGATTAATATTGAGCAATTGCTCAATTCAGCCGGTGCACCGCCGATTTCTTTGCTGGTGCCGTCATTCAATGAGGAAAGTACCTGCATTGATTCGATTCGCGCTTTATTGAATCTGCAGTATCCAGATTATGAAATTTTGGTGATCAACGATGGTTCTAAAGACGCTACCTTGCAACGCCTCAAAGAAGCTTACCAACTTGAGCCCATTTCACGTATGCCACTCACAGATATTCCTACCCAGCCGATCAAACGGGTTTATCGCAGTGAACGCTTCCCCAATTTATGGGTGATCGATAAAGAGAATGGCGGCAAGGCAGATGCCTTGAATGTGGGGATCAATTTTTCACATACGCCGCTTTTTTGTGCAATTGACGCCGATAGCTTACTTGAGCGCGACGCCCTTTTGCGCGTGGTACGCCCCTTCCTGGAGAACGGTGAGACGATTGCTGCTGGTGGGATTGTGCGTATCGCCAATGGCTGTAAAGTAAATCGGGGTGAAGTGGTTGAAGTCCGTCTGCCTCAGTCGATTTGGGCTCGTTTTCAAGTCCTGGAATATTTGCGGGCCTTTTTATCGGGTCGTATGGGATGGAGTGTGCTTGGGGGGACGATTATTATTTCGGGTGCCTTTGGCCTCTTTCGCCGAAATCTTGTCGCACAGGCCGGGGGCTATGATAGCAAAACCGTTGGTGAAGATATGGAATTGATTGTGCGCTTGCACCGCCATGCGATCGAGCAAAAAATTCCCTATGATATTGCTTTTATCCCGGATCCCGTCGCCTGGACCGAGTGCCCCGAAAGTCCTGCGATTCTGGGTAATCAGCGCGATCGCTGGCAGCGGGGGTTGATGGAGGCTTTGCTCAAACACCGCCGCATGTTGTTTAACCCGCGTTATGGCCGTGTGGGCATGCTGGCTTTCCCTTTTTACTTTTTCTTTGAAATGTTAGGTCCTCTCTTAGAGATTGTCGGTTATATCGCTGTGATTGGTTTGTTGCTGACCGGTGGCTTATCGCCTCGCTTTGCCCTGGCCTTCTTTTTGATAGCCTTTGTTTATGGCAGCATTATTTCGGTCTTTGCGGTGGCTTTAGAAGAGCTGACCTTTCGCCGCTATCAAAATGTTAAGGATTTAATGATTTTGATGCTAACCGCCATTCTCGAAAGTTTTGGCTACCGGCAATTGCTAACGGTTTGGCGCGTGCGCGGCATGATCAAACGCCTGTTCTCACGTAAGCATAGCTGGGGCAAAATGACCCGCCAGGGCTTTGAAAAAGCTACCTAGCGGGCTCTAAAGCTAACGTAAAAAACGCTTGGCGCGAATCACCAACTCAGTCGGTGAAAAAGGCTTGTGAATAAAATCATCAGCACCGAGTTCAAAGCCGCGTTCGAGATCGCTTTCGCCTTTCATTGACGACAGTATTACCACTGGCAGATTGTCATATTGACGCTGAGAGCGAATTTTCTCTAAAACCTCAAAGCCATCCATGCCGGGCATCTTGAGATCGAGCACCACCAGTGAAACGGGCTTTTTCTCCAGGGTTTCGAGTACCTGAGAGCCGTCCATTAATTGGGTGATTTCGTAGCCTTCACGCGAGAAGATAAAGCGCAGCATTTCCTGGATGATGGTATCGTCATCAAGTAATAAAATATGCGGTCGCAAGGCGGTTTCGAGGGCATTAGCGTCATAGGCCAGGATCTGATTTGCTGGCTGGCTACGCGCCTGTTTGAGTTGTTGATAACCTTCAAATAAGACTTGCTCAAAGCTCATTTGGCTATCGGCCATGGTAATGCCGGCTCGGAATAAGACGCGCTGGGGATCGTCGCCATCCAGTGGTAAGGGGTGCTCACGTTTCATTTTGTCGAGGGTGCGCTCGAGGGCTATCACGGCTCCCTGGATATTGGTCTGGGGCAAGAGCAATATAAATTTATCTGGTGACCAGTGTCCGACCCAATCAGAGCCACGCAGGCTACCGCCCAAAAATCGACCAAAGGATTTGAGCCATTCGCCTGTTAAGTAAGGGCCTTCTTGCTTTTCGATCTCAGACAAGAGCGGCAGATCCAAAATGGCGACACACATGGGACCTTTTAAACGGGCCACGAGTTCTTGCAATTGCTGGTATTTTTCGCTGATGCCAATCAAAGACGACAAGCCTGTTAAAAAATCCAGCTTACGGAAGCGAGCATCACGCCAGCGTTGCAGCAGATTGCGTTGAATCAGACCGCTCAGAAAACGCGAGAGCCATTTTTCTTCGAGGATATGGCTGATGCGGCCAGGTAGCATTTTTTCTTGTACGCTGGCCATATCGTGTACGACGGCGATTGCTTCAGAGTATGAAAAGGTATCGAGTAAACGATCCAAAGAAAAGCGCGGCTGGTCTAAAGTAATGATCAGCATGCTGGGATCCTGGTAAAATTTTCCTTGCAGAGCTTCGCTGACGTTGCTAAAGACTTGCCAGTCAATACCAGAGACATTGCTATTGGCGAGAATCTGTTGGATCAAGGCTTGATCCTGGCTTATGATCAGGCCCAATTGTTTGGGCCAGGCTTTGGCCAGAGATTGATCAACAGCTTTTAAGATAGTGGAAAAGCCAGTCTCTGTTGGCAGATTTAAGGTTGCTGCCAGAGAACGATTACCAAAACGCTCGGCATTCTCTAATAGATGAGACTTTAATTTTTTGAGTTGTTGGTTTTGTTCCTGAGGCGCTTGCCAGAGCTTGGGTAATAAATAAGAGAGCTCTTGTTGAATCGATTGCAAAAAGTCGACCTGTTTGCCTCGCTTGTAGAGGCGCCAGAGGGCACGGTGCAAAGAGTCCAGGTACAGGGGCAATTGCTTGGGGGTCAATGTTTGAGTGTCTGGCAGATTCAGAGAAGCCAGGTTGGGATCGAGCTTCATGTGCTCTAAGAGATTAATGGCTGCCTGGTAAGCGCTTTCATAGGTCTGAGTCTGTGCCAGAATATCCTGGATTTGTTCGCGGTCTAAAAATAAGCAGTCTAAATAGGCACGGTACAGTTCATCTTCTACTTGTTCGTTGTGTATCTCTTGTTGATCTTGTAGGTCCATTATTTACTCCAAAACTAATCGATAACGGGTGTGTTGAACATAGTTAATTTGTTATGCAAAGGCGTTTTTTAAAGTTGACTCTAGCTAAATAGCAATTAAAATCCAATGTTCGTTCTTACCTAATTCTAACCGATTGAATGATGAATTAAATTAAAAACGATTAATTTAACTCATTAGGTGCAAGACAAAACTTCGCTGCTTTTAGTGTGCTTTGGTTATAGGGCGGGGAGTATACAAAAATTCAGGCACTGTTTTTTTTGCGTGTTTCCGGTATATTGACAGCATGTCAGAAAATCAAGCTTCGCATAGCCCCTCGCTTATCACGTCCAGCAGTTCCTGGCGGCAAGATCTGCTTCATTTGCGGCAGCAACTCGATCGGCGCGTGCTGATTATTTGTCTGGTGGCGGCCGTGATGCTGACCCTGCAGCATTATTTTGCAAGCTATCGCGTGATTTCAGGTTGGCTCCAGCCCTGGGTGGCAGCTGAGCAGCTCGAAATCTGGGGCTCTCTGGGCTGGTGTGCCAGTATTGTCTTGCTCTATTGGGGGGTGCCACTGGCAGTGGTCAAGTGGGGCTTTAATCAGTCGCTGGCGGATTATGGACTTTCTTTTCGGGGGCTAGGCTCCCATTACCGGCCTTACCTGATTTTGTTTGGGCTGATGCTGGTGCCGCTCTTGATTGCAGCTAGCACCCCAGCTTTTCAGCAAATGTATCCCTTTTTTAAGTATGTGCGCACATCCTGGCTCTTGTTTGTGATCTGGCAAGTGGCCTATGGCCTGCAATTTGCTGCTGTGGAGTTTTTCTTTCGCGGTTTTTTGCTCTTTGGCTTGTATCCCCGCCTGGGGGCCTATACCTTTTTTCTGACGAGTATTCCCTATTGCATGATCCATTTCTCAAAACCGCTGGGGGAGTCTTTTGGCGCGATCATTGCCGGGATTGTTTTGTCGTATTTGGCCTATAAAAGTCGCTCGATCTGGGGCGGAGCCGCTTTGCATTGGGGAGTGGCATTGAGCATGGATCTGGCCGCAATTTTACTCTAGGGCGACGACTGCTGGCAGCACTGCTCAGGCGGCGCTGGCTGTGGTATAATCCAGTGTAATTTTAGCATGCCCCAGCTCTGCTGGCGGCTCTGCTGTCTCGCGATGACAGCGTAAGAAAGGCAACGATGCAACAAGCAGATATCAAAAAAATTGCGGATACGATCCGCGCCCATAGTCAGATTAAACCTGAGTATGCCATGATCCTCGGTTCAGGCCTGGGCGTTTTGGCTGAAGAAGTCGAAGACGCGACCGTTATTCCTTATAGTGAAATCCCTGAGTTCCCCGAAGCAACCGCTCCGGGCCATGCCGGTAATTTGGTACTGGGTAAATTAGCCGGCAAGTCTGTCGTGATGATGCAAGGTCGCTTTCATACCTATGAAGGCTATACCCAACAGCAAGTTACTTTGCCTGTAGCGGTGATGCAAGAACTGGGTGCTCACACCCTGATCGTGACCTGCGCCAGCGGCGGCCTGAACTATAATCAAAAAGCGGGCGATATTATGATCATCCGTGATCATATCAATTTCACAGGCAGCAACCCTTTGGTCGGAGCCAATGATGAAGATCAAGGGCCTCGCTTCCCGGTGATGTTTGACGCCTATACCCCTGAGCTACGCGACCTGGCCCACAAAGTGGCCCTCTCTCAAAGCCTCAAAATTCATGAGGGTGTGCACTGCGGCATTACCGGTCCGGTTTTCTTTACACCGGCTGAATTGCGTATGCTGATGCAGTGGGGTGCCGATTCGATTGGCATGTCGACAGTGCCTGAAGTGATTCTGGCTGTACACCGTGGCATGAAAGTGCTCGGTCTGGCCCTGATTTCAGATATGGCGATCCCTGATGGTGGCGTCCATGCCACTGGCGAAGACGTTCTGCGTGTGGTCAACGAAAGCTCAACGGTTTTCAAAGGCCTGGTGCGCGGCATCATGGAGCAAATCTAAAATGATTACCAAGGATCTGGTGACCTCAAGTTTACAAGCACCCACTGAACAGGGTTCTTTGCTGGTAATTGGACGCCGGGTCCTGCGGAATCGGGCTTTTGTATTTGGCGGCATCGTCGTTTTGATGTTTTTAATGTTAGCGATTGTGCCGCAATTGTTCACCCATTATAGTCCGATCGAAAACAACCTTTCGGAGCGCTTGATGACTCCTTCGGCCACGCACTGGTTTGGTACCGATGATTTAGGTCGAGATATCTATGCCCGTGTTGTTTATGGCGCGCAGACATCTCTGATGGTGGGTTTGCTGTCCGTCGGCATCGCCCTGATTATTGGTTCCTTAATCGGGGTTATTGCCGGTTATTTTGGGGGCACCGTTGGCGAAGTCCTAATGCGCGGAATCGACATCGTATTGGCCTTCCCCAGCATTCTGCTGGCGATCTTAATTGTCGCGATCTTAGGGCCAGGACTGATTAATGCGATGATCGCGATCGGGATCGTCAATATCCCAATTTATGCCCGACTCTTGCGCTCGACTTCGTTGCAGGTGCGCAATAATGAATTTATTGAAGCGGCCCATGCGATGGGTGCCAGCCATACCCGAATTATCTTTCACCATATTCTACCCAATTGCCTTTCGCCTTTGATCGTACAAGCGACCCTGGGCATTGGTGCGGCGATCTTAGAAACCGCTGGCCTGAGCTTTTTGGGCCTGGGCGCACAGCCGCCGACTCCCGAATGGGGCACGATGCTCTCTCAGGGCAAAGACTTTATCCGCACGGCGCCCTGGACACTCTTCTTCCCGGGTATCGCGATCACGATGGTCGTGGTGGCCTTTAACCTGATGGGTGATGGCCTGCGTGACTTGATTGACCCGCGCACAGCGAAAAGACTCTAAGCTCTCAGCCCTGAATTAAAACTGACCCAACAGGAGACTCAAATGAAAAGCGTATTCTTAATTTCTGTACTGGCACTCAGCTTAGCTGCCTGTACCCCTTCCCCGACAGCTTCAACAGGCAACAGTCGCGAAGAGATCCTTGAATCCGGTTCAGCGAATGTCAATGTCGAGCAATATACCGAAGCGCAGGTCCAACAGGCGATCACTTGCTTTGAGAAAAGCGACAACGCCGATGCGGTCGCCCTGGCTGCTTCGCTCAAGGTTTTGCTTGAAGCTGACGATGCCGAAACCGACGCCAAAGCCCGTTTGCAAAACACAGCTAAAACCCTGCTGACGTCACAAGTGGATTATGGTTTAGAGTGCCTCTAAGGGCTTATTAAAATCTTCAGAGATCCACACTTCGCTTTTTAAAACGCCAAAAGAACGCTGCTTCTCTAATTTTTTACTTGTGTTATTGTTTTCAAAAATGCAATGAAATCAATAACTTGGCTCTGCTCTTCTTCCGCAAGAGAATGAAACTCAGAGAGCAATTTGTTATCTTGAATCGTAATAAAGCACCTCTCATGAGATTATAACTGAATCGCAATCTGAGTTAAAGCTTAATATCTAAAGTCTATTGTAACTCTTTTTTTAAGTGTCATCCTTTATTCTCAGGTGTCCACTTTTTCGGGGGAAGGTCAAGTGGAGCTTTGTGGAGGCTGGTGGACAGACTTATTTGTTAACCGGTGGCGTGTATTCGGCCAACGGCTCCTTCGAGACCCAGTCTGAAGTCTATCGCTTTGAGTAGGCCTAACTGAAAAGGGCCGTCAGTATTTGTAACTGACGGCCCTTGCTTGAAAATCGGATTTAGACGCCGCAGGCAGCTGCGACAGCCTGGTTCAGGCTGGCCTGAAACTGAGCCTGAGAGGCAATGACTGCCCAGCTGGACTCAGGGATAGAATTGATCGCATTGATTTGTGCATCAAATGCGACGGCTGCCGCTGGGTTTTTGCCTTTGGCACAGGTCAAAATTTGAATATATTGGGCTTTGGTCAGACTGGTGGCTTGTAAATTGCCGTCGACACCAACATTGACATTACCAGAGGTACTGCCATCAGTAGAGCCATTGCTACTGCCATCGGCTGCATTGGGTGCCGGGCACGCGCTAAGGGTTAGCAGAACCAGAAAGAGTCCGCTGCTTAAAATAATTTTTTTCATTGTTTAGTCCTTGTTTGTAAAAGTGATTTGAGTGTCACTATTTTCTCATAATTTTGTAAATCTTGCCAAATCAGAGCTTATCTGAGTCAGGGACATCGATCTGCTGATACCCGTTGTCAGGAATAATGCTTGCGCAAATAAGCGTTAATATCCGCTGACTCATACATCGGTTGACCGTCGATCAGCAGGCAGGGTGTGGTGGCCTTGCCGCCGATTTGGATCAGCTCCTGGCGATACTCAGGCTTTCGACGAATGTCTTTGAACTGCATCGGCACTTGCAATTCACGCACCACCGTCATCACCCGCTGACAATAGGGGCAGGCATCAAACTTATACAAGATCAATTGATGGTTCTGCCCTTGCTGATCTTGCGCCGGTCCCTGGGAGACGATCGGCGCTGGTTTATTCAGCATCGCCCGAAAAAACTCAAGCAGCATTAAACGTTCAACCGGGTGTTGAGATAAGGCAGCAAATCCTCGATTTTGACACGCTCTTGCTGCATGCTATCGCGATCGCGGATCGTGACGGCCTGATCTTCTAAGCTATCAAAGTCAAAAGTAATGCAGCAGGGGGTGCCTATTTCGTCCTGACGACGGTAGCGCTTGCCGATACTCTGGGTGACGTCAAAGTCGCAGACAAATTGCTTCTGAAGTTGTTTATAGACCTTATGGGCATCATCATTGAGCTTTTTAGACAGAGGCAAAACAGCGACCTGAATCGGCGCAATGCGCGGGTGCAGACGCAAGACGCTGCGGGTTTCACCGTTGACTTCGTCTTCGTCGTAAGCATCGACTAAGATTGTCAGCAAGAGGCGATCGAGGCCCAGTGCCGGCTCGATCACGTGCGGAATCAGTTTTTTCTGGGTATGGGGATCCTGATAGCTCAGATCCGTGCCCGAGTGCTCCTGGTGCTGGGTCAAGTCAAAATCACCACGATGGGCCACGCCCCAGAGCTCGCCCCAACCGAATGGGAACTTATACTCGATATCTGAAGTGGCTTTGGAATAGTGCGACAATTCTTCGGCACTGTGTTCGCGCATGCGCAGGTTTTCTTTTTTGATGCCCAGTGACAGCAGCCATTCCCAGCAGAATGTCTGCCAGCTCTGGTAATGCGCCATCGACTCATCCGGGTGGCAAAAATATTCCATTTCCATTTGTTCAAATTCACGGGTGCGGAATATAAAGTTGCCGGGCGTGATTTCATTACGGAAGGATTTGCCGATCTGGCCGACGCCAAAGGGCAGGCGCGGACGCAGGGTGTTCATGATATTGCGGAAATTAATGAAAATGCCCTGGGCAGTCTCGGGGCGCAAATAGATTGAAGTTGTCGAATCAGCGACCACGCCCTGATTGGTTTGAAACATCATATTAAACTGGCGCATTTCTGTGAAATCCTGGGCGCCACAGTCCGGGCATTTAACACTGCGCTCTTGCATAAAACTTTCAAGCTGCTCTTTGGGCCAGGCACCGACTTCATCAGCGTTTTCGCCATTGGCAAAGAGCAGTTCTTCGATCATTTTATCGGGACGAAAGCGTGATTTACATTTGCGGCAGTCCATCAGGTAATCATCAAAATTACCGACGTGACCGGAAGCTTCCCAGACTTTGGGGTTTAGCAAAATCGACGAATCGAGACCGAGGATATCTTCGCGATCTTGTACAAAAGACTTCCACCAGTGGTCTTTAATTTTCTTTTTGAGCTCAACCCCAATTGGGCCGTAATCCCAGGTATTGGCAAGGCCGCCATAAATTTCAGAGCCCTGAAAAATCAGGCCCCGGCGTTTGCAGAGTGAGATTAGTTTTTGCATATCATCAAGCATGGTTTCTTCCTTCAGGACAGAGTCGGTTGTATTCACACATCTTACACCAGAGATCCCCCTGCACGGAACGGGGCGCAGGCACTTCCGGGTGTGAGCTGCCTAAAAAATTTTGAATCAGTTCGTTAAACTGCGTATCTAAGTCAGCGATTCGGCTGGCGTCGTAGCACTGGCTGATGACTGGTTCTTCACTATTGAGATCGCCATTGAGATAATGCAATTGGGTTTCAATCTGCTGAATAGAGTCGGCAAAGTGCGCTTTGTGTTGCCACAGCAGCCAGGCGTAAAACTGCATTTGCAATTGGGCCAGCCCGGACTGCCTGGACTTTCCCGACTGACCGGTTTTCCAATCCAGGATCAGCAATCGCTCGGAGTCAAAATACAGCCGATCGATTTGAGCGACCAGCCAGATCGTTTGCTCACCTGCAGCAAACGGCAAGTGGCCGCTCCATTCGCTACGACCTTGCCAGGCTTGATAGGGCGCGATCGCCGCCTGGTACTTTTGCCAGAGCGGTGCCTGCTCAGGCTCTGTGCTCAGGGGCGTTTTTAGACCCAAAAAATCATGATGCAATTGTTCATGAATGCGCCTGCCAACCTGGCTGCTAAGACTGTCGCTGGAGAGACCTGGTAAGCGTTCAAGATAGCGATAGTGATAGAGGCGGGGGCAGCACCAGAAGGCCTGCAGCATGCTAAACGAGATGAGCTCATGTTGAACAGCAGGGGGCTGAGAAGCTATCGTGGTGGGGAGCATGGCTGTATCCTTTCTGAAATCAAGCCTATCGGAAACTCTCAAATCATAACATGGGCTTTTCTTGTCATTGATCTGTAAAGCATGTTTTGCTTTAATAGCAGTCACTAAATTTTCAAATACCTTTAAAATGTCATCCCCAAATAGAGAGGCCATTATGCAAAAAACTCCCCGGATCGCCCAGCGTACTCAGCATTTTCGTGAATCGATTATTCGCAATATGTCACTCGTCTGCCAGGAGCATGGGGCTTTGAATCTGGCTCAGGGCTTGCCCGAAGACGATACCCCAGAGGTCTTAAAAACAGCCTGTATAGAGGCAATTCAGGCCGGTTATAACCAGTACGCCCGTACTTATGGCATTCCTGAACTGGGGAAGGCCCTCGCTGAGAAAATGCAGGGCTATTATGGGCTTACATTTGATCCAGAGAGCTGGACGACGATTTGCTGTGGGGGCACCGAAGCGATGATGGCGGCTTTTTTAGCGACCCTTGACCCCGGCGATCAGGTGCTGGTGCTTTCGCCTTATTATGAGAATTATCGGGCAGAGCTGATGATGGCGGGGGCTCAGGCTGTTTTTGTGCCAATGCGTCTGGACGCAGAGATGCAGTATCAAATCGATTGGCCGGCCCTGGAGCAAGCCTGTGGTCGGCGCACCAAAGGTCTGATCATCAATACCCCTCACAACCCGACGGGCAAAGTCTTTAGTCGGGCTGAACTAGAGCAAATGGCCGCGTTGTGTGAGCGCCACGATTTACTTGTCTATACAGACGAAACCTATGAGCATCTGGTTTATCAGGGCCAGCATATTGCCCCAGCTACCATTCCTGGCTTGCAGGCGCGCACGATCACGATCAGCTCGATTTCCAAAAGCTATGCCGCGACCGGTTGGCGGGTGGCCTGGGCGATTGCGCCACCAGAGATTACCGCCGCTATTCGCAAGGTACACGACTTTTTGACTATCTCAGCCCCGCACCCGATGCAGCATGCTGCAGCTGTGGCCTTGCGCTTGCCAGACAGCTATTACGCTGAACTATTAAGCCGCTACCAGCAACGACGAGAGCTTCTCTGTGGGGGGTTGGCCAGGGCCGGCTTTACTTTTTCGAGGCCTCAGGGGGCTTATTATGTTTTATTAGATGTTTCGGCCTACTTAAGACCTCATGAAAACATTTTGTACTTTGCCCACCGACTGACCCGTGAAGCTGGCGTCGCAACGGTGCCCAGTTCGGCTTTTTTGGAGAAAAATGACCGTGCGGCCTGGGTCCGGCTGGCTTTTTGCAAGCAGCCGGACACCCTGAGCCAGTCTATTGAAGCGTTATCAGCCTGGGCTAAAGCCAGAGTCTAACGGAAATTATCGAAGTGGATTGGCACTTCGAAGTCTTCTTGTTCTTTTAAGAAACTCATCACTTGTTGCAATTCGTCACGGCTTTTGGAAGTGACACGCACTGAATCACCCTGAATGTTCGGTTTGGGACCTTTTTTGAACTGTTCGCGAATCATTTTACTGATTTTTTTGGCGGTTTCAGTGTCCATCGATTTGATCAGGGTGATCGATTGTTTCATATTGCCGCCGAGAGAAGTCTCAGGATCTTCAAATTTCATGATCTTGGGATCGAGCTTGCGAGCGATAACACGCGCGATCAACATTTGCCGAATCGCTTCTAATTTCATCTCATCTTCGGTCTTGACGACAATCTGATCGTCTTGCAGATCGATTTCTGCTTTGACGTTTTTAAAATCGTAACGGGTGATGATTTCTTTGCGAACCTGGTCAATCGCGTTGCGCAATTCCTGGAAGTCGAACTCAGAAACAATATCGAAAGAATTTTCTTTAGCCATAAAATTCACCTCTTTCACTCAGTTTAATGCCCTTCAATGTACCATTAGCAACAGATCTACCCCAAGCAAATGATCTATCTTAATCAAAGAAAGCGCAGTAGAAGACTGCAAAAATAGACGCATCTATATTATCATGGAGTAAAATCCCTGTTTTTTGCGGGCATCGGAAAGGTGGTAGTGATTCCTTGAGCGAAGACAAAGACTCGAAAACTGAAGACGCGACCCCCAAGCGACGCGCCGAAGCACGACAAAAGGGCCAGATTCTCAAGTCCAAAGAAGTCAATACTGCGATTTTGATTCTGATGTCTGCCTATGCCCTGAACTGGTTTGGGCCGCATATCTACAAAACGATCTTTAAGTTTATTCAGTTTAACTTTTACGATATGCCCTGGTTTATTAAGGATTTTACGATTGTAGATCTTTATGGTCTGGGCATTTACTCCGTCAAAACCCTGGGTGCGATGGTCCTGCCGATTTTTGGGGTGGTCTTTATTACGGCCCTGCTGGTTGAAGTGCTTCAGATCGGTATTTTGATCTCCGGCAAACCCTTGAAACCGCAGTTAGAGCGAATTCACCCGATCAAAGGCTTGAAACGTGTTTTTTCATTAAAATCGGTTGTTGAGCTGATCAAATCATCGATTAAAACCAGTATTGTGGGCTGGGTGGTCTATACCTCGATCCAGGATCAACTTCCCAATATTATTTTCAGTTTGACCAATCCGATCGCCAATGCGCTTGTAATTGCCGGCGGCCTGATTATCACGATCGCCAAAAAAACTGCTGCAGCCATGTTGCTGGTCGCCTTTATTGATTATTTTTACCAGCGCTGGGAATTCGAAAAATCGATGCGCATGTCCAAGCAGGAAGTCAAAGACGAGTACAAACAAACCGAGGGTGACCCTTTAATCAAAGGCAAGCAAAAGCAAAAAATGCGTCAGATGAGTATGGGGCAGGTGCGCCAGGAAGTACCCGATGCGTCGGCCGTTGTTTCGAACCCAACTCACTATGCCGTCGGCATTCGTTATGAAGATGGCATGGAAGCTCCCAAAGTGGTTGCCAAAGGCCGAGATGAGTTAGCGATTTACATCAAGGAAATCGCTAAAGAACATGATATCCCGATTTTTGAAGATCCGCCTTTGGCCCGTGGGCTCTATGGGGCTTGTGAACTGGGCGAGTATGTCCACCCCGATTTCTATATCGCGATCGCCAAAATCATCGCCTACCTAATGAAGCAAAAAGGCGGCCAAGTCAAGCCACCTGATGACGATGATGTCGCAGCGCATCGTGGGCGTATGGGCAAATCGATGACGGATCTGGAAATGAGTGATGATGAGCGCCAAAGCCTGGGAGAAGATAGCTCTTCGGGAATTCCTTCTTAGCCCTTGATGCCAGTACAATCTTTCCGATTAATGGCCGATCAGCAGGCCGTCTTGGACCAGTACACTGCAGGTCAGCGAGCCGTGCTAGCTGCCCCTGGATCCGGTAAAACCACCCTGATCTCGCGCTTGATTGCTCACTGGATAGAGACCGAACAAGTGGCCAGTCAACGTATCTTAGTCCTGACCTTTACTGAGTCAGCTGCCCGAGAGTTCGAACAGCGTACCTTGAGCTTATTAGCACCCTTTATTGAACCGCCCGTGTTTTCTACCATTCATGGTTTTTGCAATCGGCTCTTGCGTCAGCTAGATGCGCGCTTTAGTGATCGCCAACTGGCCAGCGAAGAGCGACGTTACCGTTTACTCGACGAGATCTTGCAAGGAGCTAAACTCTGGAGTAGTGATCTGGACTATGCCCGCTTATTGGCCGATGTTTTGATTCCTCGCTATCGCCAACGGGCCTTTCTGCGTCAGCCGACATCAGCGGCTGAGCTTGAAGACTGGACAGGGGTTCTCTCAGAGCATGCGGAATTGCTAATGGGTTTGCCACGTTGGCTGGAGCTCTATGAAGCCCGTCTGGCCCAGGAGAACCTGCTCGACTACGATATGATGATCTCAGCGACCTATGACTTGCTCTGCCAGCGTCCAGAGATCCTGGAGCGTCTGCGTCAGCGCTATAGCCATATCTTAGAAGACGAAGCCCAGGATTCCAATCGTATGCAAACGCAGCTTTTGCAATTACTGGCTGGTGAGCAAGGCCACTGGCTACGGGTAGGGGATCCCAATCAAAGTATTTATAGCTTTAGTGGGGCCGACTTTCAGGAATTAACCCGTTTTGGCCAGGAGCAAGGGACTTTTGCCATGCAGCAGAGCAATCGCTCTAGCCCGCAAATCATGGATCTGGCTAACCGTTACCATGCACGCCATGCTGCGGCCTTTCCTTCGGATGTCTATCTGGCGCCAGGCGTGAAAAACCCCGACGATGGCTGGATCTGGGCGCGACTCTATCCGGATACGGCCTCTGAGCTTGAAGCGGTGTTACAAGCGGCCCAAAACCTTTTGCAACAAGATCTCTCGGTGGCCATCCTCTGTCGTACCAATTTAAGCTGTCAGTGGCTCTATGAGCATTTACAAGCGGCCCATTTGCCTGCTGTGCTACACCATGATCGCTCAGAGCATTTCTTCCAATCGAATGGGGTGCGTCTGCTTAAACGGGTGCTGGATTATCTCTTGCAGGCTGATCAATTTCATCTGCTGCAGCAAGTTTTACTTGAGTTAGGTCATAGTCGCCAATTGATCAAGACCCTGCTCGATCCCCAATTGCCGGTGGCAAGTCAATTGCGTTCCCTGGCACAGGGTTTGATCTATCACCCCACGGTCTCGGGGGAAGCCTATGCGTTGCTGGTTAAACATGCCCAAAGCCTCTTGTTTTTGGTTGAGCATCTCTATTACCCGATCGGTGATCTGCTGGAATGGATTACCGAGAAGCTGGCTTTTGCACTAGAGCAGCGCACCCAATTGCGTCTCTTACATAGTCTCTGGCTGCAAACCCATCAGCAGCCGATTCAAGATCTGGAGCGCTTTCGTCAATGGCTCGATCAGGCTGCCAGCCGCAAGATCCGCCAGGCTTTGATTCCGGCGGAATCCGAGGAAAGTTTGACGGAGCCGGGGGTGGTGCATGTGTTGACGGCTCACAAAGCCAAAGGCCTGGAGTGGGACGGGGTTTTATTGCCGCTGTTTCAGTTTGGTCAGCCTTTTCGCAGTGCCGATCGTGAACTGCGTCTGCTCTTGACCTGTTTACAAGAGGGCTTACCTTATCAGACCCTGCTCGATACCCTCGAAGAAGCCGAAGAACAAGAGAACGTCAGGCTGGTCTATGTGGCAATCACCCGCGCTCGCCGCTTTTTGTCTCTGACAAGCTCTCGCGAAGCCAATCGGCCTGCTGGGATTTATCAGAATAAAGTCAGCCCGCTGTTTGAAAGTTTATACGCCTGCTATCGTGAACACAAAGGAGAGAGTGCATGAGTGAAGAGAATCAAACCCCGTCAGATGAAAAATCAGAGCGGCGGCGACTGCGTTGTGGCTATTGCCATAAATTAAATACGGTTTTTGAAGCCACGGAGACTATCGCTAATAAAGCGGCTGAGAATAAGCCGGCTAAAAAAGCCCCAGCTTGTCGCCGCTGTCGTTTGCCCCTGAATCAGCGCAGCCATCAAAAATGGTCACAAGTAGACGCTGATGCCTATATCCACCCCCTGGATCGCCAGGCTTTGAAAGCTTTGCGCGCGATCCCCGGCGTGGACCTGATTATCCGTAAATTGGTGGGCTTGACGATTGAACGCATGCATCGGGTTTTGAGCAAAGCCAGTGCTGTGCGGGTCAGCAAAGATCAGTATGCCCATTTGGATCAGAAGTTGGAAGTCGTTTGCCAAACCCTGAATTTAGCCAAACCCGAACTCTATGTTTCTTTAACCGACCAATTTGGCGGCATGTCAGTCAATGCCTTTACGACTGGCGTTGAAAACCCTTTTATCGTCTTGTATGCTGGCCTGGTTGAGCAATTGTCAGAAGAAGAACTATTGGCTGTCATTGCCCATGAAATGGGCCATATTCATTGTCAGCATTTGCTCTATCGCACGGCGGCGACTGCTTTGCTGACATTGATGGAGACGGCTCTGGGCAAAACGCCAGTGGGCGCGATTTTAAGAACCATTGGCTTGCCGATTCAAATTGCGCTGATCACCTGGATGCACAAATCGGAGCTGAGTTGTGATCGCACGGCTTTGCTGGTGGTGCAAGATGCGCGTGTGGTGATGACGGCCCTGACCAAATTGGCCGGTGGCAATTTAAAGGGTGAACTCAATCTGGACGCTTTTATTGAGCAGGCCCGCGAGTTTGATCGCAATTATCAGGATGATTTTTTAGATAAGTTCTGGACCCTGTTGCTGGCGGCGCAATCCAGTCATCCCTTTCCGGTTTGGCGGATTTCAGAAATTTTAAAATGGTCTGAAGATACCAGTCCCAGAGGCTATCAGGCCTTGAGTCAGCAAGGGGAGCAAATCCGCATGCCTGATACCTCTTCCGTATGAGCTTTGACCTGGAGGATGCCCTGGCGGGTTGTTTGGTTGGCACGGCGATTGGAGATGCTCTCGGTTTGGTCTGTGAAGGCCTTTCTCGCGAACGTCAATGGCTGATCTATCCTGATCTGGAGCATTACCATTTCTTTTTAGAGCGGGGCATGGTCTCTGACGATACAGAGCACACTTGCATGGTGGCCCAGGCTCTGATTAGCGCCCCCGACGATCCGCAGCATTTCACCCACTTAATGGCCTGGAAACTGCGTTTCTGGCTGTTGGGTTTGCCCGTAGGCACGGGGTTGGCGACCTTAAAAGCGTGCCTGCGTCTGTGGTTGGGGATCCCGCCCCAAAAAAGCGGTGTTTTTTCGGCGGGCAATGGCCCGGCCATGCGGGCAGCGATCTTGGGCGTGGTCTATGGCCTCGACTTTCAATTATTGCGGGAATATGTGCGGGCCTCGACCCGTATTACCCATACGGATCCCCGTGCCGAATATGGTGCTATGGCTGTTGCTCTAGCTGCCTGGATGTCTTCGCAAAAAGAGGCTGTTGATCCAGAGGCCTTTTATATTTCGCTCAAAAAAGTCTGCCAGAATGATGAGAGTGACTTCATTGTGCTGATGCGCAAAACTGTGGTTTCGGTGCAGCGCAAAGAAACGATTGAAGAATTTGTGAAGCGTCTCAATTGTGAGGATGGAGTCAGCGGCTTTATTATGCATACGGTACCGGTCGTGATTCATATCTGGCTGACCTATCAGGATAATTTCCGGGTAGCGGTTTTAACCACGATTCGCTGCGGCGGGGACACGGATACCACAGCTGCGATTATGGGGGCGATTATGGGGGCGCGGGTCGGTTATCATGAGCTACCTGAAGCCTGGGTTGAGGGTCTGATGGAATGGCCGCGCTCGGTCTCCTGGATGCGCAAGGTGGCCTATCGTTTGGCGCGGGTGCATCAGCAGGGGCAAAAAGAGTCGCAGGTTTTCTTGAATATCCCGGTTTTGATTCTACGCAATCTGATCTTTTTGGTACTGGTACTCTTACACGGCTTTCGCCGTCTCTTGCCGCCCTACTAATACGTTTAGCCGCCGTAGAGTTTGGTCTCTAAAATTTCAATTTCAGAGCGGTGGCGGTCGATATCTTCCTGTAAATTGTGAATTTCGCGCTCTTGTTTTTCGGCATGGCGCTTGAGCTTGCCATAGAGTACTTCGCTCTCTTCGAGCTTGGTTTTGAGATTCTCAACGGTCTGGGTACGGCGCTGCTGTTGCAAGCCCATCAATTTGAGAGACTGGCGTAATTGCTCAACTTCGAGCTGATAAGATTGCATGTCGACATCTTGCAATTGGCCTTCAGCGGCCTCTTTTTGGGCTTGCAACTGGCTCTTGTCGCTTTGCAATTGGGCAATGACTTCTTCTTGCTCACTGAGCTCTAAGCGCAGTTGATCTCGCTCTTGCAAGACTTCTTCGAGCACCTGACTGTCTCCATCGTGCAGATCCTGGATGCGATCAAGATCGAGCAATTTGTCTTCTAAGGTTTCGCTCAGTAGCGAGAGCTCCCGTTGGTTGCTGCGCAAGCTGCCAGAGAGTTCTTCGATCAGGCGTCGGGCATGCTCTAAGCGATCGGCACGCACTTGCAGTTCGATTTGCAAGCGCTTGATCTCAGATTGCTTATCGGCCTGCTCCAAATGCAGGCGCAGATTGTCATGCTCGATCAGGTCTTTTTGGTCGATCAGGCTTTCGAGTAACTCCTGGGCATGCTGTAGGTCTTCGGGCAGATGGAGAATTTTTTCGAGCTGTTTTTTGTAAGCCATTGAGAGCTCGTTAATTTTCTGGCGGGCATTTTTGAGACGCTCTTGATTTTTTTGCAGCAGCTCGACTTTTTCATGAAAAAGTCCCATCAAGCGACGTTTTTCGTCTTGCCAGCGACCTTCTTTCTCTAAGAGACGCTCTTGCTCTTTGCGTAGGCTTTCGATCTCTTGCCAGGCTTCAGGCAATTGCGCTGCTTGTTGTTCGACTTCCTGCATGCGTTCGCGAACTTTCTCTAGCTCCTGATTGAGCTCCTGGTGATGCTGGTGCAGGCGATTGAGCTCATCGTCCTGGTCATCGACCTGCTTTTTTAATTGCTGGTTTTCTTGATTTTGCAGGCTAGCGGTTTTCTGAGCGCTTTGTAATTTCAGTTTGCTATCATTCAGCTCTTGCTTGACTTGCTTGAGCTCTTGCTCTAAGCGCCTGACCAGTGCCGGGTCTGTTTCAGCCAGCACTGCAGAAGCGGCGGCTGGATTAGCTGTTGGCAGCGACACCGATTTTTGTACTGTCGGCTCAGGGCGAGTTTTGAGCTCCAGTAACTGGGCTTTGAGTTGATTGTTTTGATCACGCAGGGCATCCAGGCGGGCTTCGCTCTTGGCTTCGATTTTGGCCTGGGTTTTTTGCTTGGAATCTTCTCCTCGTGAGAGCAAAATTAAGGTGTCGGTCTGGTCTTCTAAGCGCAGGTTTTGATAGAGATCCCAGAGGGCAGCAGCCAATCCCAACAAAAGTCCAAAAATCAGTGGGAATAGTAAATTGAGGTCTAGCCAGTTCAGCGGCGGCTGATAATAAAAACGATAGGCGTTCTTTTCAATAAAGCGCGTCAGCACGCCATTCTTAAGTGCATCCTGGCCCCGTTGCTGGCGCAAACGATGCCCATCCGCCAGATTACTGGTCAGGGCCTGCTGTCCGGCGTCAGCCACCACGATTTGCATCGGCACTTGATCCAGGCTGGCTTCCAGGGCCTGATCGTCTTGCTTTTCAAGCAGCTCAACCCATTGCGGCAATTGGGCCCGCAAACGCGCCAGATCTTCGGTCGGTGGCTGCCTAAACTGCAACCAGTACCAGCTGCCCAGGGTCAAAAATACAAATAAGCTAAGACCCAGACCAATTAAAAAAGAACGCAAAGGTCCAGACATTCTTACCTCCAGAGCAGCAGGCTCATGATCGCTTTTAGTATATCATCTGCTCTGACACAGACTTGTGCTCTGTCTTCAAGATTAGGCTTCTGCTAAAATGAAGGACACGATCGATACAAAGGCAGGATTAGAGATGCAGGAAATTCGCTTAACCGTTGCGCTGGAACTAACGGAATTAGATGCAAATATTTTGGAGTATGCCAGCTTTGTCTGCAGATCCCTGCCGGTGAGCAAGATCTATTTTTTGCATGTGGCTGAAGATATCGAGCTGCCTGAAAGCTTTTTGAAAGATCACCCAGAACTCGCTAATTTACCCAAAGATGAAACGCTTGAGGCCAGCATGCGTGATCGGGTCAGTAAACATTTTGTGAGCGAGCGTGAGATTGCGATGGACTTTGAGGCCATGCAGGGCGAAGTGCTGGAAGTACTGGTGCAGCAGTCTAAGCTGAAAATGTCTGACCTCTTGATCGTGGGCAAGCGCAACCAGGTGGGTTCACGGGAAATCCTGTCCGCTAAATTGGCACGCCGGGCTTTGTGCTCAGTTTTATTTGTGCCTGAGACCTACGACCTTGATATTCAAAATATTCTGGTGCCTGTTGATTTTTCAGAGCATTCGGCTCTGGCGGCTCAGATGGCATTGGGTTTATCCAATGCCGTTGATGGCGATATTATTCACTTCTTGAATCTGTATTCAGTGCCCTCAGGCTATTACCGTCTGGGCGAAACCTACGAAGAATGCAGCGCCAAAATGGAAAGCTACGCCGAAGAAGATTATCAAAAATTTATCGCCAAGCTTGAAAATATGGATCTCAATGAAGTCCAACCTCACTTTGTCGACCAAAAAGATTACAATAAAGTGGCCCTGATTAGCGAGAAATTACGTCGGCTCAATTGTCAGTTATTGGTAATGGGCTCCAAAGGACGCACCAATTTATCGGCGATTTTTCTGGGCAGTCTGACCGAAAAACTGATCCAGGCAAACCTGGGCGTCCCGATGCTGGTGGTCAAAAAACGCAACGAAAATTTGAATTTTCTGGATGCTCTACTCCAGATCTCTAAGGTATAAGTATGCAGGAACAAACGCCCCTGGCGCCGGATTCTCTAGAGCAGCGCAACAAAAAAAGTCAGAGCCTGGCCCTGGGTTTATTGATTTTCTGTGTGATCGCCGGTGTAGGCAATTTAGTTTATGGCATTCGTCCCAAAGCACAGCCGACCCAAGAAACCGAAAGCTCTAGTTTTGGAGCCATGTTTCAAGAGAAATCTGAGATGGCTGTGATTGTAGTCGAAGGTACGATCGTACATGATGCCAGTGGCGGCGGAGGCTTTTCTGGCCCCAATAATGGTTCTGCCGATCGTATTGTGAAAGCGATCCGAGATGCCGAAAAAGATGGTGTCAAAGGCATTTTGTTTAAAATCAATAGCCCCGGTGGCAGTGCTGCAGCCAGTCAATCGGTTTACCATGAGATTCAGCGTGTTCGCAAAAAAGGCATTAAGGTCTATGCTGCCATGGGAGACGTGGCCGCCTCCGGAGGGTACTATATCGCCTGTGCTGCTGAGAAAATCTATGCCAACCCGGCGACTTTAACCGGCAGCATTGGTGTGATCGCCCAGTTTACCAAAGTCAAAGGCTTATTTGAAAAAGTCGGCCTTGAAACCACTGTGATCAAGAGTGGCGAGTTCAAAGACATTGGCTCTCCCTTTCGGGACACTACTGCTGCCGAGCGTAATCTCTTGCAAGCGCTGATTGACGACACCTATCAGGATTTCTTAAAAGCTGTGGCTGAAGGTCGCAGTATGCCTCTACCTGACGTGCGCAAGCTGGCCGATGGCCGGATTTATACAGGCAACCAGGCCCTTAAACACAAAATGCTCGATAAATTGGGCGACTATAACCAGGCCCTGGCCGACTTGAAAACCGCCGCTAAGGTCAGTCAGGATGCCAAAGTGAAAAATTATTCACAACCTGGTTTTGAGGATATCTTTTCGATGATCTCTTCCCAGGTTAATCATTTATCACCCACAGCGGCCCTGGAAAGCCTGACTTATACAGACTTGCGCCATCTCAACAAGATTCCGTTGATGCTCTACTACTAAGCGCTAGTCTAAAAGCTTAAAATCTCAAAAGCTATGGCTTAAACTTGGTTGGCTCTGCTGGATAATTTCTTTGGCGCGCTTGAGACGCTCCGGGTGGGTGATCTCGTCGACCAATAGCAAATAGTGGTGTGCTTCATAGGACTTCTCATATGCTTCGGCCTGAGCATGGTCTAGACCCTTGTGCTCTAAAATATGGTGGAAAGAAGACAGCCTTTCGCGATCGATCTCAGTCTCTGAACTCATGCCTGTGAGCGGATCCCGGTAGAGTCCGCTCAGGCTGGTTGCGTCTTCTATGTGTTCGGCTTCACTGACTGGCGGTAGCGACAGTGAAATCGGATCTAAGCCTTCGTTGGCTTCGGTGGGCGTATTGTCACGCAAAGCCTGGGCGCTCTCAGTGCTGCCGTTATCATTTCTCAGCTCGTCAGCAGTCTGCTCCAGGGGCTCGCGGGAGCGCACGGAGACTTGCTCGATGCCTGCTTGTTGCAATTGATGCAAGACTTCCAGTACGGTTTTGCGGTTGTCAAAGACGGCGCTGAGGTGCTTATTGGGTTCTGACATGACATTTTCTCCAGTTTCATAAATAGAAATAGAATCTCAGTATAGATTAGCCCAGGAGGGCTCAAAAGCCAGTAAAAAGACTATAAAACTTCAGTTAAAATAGGGCTTTGTGGCGGTCCGAAGCAGGAACTTTATTTCATGCTGAACCGTCTTTAGCAATATTGACTCATAATTGCTTTAGCGAAGGACTCTGCTTTTGAAAAACCGTCACCCTGCATTTGTTAACCCCGTGATCCGCCTGGGAATGGTCTTACTGGGCCTGAGTCTGCTGGCTTGCAATGGCGCCCCTGCAGGTACCCAGCCTGATCCGCAGCCGACGGTGGATATCAATACCTCACCTGTGAGCACTGAAGCGACGCCAACCCCGGCTCCGACTCCGACTCCGCTTCCCCAGGCCGTGAGTACGCTGGCATTAAATGCCATAGACTTGCCGCTATCTCCTTATTACCCCGTTGAGATCAGTCTTTACAAAGGCCCTCTTGAACGTTTAGATGGAGTCACTCCCAGTGATCGTCAGCGTTTTTTTCAGCTGGAGACGGCGCAAGTCAATCTCAACCCGGCGGAATTGATGACGGGGGACTCTTATACCCTTTTGCTGATAGGCAAAAAACAAGAAGGCCGTTGCTCCCTGAGCGAGACCTATCGTTTGACGACAGGGCTGACTGCTAAAGCGCCCTTTTTTCGGGTGATTGAGACACCAGAGATCAGGCTGGATTCAAGTGATTTGATTCGGGTCAATAAAAGTCTGGATTGCCAACGTAGTTTTAGGCAGCTCGGCCGTATTATCGATCAAAAGGGTCAACCCTTAGCTGATGTCGAGGTTCGGGCTGCATTAAAACAGCGTGATGGCCAATTGGGCTATTTGAGTTCGCTGAAATCCGATGCCAACGGACGCTTTGAGATAGTTGAGGCACCGACCGCTGTCTTTTTACGCCTGACAGCAAGCAAAGCCGGTTTCAAAACCCGGGAAACGACGTTCTCAGCGAGTGTGATCAACAATAGCAGTCTCAATCAACTGGAGCTATTGGAGTTGGTTCTCGATCCGGCCTGAGCTGACAACTCAGCTCGATAATAAAGTTCAACTGAGAAAAATCATCTCATTAAGCTCGGTTTAAAATACGCTTTCTGGGCTTTATTTTCGTTACTTTCTTTGATTTTCAGTAATTTAAATCTATTTCTAATTACGGCTTTCGGTTTTTCTTTACTTGACATCACCTGGGCTCACCTCTTAATATAGATTTAACAATCAAATATTGGAGTTCGCTTTGCGTCATTTATTTGCCAGTTCTATTTTTGCCCTTACTTTGGTTTCTTGCTCTGCCCCGCGTCCTTTCACTCCCCTTCAGTCTGCTCAACAAGCCCAATCCGCAAATTTTCAACGCTTTTCAACAGGCGATTGGTTTGCGCCCTTGCCAGCCGATCAGAAAAGCTATTATCAGGCGGCTCAGGGTCAGCAGGGTGATGCTTTGTTTGCCAGTATGCATAAGATTATTAGCAACGGCAGTCGCACACCTTCGTATAATGGCGCTCGCTCATTTATGTATGGTAATGCCGATCAGGTTCAGAGCAGCACGACACCAGGCTTGGTGGCCGCTTATTCAGAGCTTTTTATTCCCGGCCGCAGTGACAATGGCAATGCTTACAAAGAGCAAGGCGATGCCAATCGCGATGGCCAGAGCGGCGACTTTATCAATTGCGAGCATACCTGGCCCCAGTCTTTCTTTGACAAGCGTCTTCCCATGAAAGCCGATATGCATCACCTCTTCCCCACCTTGAGCAAGCCCAATAGCATGCGTAATAACCACCCCCTGGGCATGGCGACAGGTGTCGTTGTCTACCAAACCGCCAATGGCTCTAAACTGGGCGTAATTGACAAAACTGGTAAGCACAATCCCCAGGATATCAAGCAATGGTACAATATGCCCTGGAACCAGCAGCCACACGACGTCATGCGACGTGACTTGCAGGCGATTTTTGAGCCCTCAGATGTTCAAAAGGGCAATACGGCTCGGGCCATGCTCTACTTCTACTTGCGCTACCACAACGAGAATATTCGCACAGGCGCCTTTAAAGAAGATGTCTACTGGGATCAACAGGTCAAAACTTATATCCAGTGGGCCAAGGCTGATCCGGTTGATGCCCAAGAGCGCAGTCGTCATGAGAAGATTGCCCGTGAGCAAAACAATCGTAATCCCTTTGTCGATATTCCAGATCTGGCTTCAGCCATCGGCGAAAAGGCTTTTGTAGAAACCTTCTAAAAATCATTATTGCCAACAAAAGCTTTGATCAATTATTTTGGTCGAAGCTTTTGTTTTAAATGTGGATGACCTGGCCCAGCATAACAGCGGCAATAGAATAAAAAGGAATTGCTTTTCGGTGTTGCTTTCTGAAAATTCAAAATGCAACTTATCCAGTAACTTATTCGATACAATTCACTCATGGATTGAAATTTAAGCTTCTAATTTCACTTCCAACAGCGAAAAAATTATTAAAACCAAATATATATTGTGGAACGGATGTTTTAGTCAGCTATGAAAAAATGTATTCTCAGTTTGAGCCTTGTACTTATGTACACTTTACCCGGCTGGGCTAGCACGATGAATCCAGCATCTGAAGTTATCACCATTCAAAATGATTTTGTGAACCAAAAGATTGACTCTCAAGCAGCTCTAAAACGATATGAAGCTGAAAAAATAGAGCCCCTACAAGCAGTATTGACCAATATCCTTCCTTTCGGAATAGGCTCGTTTCAACAAGGAGACACCATTGGTGGAGTCTTGATTTCTATTGTGGATATTGCTGCGCTGGTTGTGATAGGAATGGGTCTATCAACTGGAGGTGGGTTCAGTGGGCTTGCCTCCCTATGGGCAATACCGATTTATGCTATTGGAAGAGTGATTGGTGTCGTATCTCCAATAATGCATGCAAATACGAATAATTCTGATTTGAGAAAACGCCTCGGCTTAGAGAATACCAATGTTAGTTATGGCGTTGACACAAATCAAAATAACATTTATTCAGTGCCAGTGATTAGCTTTAGTGGTAACTTTTAGTCTGCATGTGAGCAAAAAAAACGCAATTCTCCTGCCGATATCCCAGACTTGGCGTCAGTGATCGGTGAAAAGGCTTTTGCTCTGGCGAGTGAGATTTGTTCGGGCTTGGCCGTGCCGCTGATTTCCGGGTTATCGAAAGCAAATTTATTTGCAGGTCTGGACTGTGGTTTTTGCCGATGACACCGGGGCTATCACATTACATTGGCGTTGCTGATTCAGGGTCTGTGTATGCTGTATTTGCCAGCTTTGGAGCTTTTGGGCTTTAAACTGCGTATGAACTTCGTAAAAAGAACTGCCAGCCAAACCCTGATTTAGGCGTAATTGTCCGTTGTTCTGATTGGCAAGGGGTAATAAACTCGAAGCACTGAGACGAGGCTGGGCACTAAAAAAAGGAGCCAAAGCTTGCTCTAGCTGTACTGGGCTAGCCTGAGCGGGCAAGGCTTCTATCTGTTCTTGCAACCAGCTAATTTGTTGCTCAGCGGCTGACTGTCGCAGCCATCCCTGATAACCGATCACCGCCCAGAGCATCAGTCCTAGACAGAGCGATAGGCCCCGGCGTAGCAGGCTGAGATCCCACTGTCTGCGAAAGACCTGACTAAATATCTGAAGACTGAAAGCTAGCAATAACCCCACTAATAAAAGAAACAAAATTTCTGATCCGGGGATCGGGCCGCTGGCTGTGTTGATAGGCAAAAACCAGTGCTCGCCTCCTGTTACCTGGGCCAGTAACGACGGCCCAGCGAGCAAATAACAAAAGCCGACAATCAGGCACAAAGCCAGAAACAGCAACAGGTTGATGGCGTTAAAGAGCATGAGTGCCACTGTGTTCCTTTCAGCGCATTGGCACGCTTTTATTTAGAGCTGTGCCAGCCCGTTTTTATACACTTGTTTGACCAGATTGACCCCAAAGTGATAGGGAATATAATTGGCGCTGGGGGTTTGCATTACGACCAGATCTGCAGCACGCCCGACGGCGATTTGACCGGCACGATCACCCCGGTCAATGGCATAAGCCGCATTGCGTGTAATCCCGGCCAGAGCTTCAATCGGCAGCATTTGCATTTGGGTACAGGCCAGCACGACCATAAAGAGCTGAGACTCGCAGTAGCACCCCCCCGGATTGAGGTCTGTGGACACGGCCATGGGCATATCCAGCTCGCGCATCAGGTCGGTCTGGGCATAAGGGATCCCCAGATAGAAGGCAGTCCCAGGTAATAAGACCGGAATCGTGCCCGCCGCTTTCATGGCACTGAGGCTGGCGTGATCGGCAAATTGCAAGTGATCAGCTGAAACAGCACCCAGCTCGGCTGCCAGGGCAGAGCCGCCAGAAGCGGCTAATTCGTCAGCATGCAGCTTGAGTCGCAGGCCATACTCTGCTGCTTTGCTTAAGATCCGGCGGCTGTCTTCGACTGAGAAAAATCCCGCTTCACAAAAAACATCACAAAATTCGGCCAGACCTTGTTCGGCCACCACTGGGATCATGGCCAGAACCTCTTCAACATAGTCTGCCATTTCGGTGCCCTGAGGGACAGCGTGTGCGCCCAGAAAGGTAGACACCAGATCGATGGCATGTTGTTGATTCGCTGCTTTCATGACACGTAGAATCTTGAGCTCTTGCTCCAGGGAGAGTCCGTAGCCACTTTTGGCTTCGGCCGTTGTTGTCCCGTGGGCCAGCATGCGATCCAAACGCTGACAAGCCAGCTCAAGCAGTTCGGCTTCTGAAGCCTGTCGGGTTTGACTGACGGTGTAGTTGATGCCACCTGACATGCGTTGGCCTGTGCTGACCTCGCGGCGACGTTGAATACGTTCTACCAACTCGTGCTCACGGGAGCCTGCAAAGACCAGATGGGTATGGGGATCTACAAAACCAGGCAAGACAGTTTGACCCACCAGAGATTTTTGTGGGGTCTGGGCTTCAGCCTGAAAATCAGTCATCTGACCATAGGCGCTGATTTTACCCTCTCGGATCGATACAAATGCTTGCTTCAAGGGTTGATGATGTTCTAATTGTGAAGGGCTGAGTGGGCCGTTTTGACCAGGGGTGTCAAAGCTGAGTAACTCTGCAATATTGATTAAATCTAGATTCATGAATCGCTCCAGGTGTAGCCGTTTTAGGTGTGGCGGTTTAGAGTACGGTTTTCCAGGTTAAGAACAGGGTGTTTTGTTGCATCGATAAATCCAGGTGTTCGAGCCAGGAGAGGCGATTTTGGGATTCGAGCAGGGTGTTATAGTCCACGGTTTGTACATAGGCATCGCGCACATTCCAGAGGTGATAACCCACCAGGACTAAGGTGATCAGGGTATTACCCATGCCAGAGGCTTCTTCGGGGCGATCTGCTAAGAGGCCGTAGCCGATAATACTACCGGCAATGACCAGAGTGCCTGCTCCAGTGATCCAGAGGGCACGGTTATTATCGTTGCCAATATAGAAATGGCCCAGGCCTGGATAGAGGGCTGAGAGCAGGGCTGCTTTGGCAGGATCCCGTTTGAGATCTTCAAGACGTTGCCCGCTGCGGCGATCCAATTGTGCCAGTTCGGTGACAGAGCTATCCAGTTGAATCTGATCGATTTGAATCTGATCAAAGACCTGAGCTTGTGCTACCAGTGGTAAGGCACTTAGGCTGAGGCCCAGTGCAGCGGATACGCAGTATTTTGTCCATTTCATAAGCTATAGCATACCATAGCTATTTAATGGGGGCTAGCTTGATTTGAGAGGGCTTGCTCCAGTTAATAATGGGGGGGCTTTTCGTGGCGCAAGAGATCTTGAATCATGCCCGCATCGACTGGGTTTTGTTCGGCTTCTTTTTTTTGCTTGAACTGACGCTGTAGCAAATCGATTTCTTGTTGTTGGCTATAAATGACCTGATTGAGCTGTGCAATCGTGTTTTCTTGAAAGGCCAATTGAGATTCTAAACGCATCAGACGGTGCTCAATTTCGGTCACTTGGGCTTCTAACATGGTCGGTCTCTCTTTCGTAGCGTCTTTCTTTAAGTATAGCCAGTCCAGGCTGAAAGCGGTGTGATTGACTGAAAATCAAAAGAGGAGAACCCTCAGGCTCTCCTCTTAATTTGATCGTTAATCGGCGTGACTTGGCTTATTCAACGATTTGGGCGCGGACCTCACCATTGGGGTTGGCTGCTGTATGTACATTGATGTAATACTCGCCATTCATCAATTTTTTGACTTTTTCTTCAGTCAAAGGTTCAACGGCGTCCGTTGCGGTCCAGGTCAACTCGTAGACATTGCCATTGACTACCAGTGGTTTTAAGACTGGGCCACTTAAGCCCAGTGGGCCAGCGTGGATATGCGCGCCGGTGATCACGCCACTTAAGCCATGGGCGTAACCTTTAACGGTCACCTGACTGTGATCTGGTGAAATCATGACCCAGGCTGAGCCTTTGGCGTCGGTATTGACTGCAGGCACTTCCTGATTACCTTCTAAAAGCACAGAGTAGATTTTGTTTTGGGTACTCATGATTTGACCGCGAATTTCGCCGCCAGGATTGGCATCTGTATGGGCATTGAGATACAAATTCCCTGTTAAGAGATCGTTTAAGAGGGTCAAGGTCAGCGGGTTGGGGTTATCTGACATTTTCCAAGTGGCACTCAAACGATTGCCGTTGATAGTCAAAGGCTTGACCACTGCGCCATTGGCATTAGCCGGACCTTTATGAATATGCGCGCCGGTAATCGGGCCGCTCAGACCAGAGGTCGTGACTTCCACCATAACTTCGTCGCGATCGCCATTCAGTTTGAGTTCAGCGACTCCATAAGCATCATTGTTCACCGCCGGGACTTCGCTGCTGCCTCTGAGCTCAGTCACAAACATACTGTCTGCTTTGACGGTCAATGGAGCAGAGGCCATCACCTGACCGCGCACTTCTCCGTCTGGATTGGTGGGCGTATGTACATTCAGATACAAATTACCTGCACGCAAATCAGCCAGCAGTTCTGTAGTCAGTGGGTTGGTGGCATCGCTGCGTTTCCAGGTTACTGAGAACTTGTTATTGTCGACAATTAACGCCTTGACTACAGCACCATTGGCACCTTTAACGCCTTTGTGAATATGGGCGCCAATAATTTCTGAGGTCAGTTGATTGGCATAGCCTTCGATCTTGACTTCGCTCTGGCCAGGGCCAATACGCACCAGGGCTGCACCCATGGCACCTCCGCCGACCGCTGGAATTTCTTGATCGCCAGACAGATAAACGGGGTAGAGCTCATCCTGAGTCGCGGTAACCTGACCTCGGATTTCACCCCCGGGATTGGCCTGGGTGTGGATATTGACGTAGAGTTCGCCGTTGAGTAATTGGGCCAGGGTGGTTTCTGTTAGCGGGCTGACGGTGTCATTCAGACGCCAGGTGCCGGTGACAACATTGCCACGAATAGCGAGGGGTTTGACCACGTCGCCGTTTTGACCGGCGATGCCGGCATGAATATGAGCACCGGTGATCGGGCCGCTTAGACCAGAGGTCACAACGGAGATTTCAACAGTGTTGCTTTCTTTATTTAAGACGATGCGTGAGGTGCCATAACCCGCGCCGCCGACGGCAGGAACTTCCTGGCTGCCCGTCAAAATAGCTGCAAACTGACGTTCCTGACCCGGGACTGGCGTAGGGGTGAGATCAGGAGTTGGCGTGGGGAGTGCTGTCGGTCTCGGGGTTGGTGTGACCACGGGTGTTGGCGAGGCTGAAGGCACCGGTGGGGTGCCCACCGGAGGTGCGGGTTGGCAGGCGATAACAGTACTCATAAAGGCCAGGCTGGCCAGGACGCGAAGGCTACTTTTCATAAGATCTTCTCCTTGTGTGTAAAACCATTTAGCTGCAAGTATTTTAATTTTTGCAGTTCATAATGGATCCAACGTTAGCACAGCCCAGGCAGAAAAAAAATAAAGCCTCTGTAAAAAAAGTGATAAAATAAGTCGTTTTTGAAAGTCTGCTTATTTGGGAACTTGCTGGGCGCTTACCAGTCGATAACCGACACCATAGACAGACTCGATGGTAGGGTGAGAGACCTGTTTAAGCTTCTGGACGGCTTGCAGCTTTTTGCGCAAGCGACCAGTGAAATTATCGACAGTGCGACTCTGACTGTCTGAGGCATAACCCCAGACCTGCTCAAACAAAAACTCGCGTTGCAGCACCCGATCGGCATATTCACAAAAAATCCAGAGCAAATCAAATTCGGTGCGTGAAAGTTGCAAAGGCACACTGTGATAAAGCGTCTGGCGACTGTCAGCATTGAGCACCAGGCCATTGACCTGGCGTTCAAGCGTGGTCAGGCCAGTTTGCTTGCGAATGGCCTGACTGCGACGCCAGGCGCTTTCGACTCGTGCCAGCAGCTCCTGGCGATTGAAGGGCTTGATAATATAATCGTCGGCTCCCTGGTGCAAGCCCTGGATCCGATCGGTGACTTGCTGCTTGGCCGACAAAAACAGAATCGGCACCAGCGGGTCGCGTTCGCGCAAACGTGAGCAAACTTCCATGCCACACATGCCCGGCATCATAATATCCAGGAGCACCAGGTCTGGCTTCTGAGCGTCAAAACTATCGAGGGCTGCCTGGCCATTGTGGGCAGCGATCAGATGGTGACCTTCGAGCTCTACAATTAAGCGTACAAAATCAATCATCCTGGGGTCATCATCGGCCATCAGAATGCGAGCCATTTCTGATTCCTGTTCCGCCGCCTGAGCGGCAAGTTGTGTATCATGATTATATACATCTTACCAAGGAAAGGACGCATCATGAGTAACTCAAATGATCGTTTAGGAACCCGTCAAGCATTTGATACGGGGTCAGGTCAGGGCTACCTTTATAGCCTCTCTAAATTAGCTGATCAGGGCCATCCAAATATCCATCAGCTCCCTTTTTCAATCAAGGTTCTGTTGGAGTCTGTGCTACGCAATTGTGATGGCTATGTTGTCAGCGAAGACGACGTCAAAAAACTGGCCAATTATGATCCCAAAAATCCGGTACAGGAAGAAATCCCCTTTAAGCCAGCGCGCGTGATTTTGCAAGATTTCACCGGTGTGCCGGCCGTTGTTGATTTGGCTGCTATGCGCTCAGCGATGTCTCGCATGAATGGCAACCCTGACAAAATCAATCCGATTATCCCTGTCGATCTGGTGATCGATCACTCAGTACAGGTGGATTATTTTGGCAATGAAGCCGCCTTCGGTAAAAATATCGAAAAAGAAATGGAACGCAATGGCGAACGCTATGAGTTTCTGCGTTGGGGCCAGCAAGCCTTTGATAATTTTGGTGTCGTGCCGCCTGGGCGCGGTATTGTGCACCAGGTCAATTTGGAATTTTTAGCCAAGGGTGTTTTCAGCTCAACTGAAGGCGATGATCAGGTTTTTTACCCTGACTCACTGGTTGGCACCGACTCTCATACCACTATGATTAATGGTCTGGGTGTCCTGGGTTGGGGCGTGGGCGGCATCGAAGCCGAAGCTGTGATGCTGGGTCAGCCGATTTATATGCTGATCCCCGAAGTGGTCGGCTTTAAATTAACAGGCAAACTGGCCGAAGGCGTTACCGCCACCGATATGACCCTAACGATTACCGAAATGCTGCGCAGCAAAGGCGTGGTCGGTAAATTTGTTGAGTTTTATGGTTCTGGCTTAAGTAATATTTCTCTGCCAGATCGGGCTACGATTGCCAATATGGCGCCTGAGTATGGCGCGACCATGGGCTTTTTCCCTGTCGATCAAGAGACTTTGCGTTATTTGGAAAGTACCAATCGCTCAGCTGAGCTGGTCAAGCAAGTTGAGACCTATTCTCAGGCCCAGGGTTTGTTCCGCACTGACGCTACCGCTGACCCGGTCTTTACAGACAATTTAGGCTTAGATCTCTCGACAGTCGTGCCTTCATTGGCCGGTCCCAAGCGCCCACAAGATCGCATCGAGTTGACCCAGATGCAGTCCGCTTTTAAAGAGTCATTAAGCAGCACGGTAGCGACCAAAGGCTTCTCGCTCAAACCTGAGCAACTGAGTAATTCGGCCCGCTACGACGATGGCACGACGCAAATCGAAATGAAACATGGTGACGTTGTGATCGCTGCGATCACCAGCTGTACCAATACCTCGAATCCTTCGGTGATGCTGGGTGCGGGTCTGGTTGCAAAAAAAGCTGTCGAACTGGGATTAACGGTTAAACCTTATGTTAAAACCTCGTTAGCACCGGGCTCACGCGTGGTGACTGAGTATCTTGATCGGGCCGGTTTAACTCCTTACCTCAAGGAGCTGGGCTTTGATCTGGTGGGCTATGGCTGTACCACTTGTATCGGTAATTCAGGCCCCTTACCTGATGCCGTTGACAAAGCTGTGCGCGAAGGTGACTTGATCGCCGCCAGCGTGCTCTCAGGCAACCGCAATTTTGAGGGCCGTGTGCACCAGCATGTCAAAGCCAATTATCTGGCTTCACCCCCTCTGGTCGTGGCCTATGCTTTGGCGGGCACCGTTGATCTGGATATCAGCAGCGAAGCGCTCGGCAAAGACAAAGACGGCAAGGATGTTTTCTTAAAGGATATCTGGCCCAGTCATGAAGAAATTGTGGCGCATATGAATGAAGCCATGAGTCCGGCTTTGTATGAAGCTATGTACAATAATGTCGCGGAGTCAAATCCAGAGTGGAATAATATTCCTGTCAGCGCCGGCTCAATTTATGAGTGGAATGAAAGCTCTACCTATATTCAAGAGCCGCCTTTCTTCCTCGATATGGGGCCTGATTCTGAGCCGATTCAGGGCATTTCTGGAGCGCGGGTTTTGGTCAAAGTGGGCGATTCGATTACGACTGACCATATTTCACCTGCCGGTGCGATCAAGGTCGGCACGCCAGCGGCGCAATATTTGAGTGAAAACGCTGTTGAGCCGGGTGACTTTAATTCCTATGGTTCACGCCGTGGCAATGACCGCGTGATGACCCGAGGTACCTTTGCCAATGTTCGTTTGCGTAATCAGATGGCTCCTGGCACCGAAGGGGCTTACAGCACCTATCTGCCTGACGGCGAACAAATGTATATTTACGATGCGGCCCAAAAATACAAAGCCGCTCAGACGCCCTTGATTGTTTTAGCGGGCAAAGAATACGGGACGGGCTCTTCACGGGATTGGGCTGCCAAAGGCACACTTTTATTGGGTGTTAAAGCCGTGATTGCTGAGTCTTTTGAGCGTATTCACCGTTCAAATCTGGTGGGTATGGGTGTTTTACCTTTGCAATACCAGCAAGGACAAAGTGCTGAATCTCTAGGCTTAAGTGGCCATGAGCATTTTTCGATTGCGGTTGATGATCAGCTTAAGGCAGGGGATATGCTTAAAGTGACCGTCACAAGAGAAGACGGTTCTACTCTCAACTTTGATGTTCACTGTCGCATTGATACGCCGGTTGAAGTCGATTATTATCGCAATGGCGGCATCTTGCAAACAGTCTTACGTCAGTTCTTAAAAGACGGCTAGATAGAGTTTAATGACAAAAGCCGGGCACAATGCCCGGCTTTTTCTGTTTTTGTTTTAAAATGAAATTTTTAAAGAACTTGTGGCTCAGGTCTCGCTGAAGATCAGCTATCTGTGCTGCGTTGTTTGGCTACCTGATAGATTTTAGAGGCAATTTCTGGGTGGGTATCGATTACAGCCTTAAAGTCAGCTTTGTCGAGGCGGTAGAGCTCGCAAAAATCAAGGGTTTGAAGCGTTGCATTACGGCGTGACTCCTGGATCAGGGCCATTTCACCAAAAATATCTCCTGCTGAGAGGGTTTTTAGGGCGCTTTGCTGCTCTTCATCAATCACCTGAACACTGCCTTTGGCCAAAATATACATGGCTTTAGCAGGATCGTTCTGCGAGAAAATGATTTGGTTTTTACGAGTCATTTCTTTGTTGAGTTTCAGGGCCAGGTCAATTAAGATATCCATTTCGATTTCTCTAAAGAGATCGAGTGAGGCCAATTTTTGGGCCAGAATTTTGGCTTTCATGCGGGATATAGTGTTGGCATTGGTGCGGATTTGCTGGGGATTCAAAAAGTATTTGCGCTTGCGAGCTTCTTTTTTAACCTCATCCATTATCTCCTGGTGGGCTTCAAAGAGCTCACGAAAAATTTCAGCGGAGAGCTCATAAATCTGACCGGGACCGATAGCACGGACGCTGGCTGAGCGAGGTTCGTGAAAGAGTACGCCCAGTTCCCCGAAATAGTCCCCACGCTTCAGTTGGTTGATGGGAGCTGGTTTGCCTCGTTTGTTGATTTCAAAAACACCGTCTGCAATAAAAAACAGCGAGTGTCCCGCCTGGCCTTCTTCAATCACAATCTCTTGGTCCTCTACTTGATGCGGGACTAATAAGGTTGCCAGACATTCCAAAATTTCAGTATCAAAATCTTTGAGTAGGGCGACGGATTTGACAAAAGCAAGGGGTGCAGACATGAATAAGGATCCTTTGAGAGTTTCTGTTTTGTCTACTATAGCAATATCAGTTCAGCACTGCAGGGATGGCTAAATTAAGAGATGTCCAGCGATTGATTTCTGCAAAAAACAAAAATCCACCTGGAGAGTGGACTTTTCTATATGAATAAATCGCTTTAATTGGCCAGGGTCTGGTATTGATTTTCTAAGCGATGGCGCCAAATTTCAGTCTGGGCTTGTTGGATCAAGCTCAGCAAGTCGTCTGCATCGCTAAAGGGAATCCGGAAGTAGAGCTCAGAATAGCGGAAGCTCATGAAGTCATTCTTTTTGCGTTGTTCGCTCAGGGTTTGTTCAAAAAAATGGAGAAAATCAGAAAAGTTTTTTTCTTTGAGGGGAATCATCACGGGGCCATAGCCAATGCTGGCCCGTTGGCAGGCATCACAGAAACTGACAGTTCCAATTTCAGACTCTACAAAAACAGAATCATGTTTCACGGTGGTGTTTCCTTATCTATTAAATCGAAGTCTTTCTCCTATCTTAATCAGCGATAAAAGATTTTGTCAATAAAAAAGTATTAATTACGTTGAGTAAATATTCTTTTGTTTGATTAGTTATAATAATTTATTCGTGTGATCATATTTTTATAGTTAGCCTATAGCCTAATAAATATTATTGTATCTCCTGATTTAAATATTTTGACGACTAAAAATTAGTTTGTTTGAGCAAATCAGAAGATTTAGATCAAAAAATAAGCAGGGTATTAAACCTGTCTCAATAAAATAGCGGAAAATCAGTCAAGTAAACAAATTTACTTTTTTTAAGTCACCCAATAATTAATTTTTTATTAGTTCATTAGATAATTAGTGAGCGGATTCACAAATTTATGTTGGGAACTTTGTTGACAGTGAGGGGCTGGATTGCTTATTTTGAATAGTAATAAGCAACGTAAAGTTAGTTATAAAAAGATGTTTATCAACTCACATTTATCTGAATTTGCACCCGCTCTGAATCAGGCCGAAGCTATCGAGAATTTTCCTGCCGGTGCCTGGGTCGAAATTGTTGGTGTCCAGGGCGAACATAAGTTTTGTCAACGTCTGGAATCGATGGGCCTCTTGCCAGGTAAGCAGATCCATATTCTCAAACGCCAGGGGCAGAGCTTGTTGCTCAAATGCGAGCATAGCCGTTTGGCTCTGCGCTTATCTTCAGCTTTTGTGATTCAAGCTGTTCGTACTTAAGCCATGACCACATCTGCGGCACAGGCTGAGTGGGTGGTGGCCTTCGCCGGGAACCCCAATGTCGGCAAGACTGCTCTGATCAATGCGATAGCTCAGAGTCGCCTGAAAGTGGGCAATTGGCCTGGGGTCACCGTCGAAAAAAAACAAGCTCGATTTCAATACCAAAACACAAACTTTCAATTGATTGATTTACCAGGGACCTATAGTCTGAGTCCCTTCACCCTCGAAGAGCAAGTTTGCCGTGACTTTTTGCTGGCTGAACCGCCCGATCTAATTGTGAATGTGATTGATGCCAGTAATCTCGAAAAAAGCCTTTACCTCACTTTGCAACTGATGGAAATGGACATTCCGATGCTATTGGTTTTGAATATGTGGGATGAATTTGAAAAACGCGGCTATTCTCTGGATGCCGTCAAATTAGCCGAAACTTTGGGTATGCCTGTTTTATGTACTGTTGGCCCCACCGGGCAAGGCGTAGATGTGCTGAAAGACGCTTTATTGCAAAGCAAGGATCTGGCTGCACCGGCTCCTTTGCTCTACCCGGAAGCTGTCGAAAAAGAATTGCTCCAGATTCAGGCTGACTTTGTGGGAGCTGATTTTGCTCAGGGTGCCCCGCCCCGCTGGTTGGCACTTAAATTATTAGAGCAGGATAGCTATTCCCTAAAAAAAATAGAAGAATTGCATGCGCAAAACTTATCTGACTTTGGCCACAGTTCCCGCGAGATTCTGGCGACCGTTTTTCCTGATCTGGGGCGCAGCTTAAGCCGTCATCGTCAGCAGTATGTGTCTCAGTTGGTACACGATTTAGTGATTCCTCCGGAGCAGCCTAAATCTGACTGGACCGATCTCACGGATCGGCTGCTACTCAATGAATGGACGGGAATTCCTGCGTTTTTGGCGATTTTGTTTGTCGTCTTTAAGCTTACTTTTGATATCTCGACGCCCTTTATTGATTGGATCGATGGTTTCTTTAATGGGTTTTTGGCACGTTGGGCTGGCCTGAGTCTGGAAGCCCTGTATCTACCAGCACCTCTGATTTCTCTGGTCAAAGAAGGAGTGATAGGTGGTGTGGGGCTAGTGCTGACCTTTGTTCCTTTGCTGTTCTTTTTATATCTGTTTTTGGCTCTACTCGAAGAAAGCGGCTATATGGCCCGGGCAGCCTTTTTGATGGATCGCTTTATGTATCGCTTTGGCTTACATGGTAAATCCTTTGTGCCTTTATTGGTGGGCTTTGGCTGCAATGTACCTGCTGTTTATGCCACCCGTGCTCTCGAAAGCGAGACCGATCGTAAGATCACCGTGGCGGTGATGTCGTTTATGTCCTGTGGTGCCAAGTTGCCGATTTATGCTTTGTTTACAGCGGTCTTTTTTCAGCGTCAGCAAGCATTGGTGATCATGTCGATGTACCTGATCGGGGTTGCCGTGGCAATTATCTGGGCGATTATTTTGCGTAAAACCCGTTTTAAAGCGGAAATTCCCGCTTTTGTGATGGAGCTGCCCCCGTATCGCTTTCCGACTTTTAAAACGCTCTGGGCCTCGATTGGACTTAAAATTCGTTCTTTTGTCAAACAGGCTGGCACTGTGATTGCGATCAGTATGATTCTGCTCTGGGCGCTCTTAAACCTACCTTATGGGGCTCCCCCTGAACGCACCGTGTTAGGATATTCGGCGCGAGCAGTGGCGCCGATCTTCTTACCGCAGGGCTTTGGCGAGCGCTGGGAGCCCGTTGCTGCGATTTTGCCAGGCTTTATGGCCAAAGAGATGGTCGTCGGTACACTGGGGGTCGTGATGAGCGTTCAGCAGCCTGATAGCATTCAGGAGACACCCGCCCTGGGCGCTGAGCTCTGGCAACAGATTAGCGGCTTAAAAGATGCGGTGTTTGCTTCGGGAGCAGCCGTTGTCAGTAATATCTTGCCGACACCCTTTGTCTTAGAAGCCAGTACGGAATCGGCCTTGACCCAGGCCGTGCGCAATACCTTCACGCCCCTGTCGGCTTTTTCATATATGGTTTTTAATCTGCTCTTACTCTCCTGTATTTCGGTGGTGGGGGCGATGGTCCAGGAGTTTGGCGGGCGCTATTTTGGATTTGTCTTGCTGATTACCACGGGCACAGCCTATGTGGCCTCGATGATTGTTTTTCAGGTCGGACGCCTGATGGGGTGGGGCTAATGTGGGAGAATCTCTTTGTACTGGGCGTGCTGGGGGCTTCGGGGAGCTATATCGTGCGCCGTTTGCTGCGTATGAGCCAGTCCTACAAAAACAAGCAAGCCGCATGTGGCAGCTGTGCCAGTGGCACCTGTAGCCCGGCCAGTCCCGATTCAACTTCAGTAACAGAAAGCCTCAGCGCTGGCGAGACGCTTTTGCGCGTCAAATCTTAGCTCCGGTTTTCGTTTCTTTTTCAAATATGGCATAGTATAAACAAAGATTCTGAGCCCCATTTGAAAGGTCTGTTTGTATGTATTTACCTCCCTTGCTGACTGCTTTGCTTCTGCAATTGACCCCGGCGCTGGGCCCGGCAGCCCCTCTCGTGATTGCCCATCGGGGCGCTTCAGGGCTTTTGCCTGAGCATACCCTGGCGGCTTATGAGCGCGCGATTGATCAGGGGGCGGATTTTATTGAACCCGATTTGGTGGTGAGCCGTGATGGCTATTTGATTGCCCGTCATGAAAATGAAATCGGCGGTACGACCGATGTGGCTCAGAAGTTCCCTGAGCGCAAGCGACACCAGGTGATCGACGGCAAAGACCACCAGGGCTGGTTTAGCGAAGACTTTAGCCTGGCCGAACTCAAAACCCTGCGGGCCACCCAGCGTCTGTCTTTTCGTAATCAGAGCTTCAATGGCCGCTATGCTATCCCGACCTTTCAGGAGATCTTGGATCTGGTGGCCCGCAAGCAAACCGAAACAGGGAGAGAGATTGGGATTTATCCTGAGACCAAGCACCCCAGCCATTTTCGCAGTCTGAACTTAGCGATTGAACCGCGCTTATTGACTCATTTGCGTAATCGGGGCCTGGATCGGGCTGATGCGCCGGTGTTTATTCAATCTTTTGAGGTCAATAATCTACAGTGGCTGCAACGTATGTCCCCAGTCAAACGGATCCAGTTGATTGATGATGTGGGCTTCCCCGCCGATAGCATGGGCACAGCCATGAGCTATGCCAGTATGGTCACGCCGGCGGGCTTGCGTCGTATACAGAGCTACGCCAGCGGTATCGGCCCGTATAAACGTTGGATCGTGCCCGAAGTCAATGGCCATTTACAAGCGCCTACGCAACTGATCCAGCAAGCCCATGCCCTGGGGCTACAGGTGCATCCCTTTACCTTTCGCTCAGATCCAGAATATCTACCGGCAGATTACAAAGGGCAGATTGCAGCCGAATACCAACAATTTTTTGAGCTGGGAGTCGATGGTGTGTTTTCTGACTTTACGCACGATGCCCTGGCTGCACGTCAAGCCTGGCTTAAAAAGTAACCCGTTAAATTCGGTTTTGCTCCAGGCCGTTGGCTGCGGCAACCAGCAGATCCAGGGCGCGGTCGACCGTGTGAATGTACTGGCCAGAGAGATAGCCTGCCTCGGCTTCGATGGAATCGAGCTGAGTATAGTCTGAGCTAAAGAGCTGATCAAAGGCCTTTTTCCAGCTTTCGACGGTTTGTGGGTTTAATGGGCTTGTTGAGCTCGCGCGCACCAGATTGACCATATAGTTGAAAACTAAGCTGCGACTGAGCTCTGAAAATTGCTCGAAAAAATGGTCTAAACTGCCAAAGCGCGCTTCAGCCTGGCGCAAAACCCGCAGATAGCGACGGTTCAAAATCAAACTGATCGGATTCCAGCTCCACCAGTGTAAAGGGGGCAAGCTGAGTGGCGTCTGTCTGATCGGTGGCTCTGGATCGCTGATTTGACTGCCTCTGACTTTCAGGGTTTTGGGACCCAGCACATCAGCATCCAGTACAAAGGGTAAAAAATGCCACTTGGTATCGGCCAGGCCCTGTTGATAAATTTGTAGAATCTCTTGCTTTAAGCGGGTTTCTTGCTGTTGTAGGCGAGGCAAAAATAGCTCTTGTATTTGTTTGATATCTTGCTCGATATCTGTTGGATCGATGGCTGAGCAGGCCGTAGACAAAAGGCCAAGCAAATCAAGGATCCGGGGGCATTGGTCATAGATGGCCAATGCCTCAGTCAAGCTTTGCTTTAGCGGCTCGGGCAAGTCCTGAGCCTGGATTTGCCAGTTTTGCAAATAGAGCTTGATTTTGTCGCCAGGTAGCCCTGAGGCCGACATCGTTTGAAGTTTTTTTTGAAAAGCCTGGAGTTCAGCTGGCAAAATAATGCGGCGTCCTTGGCTCGGATCCTGATCGATAAAGAGTCCGGGCCAATCATGTGAATCAAAAATGGTGTCTGACATGCTTTAATGATAAGGGATTTTTCAAAATCTTGCAGTGTCTATTTTGTTTAACAAAAAGTGATTTTTTTGACTTTAGCTATTCTTTAAGCCTTCACAAGATGTAAACTAAAGATCAAATAGGAGATAGTTTAGCGATGAGCCAAGTTAGTCAATTAAAACCTCAGCCCCCGAATTCAGCATTAGATTCTGAGCCTGTCACCAAAGTGCCTTTATTGCCGATTGAATTAGATGCCTTAAGCCGTGCCGAAGGCGTCGGCATGAAAGAAATCAAAGCCGCTATTCCTGAAGACTGTTATGTTTTCTCGCCCTGGCGTTCCGTCTGGAGTGTCTTTCGGGCGTTTGGTGCTTTGGCTCTGATTGCTTTTTTGCTATTCCAAATGCCCTTAAGCTGGGATCTGAATCTGCTTTGGAAACTACCGGCGACGACTTTTCTTTGGGTTTGCCAGGGCGCAGCAATGGTTGGCCTGATTATTTTGGCCCATGACTGTGGCCATGGGGCTTTTGCGAAACGACGCTGGGTTAACGATTGGGTCGGCTATCTTTGCACCTCGTTTACGATGGTGGGCTATCGCAACTGGCAAATCTCTCATAATCACCATCACGCTTATTCTCAGATTCGCAATCTGGACACCGACTGGCCTGAAAAAATGGCAACAGCTGAAGAATATCAACAAATGAATTTCTTTCAAAAAATCTATATTCGCGTGGGCTATGCTTCTTCATTGGGGCTGCTGGTGGGCTTTATGGCTGGCAATTTCCGGCGTACCTTTTTACCCCTGGGCTACCGCCAAATTTATCTCAATCAGCGCTTTAAAAGACAACTCTTGTTCTCAACTTTGCTGATGTTCGCCTGTACTGGCGGCTTATTGCTGGCTTTGTTTAGCTGGGGTGGGCTCTGGGCGGTCTTTAAGTATTACGCCATGGGCGGTTTCTTTGGTTTTATTCTGGGATCTTTGATCACCCAGGTGCAGCATACCAATGCCGATACGATGGTCTTCGAGAAAGCCAATTGGACCGCTTTTCGAGGCCATATTATCTGCACCTTTAATGTGCGCTTCCCGCGTTTGATCGAGTTTCTGGCCTTTGATTTTAATTACCATGTTGTGCACCATGTGGCCCCCCGGATTCCCTGGTATCATCTGCGCAAAGCGACCGCTGCCGTCAAGGCCCGTTACCCGGACTATATCCAGGAGCGGCCGCTCAGTCGTCAAGATCTCGTACGTTTCTGGCAGAATCCGGTGCTGGAGTGGAACCCAGAAATGGAGCTCTATACGATGCAGGCATTGCCCAAATAAATTGCTCGTTTTAGTACTCAAATTTGGCCCTGGCTTTGAATATGCTAGACTCAGATTCCAGAACCTGAAGACTGAGGACTGACCCTATGCATGCGATCCGCAATTCGCTGAATTTGCCCCTGTGGCGTCTGGCTGCTGGCCTGGGGCTGTGGTTGGCATTGCTGTTGGGCTTTGCTCTCTTGCCGTTGCGCTTTGATATTCCCGCTGTATTTTTGGCGCTCTTTGCGTTGGCGCCAGCTTTGCTGGTGCGCCTGGGTCTGTCGACCCTGACCATTGTGCAAGAAGCAGTCCTTTACCAATGGATCTTGCGCTGGGAGTTTCCTGCTGCTTGCCTGTGCTTAAGTGGCTTGATCTGGGATACTGGCTGGTTAAGCGGACTCTATGTCTTGCCCTGGCTTGCGATCTGTTTTGCGATTGCCTTGCTGGGCGGCCTGCGTCTCTTGCGCCAGGGTTTCGAAGCCTGGGAAGAAGTCTGCATTCATTTCGGTTTGATTTTTGTGGCTGTCGGTGGCATTTGGCTTTTGATTTCACGTCTGGGATTGAACCCGATCGATTTTGGCCCAGCAATTGTTTTTTTGACGGCCGTTCATTTTCATTTTGCGGGTTTTGCAGCCTGTCTGATCATTGGTCTTTCAGGACGCTTGTTCGTGTTTCAGGATCGTTGGGTACAAAAACTGTATCGTGCCGTTGTTTGGGGCAGTATTCTGGGTATTCCTTTATTGGCACTCGGGATCACGTTTTCAGCGACTTTAGAAGTGCTCGCAGCCGGTGTCTTTGCGGCCAGTTTGCTGGTCTGGTCGGTGCTGATCTTAACCTGGGGGCTTCCCCAGATCCGTTCGGGTTTAGCCAAAGCTTTGCTCAGTGTGGCTTCGGTCTCGATCTTGTGGTCGATGTTCTGGGCTTTGCTCTATGCTGTGGCGACTTATTTGAATCTGGTCTGGGTCAGTATCCCGCAAATGGGCTGGCGTCATGGCTTGTTTAATGTGCTCGGCTTTGCTTTGCCGGCCTTGCTGGCCTTCGCACTTGAAAAACCTGAGCCCCGACTCGCAAGCAAAGTACTGCCCTGGAGTCAGCTCAGAGGCCGTGACTTTATTGGCCCCAATTTTTTTCAGCGTATCGGTGCGGTTCCTGAACAATTCGCCCCAGGATTCGCTCAGCCGACCGGATTAATTGCCGACTTTGCTAGCTATGCCCGCCCGGATTTCGAGCCGGACTTATTGCCTCTGGCGATACAAGATTTTTATCAGCAGACCGCAGCCTATAGCTTGCGGGTCACACCAGATTGGCAACCAGGTTTTGGCTGGGTTGGGCGGCTCTTTCGCATGGGAATGGATCGCATCGGCCAGATGGCTTTGCCAATTCAGAGTGAGCAGCGCGAAGAGCTGATCCAGAGTCAGATCTTAGCAATCGATGATAGCTTAGATGGCCGTCAGGGCGTGCGGGCCTGGGTGCGCACCTATCAACAGACTCAGCAAGTCGCCTATGCCGCTGCTTATAGTCAGCACTTGAGTAATGGCCAAACCTATATGAATATCGCCTTCCCTTTGCCCGGCTGCCAAATGAGCAGTATTCTGCGCCTTGATTTAATCCCTGCGCTCAGTTACGATCCTGCCTTAAGCCTGAGTTCTTTGCCTGACGCCGCCGGTAAGCTGGGCGACCAGGGCGTCTATCTGGTTTTTAAAGGGCTTAGCGTGCGCCTACCGATCAATGAAACGATCCGCGTCTGGACACCCGATCAGTTGGAATCGTGGCCAACAGAGATCTGGCCCGATACCACTGTGTTGGCCCAGCACGATATGTGGATCTGTGGCCTGCTTTGCTTGCGGTTGTATTATACGATTTACCCTAAGAAAAAACTGTCTGAAAATCAAGTGTCGCCAGCCATTCAGGTGGATTCATCTATACAGCAGACAGAGCCCGAATGGTATAACTTAGCTTAGTTTCAGTAGACGCCGGGCGGTCTGGCTCAGTAAATTGGCTTTGTGAGGGTCTGTCAGATGGGCCAGTTGGGGCCGCAAAATCTCTAAAGCTTGATCATACTCTGGGCTATTGCTACCAAAGAGCATGCGCTCAGAGCCAATCACCGGCACCAGATCTTCTATAAAGTCTTCGCGATAGATCCCAGAAGTCTCCAGTATTAAATTGGGATGCTCCCGCAAGAGCTGGGTGGCTTCGCTGAGCATAATGCCTGAGATATTGATTTGACCGCCACTGGTCAAAATCAGCGGCAGCGTGGGCACGCTTTTGGCTAGATCAGCGACTTGCGAGGGCATCGAAACCCGTACATGACCCGCTGCAATCATGACCGGTATACCCAATTGCTGAGCTGTTTTCAGTAGCGTTTTGACACAAGCAGCATTGACTGGACAAGTTTCTTCCCAGGGGTGCAAAAATAAGCCTT
>JBBKWI010000138.1:0-4786 GCA_037968875.1 Candidatus Sericytochromatia bacterium | reverse complement strand
AAACCAATACCCTCACCGCAGAACTTAGCCACCAGGGCGCCCAGATTTATCCCGGCCATGCCCAGCAAAACATAGCTTCCGATCTCGACTATGTCGTCGTTTCCACGGCGATCTCCCCTGAAAACCCCGAATTGCAAGCAGCCCAAAGCTTAGGTATCCCTGTGATTCATCGCTCAGAAGTCTTGCGCTATTTATTGGCCACGACCCGCGGCGTCTCTGTCACTGGCACCCACGGCAAAACCACAACATCAGCTTTACTCTCAATGATTTTTATCGATCAAGACTTAGACCCCACGATCGTGATCGGCGGAGAAATCCCCCAACTCGGCACCAATGCCCGTTCGGGTAATGGCGCCTTTACGGTTGCTGAAGTCGACGAAAGCGATCAGTCTTTACGTAAATTAAGTTCCGAAATTGCAATTATCAATAACCTGGAAGTCGATCATTTAGACCATTACCAGGGCCTTGATGAAATCATTGAAGCGATGCTCGAATTTGTGCATAACCAGCCCAGTCACGGTCTGACTCTCCTCAATCAAGATGACCCCAATCTACATGTACTGTATGAGCGTATGCGCCCTGAAGCCCAGCAGAAATGCGTCAGCTTTGGTTTAGCTGATTCACAAGCTGATTATCAAGCTATCAATCCACAACTCCAGATGACAGGCTCTCATTTTGAAGTCTTATACAAAGGTCAGTCGATCGGTCAGTTTGAGATTGGGATTCCTGGCACTCACAATATCTACAATGCCTTAAGCACCATCGCTTGCGCTCACCAGCTTGAATTTGACATGGCGCTCGTCGCTCGCTCACTAAAGGCCTATCGCGGGGTCAAACGCCGCTTTCAATTGATTGGCGAACTGCCCGGCGATGTCAAAGTGATTGACGACTACGGACATCACCCCTCTGAGATTCGTGCCACATTGAGCACCGCACGCTTGCAAAACCGGCCGATCACAGCCATCTTTCAGCCACACCGCTATAGCCGCACCGAAGCCTTATTAGAAGACTTTGCCCAGGCTTTTGAGCAAGCCGATCGCATTATCTTCACAGATATTTATGCCGCTTCCGAAAAACCAGAAAATTTCACGGTAAATATTCAGTCGCTGGTTCATTTAACACGTCTGGCTAACCCACAAAAAACAGTGCTCTATTTTAGTGAATTTAAAGGTATCTGTGAGTATATCCACAGCAATCTGATCCCACGTGACCTGGTACTCACCATCGGTGCCGGCAATATCACAGATTTGTCGCGGCAACTGGTGGGAAAGCCACGGGGCCTCAAATCTGATCAAGAATCTAAGGTGCTATATGCTCCCCTTAATCACAGTTCTCAACGACAAGTTGTCTGATCCATTTGAGGCAGATAAACCCCTGGCTCCTTTTACCTCCTGGCGCATCGGCGGCCAGGCTGACTGGTATCTAACTCCCAGCTCAGAAAGAGAAATCACAGAAGTGATTCGCTTTGCGACGGCCCAGGGTATTCCTCTGACGATCCTCGGCGGTGGCTCAAATGTACTGCTCTCTGACAAAGGCCTGCGCGGCATCGTGATGCATATAACGCACCGCTATGCCGAATTTGAGTTTTTGCCTGAAGGGCGCGTTCGTGCCCAGGCCGGCACCCGTCTGGGCACCCTGATCAAAAAGGCAATGGCCCAAAATCTGAGCGGTATTGAACAACTTTGGGGCATCCCGGGCACCGTTGGCGGCGCAGTAGTAATGAACGCTGGAGCTTGCAATACCGAGTTTTTTGAGTCCGTCGAAACCATCACCAGCCTAACTCCCGATGGCGAACGTATTGTCCGTACACGGGATCAAATTCGACATGGCTATCGCTGGACCGATTACAAATACAATGGAGAAGTCGTGCTTGAAGCCACTCTCTGCTTAAGCCATGCCGAGCCAAACTTTATTCAAGCTCAGTTCGATGCCGCTGATCAACGCCGCAAGCCCCAACACAATATCCGACAGCCCAATTGCGGTTCGGTTTTTCGCAACCCGGATCAGGACTATGCGGGACGTTTAATTGAACAAATGGGGGCCAAAGGGCGACGTTTAGGACAGGTTCAGGTGTCTCCAGATCACGCCAATTTCATTGTTAATCTCGGTCAGGCCAAAGCCCGCGATGTTTGTTTATTGATTTACTCACTGCAGCAAGATGTACGTGAGCATTACCAAATTCAGTTGGATCCTGAAGTGATCTTCCTGGGCGAGTTTTAAAATGCCACGTGCCAAGACACGGGTTGACTACTGGCGCGTCATGGCAGCCATGGTATTGGGATCTTGCCTTTGGATGATTTGGACTGCTTCATTTTGGTATATTCAGAATATTGAAGTTCGAGGTGCCAGTATTTACACAGATAAATACGTTCAGGAGTTTTTAGTCTCACAAGATCTCATCAATAAACACATCCTGCAAATAAACCCCCTCGAACTCAAAAATGAATTAGTCAAAAGCCCTCTGGTTAAAGACGCTAAATTTGAAAGGGAAGTCTTGCCCACGCGCTTAACGGTCAAAGTGCAAGAACGTCAGGCTGCTTTTCTGGTTTATCAGCAAATACCTGGGGCAAAAATAAGCAACACACCCTTTTATATTGTTGATCATGAAGGGGTTATTCTCCCTTTACCTGAAGATGTGGTTGACGATAAAGAACTCAAGATTCGCCTCGACCCCAAACAGGTCAAGCAAGATATTTCAGCAGAACATATGGAAACCTTACGCCAATTGGATTTGCTGCACCGCCAAAAACACCTGGAAATCGAGGGGGTTTTTGACATCAGTGAATTGCAAAATATTATTCTCTACCTCCCCGATCCTCTTTTGACGGTTTGGCTTGGTCGCATGGAAGATATTCCGCACAAAATCAAATTAATTGAGCCCGTGCTCAAAGCCGCAGAGACCCCTGAGTCTCAGATTCAATATATCGATCTGCGTTTAAAAGACCCGGTCGTCAAGAAAAAATAAATCATGCGAACGCAGCCCAAGATCGCTTTGAAAAGCTCTAACAACAGCATAAGCTTAACAGCGGCCTGAGTAAGCAAGCGGCCTTTCTACCTACGCCAGCACTTATTTTATAGTATAATTGCCAGTACAAAGTGGCTATATACAGATGGATGATACACTGGGCTAAGACCCACTCTGCAACAAGACAAAAGGTGGAACCTCAGACATGGATGGAATGAACACACACGCCTCAGTAGCAAACATTAAAGTTGTTGGTGTGGGCGGCGGGGGCGGCAATGCTGTTAACCGCATGGTCTCCGCTGGCTTAAACGGCGTTGAATTTATAGCCGTCAATACCGATGCTCAGGCTCTGGATATGTCGCAAGCCGAACACACCATACAGATTGGACAAAAATCCACGCGCGGCTTAGGCGCAGGCGGTAATCCCACCGTCGGCCAAAAAGCCGCCGAAGAAAGTCGCGAAGATCTTGCCGCAGCTCTCGAAGGCGCAGACATGGTCTTTATCACCTGCGGCATGGGTGGTGGTTCTGGTACCGGTGGCGCACCGATTGTTGCTGAAATCGCCCGTGAAAAAGGTGCCCTGACCATCGGTGTCGTGACCCGGCCCTTTACTTTTGAAGGTCGTCGTCGCTGGAATCAGGCCGAAGAAGGCATTGCTGCTTTTCGTGGCGAAGTCGACACCCTGATAGTAATCCCCAATGATCGTTTATTGCATGTCGTTGAAAAACGCACTTCGATTCAAGAAGCTTTCCGTGTCGCAGACGATGTCTTGCGCCAGGGCGTTCAGGGCATCTCAGATATTATTACAATCCCCGGCTTAATCAACGTCGATTTTGCAGACATCAAATCAATCATGGCCGGTGCAGGCTCTGCCCTGATGGGTATTGGCCAGAGTTCAGGTGAAGGCCGGGCAGCGATTGCTTCTAAAATGGCTATTTCCAGCCCCTTACTCGAAGGATCAATCGAAGGCGCCAACGGGATTATTTTTAATGTCACAGGCGGCTCAGACCTGACTCTGTTTGAAGTCAATGAAGCTGCTGAAGTCATTTATGGCGTGGCCAGCCCAGATGCCAATATTATCTTTGGTTCGGTGATTGATGAGCGTTTACAAGGTGAAATCAAAATTACTGTGATTGCCACCGGCTTCAAAGATCAAAAGTCTCCCATGAACCGCCAACATGAACAAGCCCGTAACCGGCCAGCCGCGCCAGCACCTCGTCCAGCCACGCCTCCTCCAGCAAGTTATGCTGCACCCGGTGGCAATGGTCAAAGCGTCTCTCCGGCACCTCAGGCCACTCCCCCCCCGGTACAGCAACAAGCTCCGGCTCCTCAAGCCATCGCGCCAGTGGCCCCCGTTCAGCAAGCTCCTGCTCCCCAGCCGCCTGTGCAGCAAGCCCCCGTACAACAGCAGCCCGTGCAACCTGTAGCGCAACAGCAGCCTGTACAACAAACACCACCACCCGTGCAGCAAGCTCCACCCATAGTGCCTCCGGTAGCACCAACGCCTCCTCCAGTGAGTCAAGCGCCCCCTCCAGACCAACTGGAGCTGCCGCCCTTCTTACAACCCCGACGTTAAATTTAGCCATTAGAAAAAGCCACCTATCATTTGGGTGGCTTTTTCTTTATCTATTTTTCAATCAAAAACTCAGCGAAGTGCAATAATAGCCGCTTTTCTTTAAGCCCGGAGCCAATGCTAAGCACTCTCCATCTCATGCCAACAAATTAACCCCAACTTAACCAAAACCTAAGAAAAAGCTGATTATATCTGAGTTTGAGGCTGATATATTTTTACAGGCATCTTTACAAAGCTTTAAATTTGAT
>JBBKWI010000137.1:0-9227 GCA_037968875.1 Candidatus Sericytochromatia bacterium | reverse complement strand
GTGTATAATGATCACAATTCAGAAATGAAGATCGTTTCGGGCTAAGTCGTTCGTTTCAAAATCAGCCCAAAGCCTGATTTTATGAGCTAAGTAGCTGGATCTGATTTTAAGAATTGACGGTCTTACGACCCCTGGGCTATAATGCTCCGGTGTGATTTGAGTCACGTTGTAAGGTCCCAAATTAATATTTTATATTGTTTTGTTTAAAGACAGAATAAAAGAGAAAGGTACACCCGTATGTCTCCCACCCCATCTTTCTGTCCGTCTCAAGTTGAGCCTTTTGATTCCCTGGCTACCATAGAAAGTGAACTGACAAACATCTGGAACCAGGAGGTGAAGTCTTATGTTAGCACTGTCGAAACCCTGGTTTCCCCTACATCCACCCCTTCTGTTCGTCTTCGCCGCCGCGCACCGCGCCGCCAGTTTGCTGCTAAACACCTCAAAGTAGCCGGTCTCGTTTTTACCCTGATTGCTGCCAGCAGCACCAGCATTTATGCTCTGAAATCTTATCAAGCCGCCCCCAGCGATACACCGATTCAAAAAGTGATGTATCAAAATGCCCAGACCAAAGTAGCCGCCTTCCGCAAAGAAATCGAAGACGGCAATCATTTCCTGGTTGAGCATAGTCAACCCATTCAGTATCAGGCCAAGTCTGGCGATACGATTGAAAAAATCTCCAAAAAATTCCATGTTTCACCCAATACCATTATCAAAAATAATGAGCCCAGTAAAATTGATGACGTGCTTGAAAGCGGCACCAAATTAACGATTCTGCCTTTGGATGGCATTTCACACCCTGTAGAGCGTAACGAAACTTTAGCTGAGTTATCCAAGCGTTACGACGTCGGTATTCAAGATATTATTGAAGCCAATCAGTTGGACAATCCCCATATGATCGCCGAAAAACAAAAGGTGATCATCCCCAATGCAACCGATTTAAAAGTCCGTCCTAAGCCTATTTTGCAGGCGATTCGCCAGGCCAAAAATGGCAATCAGACGGCTGTTTCTCACGCCAAAAGCGGTCGCCGTTTATCCTGGCCAAGTGCAGGCGTTGTTTCTTCAAATTATGGCTGGCGCTGGTTTAGAATGCACAATGGCATGGATATTGCCGGTCCTGTCGGAACTCCAATTAAAGCGGTTAAAGAAGGCCGTGTCGTTTACAGTGGCTGGATGGGCGGTTATGGTTATGCCATCGATATCGATCATGGGAATGGTATCCGTACCCGTTACGGGCACAATTCAGCCCTCAAAGTCAGTGTTGGCGACCATGTGGGTCGTGGACAGGTGATTTCTGCGATGGGCTCAACCGGGCATTCAACCGGGCCTCACCTTCACTTTGAAGTGCATGTGGGTGGCCGTGCAGTGGATCCTCGCTCTTACTTCTAAGCAAATCAAAACTGAAATGGGCCGACTCCCTGCGGGTGAGTGGGCCTATTTTTATGCCTGGATCTGCTTTGTTCTTTGTTGCTGCTCCCGGCAGCCTGCTATAATTAAGCATTCTGAATATATAGATATAAATAATTATGCGCCCAGTTGATTTTGTTTTTATTGTGGTTGGGATTTCCTTACAGCTCGGATTGGCCTTGCTGTTTGAAAAGCCGATCTTATTTGCAATAGCCATCTTACAAGCGGTGATCCTTGCTGCTGTGATTGCTTATTATCGTCTCGAAAGCAAAAAATCCGCTACAACGATTGAGGGATTCCTGGGTGTCCTGGTCTCCAATCAGGACTCTGAATTGGACAGTGTTATTTTTGAGCGGCCGCTCTGGAAAGAAACTGGCCGTTATCTGAAAATGATTCGGACCTATTTGAAGATCTCGCGTCAAAGTCTTGAAGATCGTCAGCACTTGTACGAGGAGATGGAAAACCGTCTCTATCAAAATAAGCAACGCCTGGATAAAACCGAGACCGAGCTCAAAAACAATGAACAACGCCTGGAAAAAAGTGAATACCGTGTCTTAGAGTCCACTCTGGCTTTGCAGCATATCAATATTATCCAACACAAAATTCAGGGCCGACTCAATATTGACGAACTTTTAAATGATGCCCTTGAATTATTGATGTCTCACTTAAGTATTCACCGTGGCTTTTTCTTGAAAATTGATTTGCAGAGTCAACAGGGCGTTCTGATGAATCCGATCAACACACCCTATTCTGATTTAGAAACCGTTTCCTCTGATGCACTCTGGCAAGAACTGCATAAAGCGGGTATGGATAATCCACCTGAGCAAGAACTTGATCAAGTTCCCTTGCTCGTTTTGGATCAGCGCAGCTCACCTTTCATGGAGATTGCTTTTGAGTCGGCTGTTTTGATCCCGGTTTGGATCGATCGCGAGCTCTGGGGTGGTTTTTGTTTGTTTGAAAAAGAAACCCGGATTAAATCCTCTCAAGATCGCTCTTTTGGTAGCTTTGGCGACAGCGATCATCTGGTTTTACAGAATGTCGTGGCCTTTTTACAGCGCGATCTCAAAACCGCTTATTTGTTTGAAATGGCGACTGTTGATAGCCTGTCTCAACTTTATGTACGCCGTTATTTTGATAATCGTATGGAAGACGAGTTACGCCGTGTGCGCCGTCACCCCAGTGTTTTTAGCTTACTCTTACTCGATATTGACTTGTTTAAAACTGTCAATGACACCTTTGGACACCTGGTGGGTGACGAAGTGATCCGAGCCGTGGCTGATGTCTTAAAAGAACAATTACGCCACGGGCTAGATTTATCGGCACGTTACGGTGGCGAGGAAATGGTGGTGCTGTTGCCTCATACAGATACAGAGGCCGCACAATTGGTGGCTGAGCGGATTCGAATGCGGATCGAAGAATTGGAAATGGATGCTATGAGTAGCCGTACTAGCCCTCAAGTGACAGCCAGTCTGGGTGTCTCTACTTACCCAACCCATGGGACCACTGCCCGTGAATTATTAGAAGCGGCAGATCGTGCCCTTTATCGGGCCAAAGAATCTGGACGCAATCAAGTCTGTCTAGCAAAGGCTACCCATGAATAGTCAGCCTCACTCTCCCCTACCGCCACGTCCTGACAAAAAAACGGATCAGAAAACAATCAAAAAAAAGCGTGCTCCCAAAGCCTGGGTGCGTTGGTTAGGGCGCCTGAGCTTGGCTCTGGTTATTTTGGGTGTCGCTGTGGGTATTGGTACTGGCTTTGCATTGTTTACGGTTTATCAGCAATTGCCTGATGTGCGCGAATTGGAGCACTATACCTTGCCGATGGCGACTGAGATTTATACCGATTCTGGCCGCTTACTCACCCGTATTTCTTCAGATGGGCGCTATGACCCAATTGCGATTGAAGATTTGCCGAAACATGTGCAGGATGCCGTCATTTCAGCCGAAGACCGACGTTTTTGGCAGCACGAAGGTGTTGATTATCTGGGGCTGGCTCGTTCGGTTTATATCAATATTAGCAAAGGCCAAATGGCTACCGGTGGCAGTACCCTGACCCAACAATTGATTAAAAACTTGTTTTTGACGCCTGAGCGGACGGCCAAGCGCAAAATTGCCGAAGCTTTGCTCGCTTTTCAGCTTGAAAGAAAATATTCTAAGCATCAAATCCTGGAAATGTATCTGAATCTCGCTTTTATGGGACACAATGTCTACGGCGTAGAGGCGGCCGCTCAGGTTTATTTTGGTAAATCTGCGCGCAAGCTCACGATTGCTGAATCGGCTTTGATAGCTGGGATTATTCGCAGTCCTGAGTACTACTCGCCTTATCATCGTCCAGATGATGCCAATAAACTCAAAGAGATTGTCTTAAAACAAATGGCAAAAGATGGGCGCATTACTGATCCGCAGCTGCAAACCGCTCTGGCCCAAAAAATTCGTTTGGCTGGTTTGCGCACTTCTTATCCGCACCCTTATTTCTTAGATTATGTTTTGCATAGCCTGCGTCAGAAGTATGGCGATACGCCTTTTCGTCAGGGTGGCTGGAAAGTCTATACCACTCTTGATCCCACCTTACAGGCTTATGCTGAAGCTTTGCTTAAAGAAGAATTACCGCGTCTCAAACGCAGTGGTGCGCATCAGGCGGCTTTGGTTTCACTTGAATCAAGTACTGGCTATATTCGGAGTTTGGTTGGTGGTGTCTCTTATGCTGAGAGTCAGTTCAATCGCGCTTTTCAGGGCCAACGTCAGATCGGCTCTACCTTTAAGCCGTTTGTTTATTTAACGGCTTTTGAAAAGGGCATGACCTTGTCTGATCGCATTAACGACGCCCCAACTAGTTTTGGTGGCTATCGGCCTCGCAATTATGACCGCCGTTTTCGTGGAGAGGTCTCTTTGTTAAATGCGCTGACCTGGTCTCTTAATGTGCCAACAGTGAAGTTGGCTAATCAATTGGGAATCTATAATGTGATTCAGACTGCCCGACAGGCAGGGAATTACAGCCCTATCGCCGCTGATTTGACTTCTGCGTTGGGCTCTTCAGAAATGAATCTACTGGAATTGACCGGAGCTTATGCGACTTTTGCCAACGATGGCGTGCAAGTTCAGCCCACAGCGATCACCAAGATCGTTAATGCCGAAGGTCAGGTGATCTTTGAGCATTTTCCATCGATGCAGCGCGTTTTCAAAAAGAGTTCTACGGATCAACTGAATGCAGCTCTTAAAAATGTTGTCCAATCAGGCACCGGTACAGGGGCGAGAATCGGGCGGCCCGCAGCCGGCAAAACAGGTACCACAGACTCTGCTTTTGATACCTGGTTTGTGGGCTATGTTCCGCAATTGGTGACAGGTGTTTGGGCGGGGAACGATACCCCCAGTGCTACGACGGGTGGCGGCGGCAGTACCTGTGCGCCGATCTGGCGAAAATATATGCAGCAAGCGACAAAACGTCTGGCGATCAAGGATTTTGTGACACCGGCTTATGCTGCGAGCACAGCGAGTGCTGAGCCCAGTGCGGAGTCCAGTGCTGAGCCTAGCACAACGCCAGAGCCCTCTGCTAGTAATAATATTGTTGAAATTCCGCTGGAAAGTACTTCTCCTGAAAGTTCGTCACTTGCTCCGCAAGCATCGACTATGCCCAGCTCACAGCGGACCCCGCCGCCCCAGTTTAGCCCGCCACCGGCTCAGCAAAATAAGCCATCGCCGCGAGCCACGAACCGTGCGAGTACGGCTCCATCTGCTGTAGCTACACCGACAGATAATCAAATTTTGGAAATGACTTTGCCAGATCTGGATAATTAAGTAAATCCCTTGAAAGTCAGTCTTGTTTTAAGCTCTAATTAAATATCTGTTTAATCAAACAAGCATTGCATGTACATAGAAGACAATCGATTTGGGGAAGTCTCAGTTTGCAAAAGCGTTTGATAAGCCCTTTGAGGCTTTTAAGTTAGGGAGGATCGAGATTTGAAGTCTGCTCAAAAATCTGCTTATTTTGCACTTAGTGTGCTGTTGGTGGCCTGTACCTCAGCGCCTCCTTTACAATCGTCAAACCCGGTAAGTGACCTGGGGGCTTTGTTTTCTAAGCCAGATGCGTCCAAGCCCGTAATGAAAGTTTCTGACTCAACACCCAGTCAACAATCTTTGCTTAATCAGCCTGCAATTGAACAGGCACAGGCCAGTCTTCAGTCCAACCCTGATGGCGACCGCTTGCAATTGAGCGTTCAAATCAAAAAATCCGATTACCAGATCCAGCGCCTGGAACTTGAGCGCATTAAAAACTTGAAAGCCTGGGTCAAAGGACCTGGCATTTCGGGGCAAATCGATAATTTAAATAATTTTGTGACAATTATTAACCAAAATCAGGCCACTACCCTTGATATTACCAAGGTGCCACGTGGAAAACACCGTATTGTGACCGTACAGGGCTATCAGGAACAAGCCAATGGTAATGCGCCGGTAGTGAGTGGTGCCACTCTCAAGGCGGTTTATGATTCACCAGCTAATTCAACCGAAGTTGTGCTGAATTTCAATTGGCGCAGTACCGCTGAGGCTGAGATCATTGAGGCTTTATTGGCTTTGGCAGTGCAAGATCCTGATGTAGCCACCCTCCTGGATAATCTGGATAAAACTGCTCTGGGAGCCTTGCTAGACAAAGTGATTTATGGGGCCAACCCTGTTGGTGGCAGTGTTTATAATTTACATCCAGACCGTCTAAACCCAAGTAGCTTGGCCGATATTCTGGTGCAGGCCAATGGCGTCATCCCAGACTATAGCGTGGGAGACCCGGTTCCTCTCGCCTGGCAAGATAAAATGCATGACGCGACTTTGACAATCCGCACGCCAGGCAACGTATCTTTTAGCAATAGTGATATCCGTATTCAAATTACTGACCCGGCCTCTGCTCCAATCGTGATCTCAAACAATACAGATACAGTGACGATCCCACAAATCGTGCCGGGCACGTGGGATGCCGTTGTCTCGATCGATGGTCTCAATGGGGGCGTCAGTACCCGTGCCACGATTACTGTCAATCCTGATGGTACGGCCATTTTAACCACGGGTGAACCGACCAACCCGATTGTTTTGCCTCCGGTGATCAAAGCGGTAAACACCGCTGCCGTGAATGCCGGTGATGAAATCACGCTGACGGGTGACGGCTTTGATGCCGCAACCCTGGCGAATAATGTTGTTAAGTTTGGTGATACGGTAGCGACAGTGGTTTCGGTAACAGCGACAGCGATCGTTGTCAAAGTGCCGCCAGGTGTGACGGGCACTCCTCAAGTGACTGTCACCTCAAATACCAAGACATCTAACCAGGCTGATGTGACTGTTCCTGTTCGACTGGTGACACTCAGTTCTTTCAAAGGCGTGGTTGACGACGCCGTCACGATTACGGTAACTGGCTATGACCCAACTCAAACCACATCCACCGTGCGCTTTAATGGCTCGGTTGTGGATGCGCAAATTTTGAGCGTAACCAATAATACGATTCGAGTCAAGGTGCCCAATGATGCTACCACGGGGGGGATTACTGTCACGCCGACAGGCCTGAACCCTTTGACAAGCCCAATCTATACTATTGGCCAATTGCCGACCATTATTTCTGTGGGTCCTGATGGGCCGTATGTTGCTGGTCAAACCGTCACTGTGACGGGTGTGAATATCGAAAATGCGACTACGGTTAGCGTTAATGGCACCAACGCTGTCTTTACGGTCAATGGCACGAATCCAGCTGTGATGACCGTAACGATTCCTGCGGGCGCCAGTACCGGTCCCTTGCTGATCACCACTCCAGTTGGAACGACGAGTGTCAATGTCTCTGTGATACATCCACCCACCATTACCAATTTGGTACCCCCGAATCCTGGTCATGCGAACCCCAGCTTGAGCTTAATCGGCAGCAATTATTTGCCAGTTAACAAAGTTACAATTGGTGGTGTCACCGTTCCTGCTGCCAACTATGCCATTCTGAATGATACGAGCCTGAATGTCAGTAATGTCTCAACTAACCCCGTACTCGGGCCGATTAGGGTGACCAACGCAGCCGGTACAGCAATCGCTTCGTTAACATATAGCAATGTAGTTAACTTTATAGGTAACACGGGCTCTGCACTCAATACCGCTCATAATTTCACTGGCTTTTGTGGGGCGCACGGCGTCAATGTCGATAATCTGGGCAATATTTATGTTTCAGATATTGGCTGTAGTTATAGTGATCCCTTTAAAGCCTATGGCTACTCACACAGTATTCATAAGTTTACGGCTGCGGGTGTTCATGTCTGGAGCACGGGCAGCAATGTGACGAGTTTATCAACAGGCAAAAAAGCGCCTCCCGGTCTCGTCAACGGCACGATTGCCAATGCCCGCTTTGATAGTCCTGAAGATACAGCCACAGATCTCAACGGCAATATATATGTCGCTGATACCAGCAATCATGCGATTCGCAAAATCACAGCTGCTGGTCAAGTCGTCACGTTGGCGCGTTTGCCTGGACCAGAAGGGATCGAAATTGGTCTCAATGGCAAACTCTATGTCACAGCTAATAACCCTCCCAATGGTTCGGTGACTCTAGATAGCTTTATTGTTGAGATCGCTGATTTAAATACGATACCTACAGTGGCTGAGAGTAACCTCTTTTCGCTTAACGATGTTTATAATACGATGACTCCCAATGTCACTCTTTTATCTGGCCGCGAAGCTTCTGGATCGGCCCCTCCGGCATCTGCAAGCGTAGCCAATGCACGTTATAACCACTTAGAAGGCTTGGGTATTGATGGACAGGGTCGAATCTATGTTGCTGAATTGACCTATAGTCGCATTCGACGGATTGATCCGGCGACCAATACGGTGACGGTCTTTGCTGACCTCAGTAATACACTTAATCCGACAACCAATAATCCCAAAATTGACTTGCACGAAATCCGAGTGGATCGTGTCGGCAATGTCTTTATTCCATCGCCGGTTGCCCGCCCTGCTAACGGGGTTTATCATATTAGCCCCGAAGGCAATATCTCGCTGATTGCGGGCAGTGAAACAGGCTCCACTGGTTTGCTCGATGGTGACCCATTGAAGGCGGCCACTTTCTCAAGCGCCAGAGGCATTGATTTTGGTTTAGACGGCGCCCTTTATATTGCAGATACCAGCTGGGGAGTTCGTAAAATCGAGCGCTTCCATCCAGTCGCTAATTTACAGGTACCTTAAATGAAAACTAATCTCGTCCTTTTAAGTTCTTTGTCTACTCTGGTTTTACTCTCTTGTAGTGATGTCAAGCTGAACTATGGTATTGGCAGTGGTGGTTTAACCACGATTTCAGATCGTAATTTAAATACCACATCTCCGACCGACTTCGAAGATTTGACCACTCGGCAGATCTCCATTGTGCCCACGCCCACGCCCCCACCTGGCGGCGGTGGTACGCCTGGTGGAGAAGGGGGAGAAGGGGCCGGAGAGTTTACTACTGACCCGCAGCCGACGGAGCCTATTGCTTCTGCAGTCTTGCCTTCGAGCAGTCCCAGTTCGCTTGCGAGTACTGAACCTGTCACTGCTCCGTTGGTCGTTGGATCTGGCGTCGGCCAGTTTAAGGTCCGGATTATTCCTGAAGGTCCGATTGAGCTGGATCAATTTGGCGCCAAAAAGTTTTTTCAGGTCTTACTGACCGATCTGAGCGGCAATAGCCTCAACCTGGAGGATTATGAGATCCTCTATGAGTTTGCTGATCCATCGATTGCCGGATTAGATGCAGATAAGCAGAATATAATTGCCAAAGTCAACAAGGGCACGACGACCCTGACCTTGCGTTTAAAAGATGACCCTGATACCTTTATCACTGT
>JBBKWI010000136.1:0-24978 GCA_037968875.1 Candidatus Sericytochromatia bacterium | reverse complement strand
ATATAATTAGCTGCTATTATTTTTAATAAATAATTTCTAATTTGATAAGTTATCTATTTCATTGACAGCCTTTGAGAGACTCAGTACAGTGAATGAAAAACAGGAGTCTTTCATGTCTATTTTTCGTCCCGTTTTTATTGCCAGTTTTGCGCTGAGTCTTTTTGCTTGTCAGGTGCAAACGACGGTAGTTACACCGACTCCGGCCTCATCTTCTACGGCTTTAGCTGTCAATTCTCAAGCCGAGTTAAGCCGGGGCTTTATTAATCATTACGCTCAGAATGTATATCTGACTTATCAGGACGCCTTAACACAGGCACAAGCCCTACAAACAGCAGTCAATACTCTGAGCACTACTCCCAGCGAAGCCAATCTTAAAGCTGCCCGTGAGGCCTGGCTATCTGCCCGTAAACCTTATGGCCAGAGTGAAGGCTTTCGCTTTTATGATGGGCCAGTGGACGATGCCAACGGCCCTGAGGGCATGCTCAATGCCTGGCCAATGGATGAAGTCTATGTCGATTATGTCGAAGGACAGGCTGATGCGGGCATTATCAACCGGGTCGAGCAATACCCTGAGATCAATCAGAAGCTCTTGCGAGGTCTGAACGAAGTGGGTGGAGATAAAAATATATCCACCGGCTATCATGCGATCGAATTTTTGCTTTGGGGTCAGGATCTCACGGCTGATGCCGGAGCTGGCCAACGCCCTTTCACGGATTACAGCACTGCTGCTAACGCTAAGCGTCGTGGCACTTATCTTAAAACCGTTACGCAAATGCTGGTGGAAGATCTTCAGTCCCTGGTGACAGCCTGGGCGCCTGCTCAAGCCGGTAATTACCGTGCCAATTTTCAGACGATGGACAGCAAGTTGGCTCTGGCTAAAATCCTCAAAGGGATCGGGACTCTGAGTGCCAGTGAACTGTCTTCGGAGCGTTTGGCAACACCTCTGGACATTGGCGACCGTGAAGAAGAGCACTCTTGTTTTTCAGACAATACCCACAATGATGTCCTTTATAATGCCACGAGTATTCAAAATGTCATTATGGGAACTTACCAGCCCACTAGCGGAGAAGCTTCTACGGGGACCCGTTTCCTGGACCTCTTAAAAGCAGTTAACCCTGACCTTGCGACGCGTCTAGAGATCAGCTCCAAACAAACACTGACTCTGGCTGAAGCTCTTCAGCCTCCTTTTGATCAAGAGATTCGTCCCGGCAATACCGAGGGCAATCAGCGGGTTTTAAGCTTGATCCAGGAACTCAAAAATCAGGGGGCTTTGCTAGTCGAATCTGCTCAGGCTCTGGGCATCACGATTAATACGGACTTATAAATGAAAAAGCCTTTGCTGCTATCGGCTCTCTTGAGCTTAAGTGCTTGTCAGCTAACTGACGACAACGTGCCGCCCCTGTCTAACCCTGCTCAATTTCAAATGCCAATAGCCAGTGTTAGCCCTTTGGCTTCCGCTGAGTCAGAAACTGAGGGGCTTCGTTTAAGTCGGACGGCAGGCTCAGCCACGGTTTTTGATAGCAGCAAAGAAGCTTTTTCCCACCGTTTTCCGGATATGAATGGCGATCACCGTACCCATTTCTTTTCGGGGGAGTCGCTTTTTGATCAGAACTGGGTCGCAGCCCCTGCTTCGACTCTGGCGCGAGACGGCCTGGGACCTTTGTTTAATGCGCGCTCCTGCGCTGCTTGTCATGTCAAAGATGGCCGTGGTAATCCTTTTCAAGCGAATCAGCAGTCGGATCAGGCCTTGTTGGTTCGACTCAGCCACCCTCAAGCTGAGGGGCCAGCACCAGATCAGGTCTATGGCTCTCAGTTACAGCCCTTTGCTTTACAAGAGCTACCAGGAGAAGGCCGGTTGGAGATCCAGTGGCAAGCGCTCACAGGGCAATATATAGACGGCGAAAGCTATACCCTGCAAATGCCTATGTATCAGCTCAAAGACGGGGCTTACGGGCCTTTTGCCGCTGACTTGATGCTGTCGGTGCGTCAATCACCGCAACTGATTGGCCTGGGCTTGCTGGAGCAGATTCCTGAGTCCGAAATTGTCGCTCAGGCTGACCCTGAAGATAGTAATCAGGATGGTATTTCGGGCCGACCCAATCGGGTCTGGGACATTCAGTCTCAGGCACTGGCTTTGGGGCGTTTTGGCTGGAAAGCCAATCAACCCAATCTCAAGCAGCAAGTGGCTGGTGCTTTTGCCGGAGATATCGGCATCACCAGCTCTTTATTTCCTCAGACTGAAATCACAGAAATTCAAGCTCGACAGCATTTGTTGCCCGATGGGGGCGAACCTGAAATTGACGACCGCCTGCTCGATCGGGTCACTTTTTATGTGCAAAACCTGGCCGTGCCTGCACGTCGCGAAGCTCAGCACCCGGATGTGATCGCTGGCGAAGCTGTATTCCAGCAGGCCAAATGTCAGCAATGTCACCGTCCCAGTTATACTCTCAAGGGCGAGTCGATTCAGCCCTACACGGATCTGCTCTTACATGATATGGGGCCTGAGTTGGCCGACCAACGTCCTGACTTTGAGGCCACAGGTCAAGAGTGGCGCACACCACCCTTATGGGGCTTGGGCTTGATCCCGGTGGTCAATGGCCACAGCCGTTATTTACATGATGGCCGAGCCGCTAATTTAAGTGAGGCCATTCTCTGGCATGGTGGCGAAGGCCAGGCCAGCCGAGATGCTTTTAAGGCTTTTTCTGCGAGTCAACGCAATCAACTTATCCGTTTTCTGGAGTCTTTATAATGATCTCTCGTCGTCTGATCTCTTTTTCTTTTGCTCTGAGTGCTTTTGGCCTCTGGGGCTGTTCACAAGGGTTTGACTTTTTAAGCCGCAGCTTTGTGCCTGTCACCCAAACCCGCAGTGAAGCGATCCAACCGACACTGACCCAGGTGATTCCGACCGGTTTTCAAACTTTTGAAAAAAACACCCTCAGCTTGCAAACGGCTGTACAGGCTTTGCTGAGTGATCCCTCTGAAGCTAAATTGCAGCAGGCGCAGCAAGCCTGGCGCCTGAGCGCTGAAAGCTGGGTAGCGACCGAAGCCTATCAATTTGGCCCTGTCAGCGACGATCGCATTCGACAGCAGATCGATTTTTGGCCCCGTCGTCTGGATCATATGCAGGCGGTATTGGCTGATAGTCAGCCTTTGAGTATTGAGCAATTGGGAGCCAGTCGCCGAGGTCTGCCTGTGCTGGAATGGCTCTTGTTTGGCTCTCCTTCAGCTGAAGTGCTGCAGAGTGGAGATCAGCGTGCCAAAACTTATCTGCGTCTGGTAGCTGACGACCTGGTATTGCAGGCCGAAAAGGTTAGCGCAGTCTGGCGCGATCAAGAGAACTCTTATTTGCGTCAACTCCAGACTCAGGACAGTGCCAGCAAACTCTTGTTAAATCAATGGGTCGTTCTGCTTGAAGATACCAAGAACAAACGGATTGGGATCCCCGCTGGCTTGATGGGTGCGAGCCCTGCTCCTGATCAGCGCGAAGCGCCGGACAGCCAGCATTCTCAGCAGCTGCTAAGTGCTGCCCTGGATGGCTTCGAACAAGTTTATACAGCAGGTTCAACCCAGGGTGTGAGTGAGTATCTGATTGCTCTCGGTCATCGCCAGGTCGATCAAAAGATTCAGATGCAAATTAAAAAACTACGCCAGGATCTCAAGGCCTTGTCTCAGCCGTTGGATCAACTTGTACAGGACTCACCTGAAAGTCTGGGCCCGCTCTACGAGGATTTTAAAACCTTATTACGCTTTGTTAAAGTCGATCTGGCCAGTGCCCTCAATGAAACCGTGAATTTCACGGACAATGACGGCGACTAAGACAGAGCTTAGGTCTTTTTTAGAGACGCCCCTGCCGTCGGCCTCATTGGTTTTTTTTCGTGTGGGCCTGAGTGTCTTGCTGCTGCTGATGCTATTGCGTTTTTATTATCGAGGCTGGCTCAGTGATTATTACCTTAAGCCCGCTTATCACTTTACTTACCTGGGGTTTGATTGGGTTCAGCCGGGGTCAGGCAATAGCCTTTATTGGCATTTGTGGTTTCTAGTCGGCTGCACTGTTTTGATGGGCCTGGGTTATTGTTATCGCTGGGCTTGTTGGGGCTTTGTCTTGGGCTTTGGCTATCTTGAATTACTCGACAAAACCCCTTATCTTAATCACCATTATGCTTTGTGGTTGCTGGTATTGTTGATGGCGTTAATGCCTCTCGGTGCAGCGGGTTCGCTCTCTCAGCGTCATTTGCAGCCTTTGCCGGGCTGGTGTCTCTGGACTTTACGCTTACAAGTCGGTTTGATCTATACTTTTGCGGGCATTGCCAAGCTTAATGGTGATTGGTTAGTGGCTGCTGAGCCTTTGCGGCGCTGGCTACCTGCTCTGAGCGATACCCCCTGGATCGGCAGCCTCTTCTTGATTCCCATTCTTCCCTGGCTGATGTCCTGGGCCGGTATGCTCTTTGATCTGACGATTGTTGGTTGGCTCTTGTGGCCACGCAGCCGCAACTGGGCCTTTGCTGCTGTCGTGATTTTCCATACGCTCACCGCGCTGTTGTTTCCGATTGGGGTCTTTCCCTGGCTGATGATATTTTTAGTACTCTTGTTTTTTGCGCCCGATTGGCCTCAGCGGCTTTGGCAACGTGTGCGGCAAGGCCGACAAAAGCTTTTTAGGCCGGAATTGCAGCTTGCTCAAACGCAGTCTAACTTTAGTTTTCGGTGGCAAATCCCGGTGCTGGGACTCTTTTTCTTGATTCAGTTTTGCTTGCCCCTGCGTCACTGGATCTATCCGGGCAATGTACTCTGGACCGAGGAAGGCTTTCGTTTTTCGTGGTTTGTGATGCTGATCGACAAGACTGGGAGCGTCGAATATAAAGTGCAAGATCCAGCTTCTGGTCGTTTTTGGCTCGTGAACCCCAATCAGGAACTCACGGGTTTTCAGACCCGCATGCTGCAAACCCAACCGGATCTGATTCACCAATACGCTCAGCATCTGGGTCAGCGCTGGCAAGCCAAAGGTTATGCCAAGATTGAAGTCTATGCGGAAGCCTACGCCTCGCTTAATGGCCGCCCCAGCCAATTATTAATTGACCCGCAGGCCAATCTAATGGCGATTCCGCGCAGCTTGAAGTCCCAGTCTTTTTTGATGCCTTTGTTGCTTTAGATATAGTCGTCAGCGCTGTCACGGGCAGATTTTCGGGCCAGTAAATGGAAGCGCTGAATGCGCTTGAGATGACGTTGTGAGACGCGAGTTAATGGCAAATGATAGAGCCGTTTGTTATGGGCTTTGGCCATTTGATAATAATAAGGGTCGGGGGCCTGCTTGGCAAAATAGAGAATGCCCTGACGAGGACTGTTTTTGATTGCCAGGCGAATCAAATGCTCTTTGCGCAATTGCTCATCGACATCGAGATCACTAGAGTCCATCTTTTGATCATCGGCTAAGGCGGGCTTGAAGGCCAGCATGGCGCCATAATGGGCGCGCACGATTTCACGGGAGACCGGATGCATGGTCGGGTTGGTGGCATAAAAGGCAATATCTGATTCATTGTGGTGCTCCGCTGAGAGCGACATCACCCAGGGGTAGGTTTCAAAGCGCAGGTCCTCGTCAAAGATCAGAATCCAGGCTCCGATCGGCAGCATCGTGCTGCTGTGTTCGCGCACATAGATTTTGCCCAGATGGTGATTGCGAATCGTTTCGCGCATATCGATGCCATCTAAGAGACTGCCATTGAACTCATGCAGTTCGACATGCTGAAATTGGGGCTCGTTGGCCAATTTGTCACCTAAGCGATCAATAAAGCCTTCCAAAATCAAATCTTCGGGCACATGCGAGAAAAAACCAAAGAAAAACCAGAGTGGCAAATAGCCTTCAGGGACTTCGTCCCGTTTTTTGCGCTCGATCTTGAGCTCTAGCCAGTCGCGTTGCTCACCGAGCAAGGGCAAAGGCAAGCGGCGCTGCAATTCGATCCGGCGGCCTTCCATCCAGAATCCATCGCGCTCAGGGTCAAAGTCGATTTCAGGGATCTCGTCCGTATCTTCGTATGGGTAAGCCAGGGCCCGGTCCATGACTTCGATTGCAAAATCGTCACCTAGACTTAGCTTGCAAGACAATAATAGATTATACAAGTCGGGTGAAACTTGCTTATCAGTAGCAGCCAGTTTATAGGCATAGCGCAAGACATTTATCAGTTCACGGGGAGAATAGGCCGCTTCTTTGAGGGCCGGAGCCAGCCGAGCCGCTTGCAGCAATTTGCGTAGCAATTCGTCTTTGTGGTAATCCAGATTAAAGCGCCGGGCGAGCTCATAATGCAGTACCAAATAAGGCATTTCTTCGAGCAATAGATGGCGTGCTTTGAGTCCTAGTTTGGCTAGGAATGGGGGCTTTACACTTTCTAAGGCATGCTCTTGTAGCTGGCCGCTCTCGGCTTGTAAATGCTCTTTGATGGCTTCCCAATGGCTCATGCCGCAAATAAACAAAATGCGCTCAAAACGTTGACCCAGGTCTTGCAAGCGAGCCGCCATATGGGATTCTCGTTGGGCGTCAGGGCCTGTGCTTTCGGTACGGGGTAAATGCGGAGCCACGGTCTGATAAAAGCTTTCGAGGCCAATACTGGGGATCGCCTCATCATCGGGCACGGCCAGAGGCTGGATATGAATCTGATAATCTTTGACCGCCAGATCGACCAGAGCTGCTGGTAATTTGTGTTCACGGGCCAGGCGCAAGCCTTCGATCATGGCATCTGAAGGGAAGATCGGCAAATAAGCGAAGCGATTGGAAGCCTGCTGCAGACAGAGTAAGCTTAGTTTGGGCAAGCGCTCAATGCCTTGTAAGAGATCCGAATAATAGATGTCCGGTAATTCAATGGCCACCACGTCGGGCTGGAATTCATTAAAGACCCGGCGGACTTCGCGAGCAAATTGCAGGCGATTATGAAAACTGGGCACACAGCGAATCTTGCCATGGGTCAGTTCATAATTTGAAACGGGCTCAGCTGTCATTGCGACGATCAGGGGGCATAGGGCTGTCAGGCGGGGTGTCCAGGTCATCGTCTAGTAAATCGCCTGGCGTGTCGTCGTCCTCATCCTCATAATCCAGTTCAAACTCGATTTCAAATTCGTTGCTATCCTCACCCATCAGAATCTGGTCGGCGACAAATTCAATTTCAGAGGAACCCAATAATAAGACTTCCAGTGGTTGCAAGACTTCTTCAGGCAGTCCCATACAATGCTCAGTAAAGAAGTGGTGGGCTGCTGGATCCAGGACTTGTTTGAGGGCCTGCTCGACAGCATTTTGAGCGTTGTTTTGGTCCAGGTGCAGCAGTTTGATGGCATAACGGCTAATATTGACACCATCACGGGTGGTATAGGCTTTTTTCTCTTCGTGGCTGCGTTGTAAAAAAGCCGAAACCAGCTTAATAACCTCTTCAGGGGCCATCGGCAAATTGCTTTTGAGAATCTCGATCTCCTCGTTTGCTGAAGGGAAACCGACTTCGATCTGGGGTTGCAGGCGAGACTGAATATAGTCGGGCACATCAAAGGTGCTGGCGTCGTCATTCATGGTGGTTGCGAGTCTAAAATCCGGGTGAGCGGGGATTTTGATGCCGGCAACAATGCTCTCGACATAGCGTCGCACGTCTAGCAAAGGTGCCAGCGAGGCCCAGCTTTTTTCACCCATGCGATTGCCTTCATCCAGAATGCAAATGCCGCCGCGCAGCATGGCGGTGACCAATGGGCTGGCGTGGTAACGAATGCTTTGTTCTGCGCCGATCACAGGGGTGACCAGCAAATCTTCAGGCCGGGTATCGACTGTGCATTGGAAGATATAGACTTGTTCGGTGTATTCTCGGGCAACAGCATAGGCCAGGGTCGTTTTACCAATGCCGGGCTTACCTATGATGCGTGGGCTCATGGGCAAATCTTGATTGTTGAGAATTAGCCAGGCGGCTTCCAATTGGCGCTTGACCTCATGATTACCGACCCATTTGAGTTCCATCTGGGTCGGTTGCGATAAAATCAGTTCCACACCCTGAATGGTCATGCTATCCATGTTTTGTGCTCCCTGTTGCTGCGATAGTTGTCTGCTTATACTTAGTCTAGCATGCGCTCTAGCTGGATTGCAGTGGCACCCTTGAGCGAGTTATCTTGTATCTGCTAGTCAATTGGTTTGAGAGCGCCGGGCGCTTTAAATAGGCTCAGGTAAACTCTTTGTAGAACTTATGTAAACAACTTGTAATCCAGCTGTAAGCAGTCGTATGATTGAGAATATAGGGAGGCATCTTATGAAAAATACAAAAAAAGCGGGCGCTTTAATGCTGGCCTGCTGTTTGAGCCTGGGTTTATTGAGTGCCTGTGAAGCCGATTCAGCCGAGCAAGGGCAAACGGAGCTGCAGGCACACGAAGCCGGGCATGCAGCTCAGAACCACGATCCATTTAAAGTACAGCGTAGCGAATCAGAGTGGAAAAAAGTACTCTCAGCAGAAGCCTTTTATGTCTTGCGTAAAGAGGGTACCGAAAAAGCCTTTTCTGGCCGTTACGACAAAAATAAAAAAGATGGGATCTATTATTGCGCTGGCTGTGGTAATCCAGTCTTTGATTCCAGGCACAAATTTGATTCCGGTACCGGCTGGCCTTCGTATTACAAGCCGATCTCGAGTGAGCGTGTGGGCACCAAAACCGATTCTAAGTTTTTTATGGAGCGTACGGAAGTTCACTGCGCTCGCTGTGGTGGTCACCTGGGCCATATCTTTGACGATGGTCCCAAACCGACGGGCCTGCGCTATTGTTTGAATTCAGTTTCGCTGAACTTCAAAGAACGGGCTGAAGCCCCTCCCCTACTTTTGAAATAAGTCGTCTTGAAATAGAGTGAAATGAGAGCCTTAATTTAAGGCTCTCATTCTTTTGGCTTGAAAAATGAGTTATTAAGCGAAATCGCTCATGCCTTGGGGGTGAGATTTTGCTTTGAGAGGATGTGTTTTAGGTCAGGGACTACGGCTAGGGTCATTTGATATACTCCAGTTTGAATCGCAGCGAAACGGAAGCGTTTTCGTTTTAAGCTGTACTTGAATCTAAAGGGGTTTTCATGATGAGCAAGGCACTGTATTCGGCCTTTAGTTTGGCGTTGATTCCTGGCTTACTTTTGACTTTATCAGCTTGTCCGGCGATTGAGCAAGAGCTCGAGGCCTCAGCCTCGCCGCCGCCGGTGATCGAGCAAGCCTTGTCTACCCCTGCTCCTTTGCCTGCCAAATTAATGCTGCTGGTGGCGCATCAGGGCAAGCCCGGTAGTGTTGAAATGGTGGCTGAATATGATACTCAGGCCCAGACCTTTGCTTCTCCTAATCTGACCGCTATCGATTCAGAAACGCAATTGCAAAAGCATGAGCAGAGCTTGTTCGGCAAATACTTGCCCTTAAACCAAAACTACCCGCTCTATCTCAATGGCCGTGAAATTGGGCAATTTACCAATCAAAAAATTGAGCCGCCCGGCTGTGGTGATTTCTCTCAAATGACCGGCGCTTTCAAAACTGAGCTGCCCGTTAAAGAAGACCATTATCTGGATGTCCTGGCCTTTTCACCGACGTTGTCTTTGTCTTATCCGAGCCCCCCGCTTTATGAAGACTCCAAGGCGCTGACGGCAATTGGCGAGAGCATTGCCAATACCTTTCTCAAAAAAGAGGGGCTGAGTCTGAAAGATATGCGCGATCAGACGGTTCAGGCCATTCCCATTACTCAGCCAGATGGCACCTATAAAATGCATATATTCGTTACGGCTGAGCGCCCACCCACAGAGGAAGCGATTTGCAATAACGGTAGCTTTTGGGTCCTGGGAACCTGGGAGGCTGATCAGCCTCAGATTTTAGCGGGTCAATATAAGTCCCCCGGTGAGTTCCCAGAAGAATCTTGCAGCAGTCAGCAAGTGGTCACCAGCTTTGGTTTTCGTGATCGTCTTGATCATTTGCTGATTCGTAATAATGGTTATGAGTGGTGGAATTATAGTATCTACGCCCCAGGGGAAAACAATCGCTGGTCTGAAGTCTATCAGGGCGGTGGCGGCGGCTGCTAAGGCTGCTATTCCCGCACAGTATCAGACGGATCGTCTGATGCTTGTGATCTTATTTCTTCAGTAGGCTCTGAAAACGCACTGACTGGGTGTATCTCTGTGGCTGGTACGGGCGCTGGCCAGGGTTGAAATCCCTGGCGACTGAGTGAGACATAGAACCAGCCTAAGATTAAGCCGAGTCCCAGACCGCCAAAATGGCCCCATTTATCAATAAAAGGGGCAAACGAAAAGACGATCAAAAGCAAGAAGTTTTGATTTAGCCAGGTTTGAAACGATTTTGGTAAATTGGCTTTATTGCGTTTACCAGCGACAAACATGACGCCGAACAAACCGTATAAGCCCCCTGACGCCCCGGCAGAAATATAGTCATTTTGGCCCCAGTGCATATAAGTCGTCAGCAAGGCGCCCATTACACCTGTCAGTAAAAAAGCCAGTAAGAGTTTAAATGAGCCAAAGCTGCGCTCAATGATTGGGCCAAAGTAAAAGAAAGCCATGCCGTTCATAAATAAGTGCAAGAGATCAACATGCAAAAAACAGCTGCTCAGCACCCGCCAGTATTCGCCAGCAGCAAAGGCTGGTGAGAAATTTGCGCCCAGATTAAAGAGCACCTGTGTATTCACCTGATAAGAGAGTCCGGCGCTCTGGTATTGAAACCAGAGTTCAACAGCAAAGACCAGCACAAAGCTGGTTAAAAGCAGGTAAGTCATAGGGGTGGTTTTACGCATGGCTGTATTTTGGCACAAGTTCAGAGCCAGAGGCTAGCAGACGCTTCGAAAGAATCGCCCACGCGAATCCTATCAATCAGAGTGTGTTCTGGCTCACGATAAGTCGCTGAAATCGAGTCTATGAAAGGTCTTTATATAGATATAAAGAAAGTATAAATATAAAAAGCGTTAAAAACGGCTGCTAAGAAGTAAAAATGGTAACAAAACGCTCAAATATAGATTGATATATCAAACGGCGTGCTGCTAAGCTAAAGGCATAAAGAAACACAAACGAGGACAGACAAATGAAAAACATATTTAAAAACGGACTTCTGACTTTAGCTGCCAGCACCTTTTTACTGGCCGCTCCTGCCATGGCAACGAGCCAAACCCTGGCTCAAGAAGGCGTCGTTGATAATGGGATGACTTCAGCAGCCTCAGAAATGCAGCTCTTTGAAAATCACTTGCAAATGGCCCATACCCAGATTCAACAAGGCAACTATGATAGCGCTTACCGTCAGGCCAATGATGCCCGCTACTGGTTTCTGGCTTTTGCGAATTCATTAGGTACCGAAAAAGCGGGCTTTAACTGGGACTCAGCGCGTGAAATGGAAAACGACTTATTAGCCGCTTATTCTACACTGGGTAAAAAATACCAGCTCAGCGGCAATCCCCAACAGGCGATTAATACCTATGCCATGTCACTGTCAGTCAATCCTTACCAACCGGATACCCGCTACCAACAGCTGATCGCTTATATCAACTTAGAAGACGATATTGCGGATGCGGATGACGCTGATGTCATGTATGACCAAGATGCCAATGATATTGATGTCTTTACCGACGAAGAGTTTATGCCTCAATAAGCTCAGCATTCATTCACAGTCAAGCGGCTCCCACGGGAGCCGCTTTTTGCTGTCTAGAAAAAGAGTTCCATTTCGAGGCAATCAAAATAGCGCCCTTTGTGTTTGCGATAATGGTGAATGACACCAATCTCCGCAAAGCCTGCTTTGCGATACAAGTGAATCGCTGCCAAATTATCCGTATAGACTGACAGCTCGATTTTTTCGATGCCGATTTGCTGAGCGTGCTGCAAGGCGGCGGCCAATAATTTGCTGCCCAGCCCCTGAGCACGCGCTTCAGAAATTACCCCCATGCCCAAAAATCCCCGATGTGCCAGACGGGGGTTTTGAGGGCGAGTGATATCTGCCCAGCCCAGAACCCGCTGCCCATCGACGGCACAATAATCAGGCCAATTCTGGGCAACGAGCTTGTGGTGAAAACTCTCAAAATCGGCCAGCTCAGGGGCCACGATTTTCTCGACATAGATTTCTTCGCGGGCGACACTATCCAGCGCCTGGTGCAGGCTGGGAATTAGATCTTCACGCAGATAAACGATCTCAACGGCCATGGCCTCAGATCTCCTTGTGTTTGCCCTATTATAAAGGCAAACCCGTCGCTCAGAGTCCGATCACGCGCATGAGCTCTTGCAAACTGGTTTGACCGGCTTCGACCTGATCGAGTCCGTCAGCTATCCAGGAGTGCCAGCCTTCGCTATGGAGAGCATTGAGCACCGCTTCGCGGGTGGCAGGCAGGTTGAGATCCTGTTGTAGCGCCTGCCGCAGAGCTGAGTTCATGGGTAGGGCTTCTGCGATCAGCATGCGGCCGCGGTAACCACTCTGCTGACAGTTTTGGCAGCCACTGGCGTGGCGGAGTTGCTTGATTTGACGTGGCGTAAGCCCGTAGCTGCTTTGCAATTGCTGTAGTTGGGCCTGCTCTTCTGCTGTGGGCTTGCTTTGCTGGCGGCAATCAGTGCAGAGCCGGCGGATCAGGCGCTGATTGATCACCAATTGGACCGACTCAGAGACCGTATAGGCGTTGCCTGAAACTTCCGCGAGACGCTGTAAGCCCTGGAGCGCGCTTTCAACGTGCAGGGTGGTCAGTACCAGATGGCCTGTTAAGGCAATTCTGAGCACGGCATCCAGGCTGTCGGCATCCTGAAGTTCGGAGACCATCAGGACATCAGGATCCGCTTGCATCGCTGATTTAAGCACGCTGCTGATCCGCTGGCCTTTGTGGCGATCGACGGGCACGGATAATACCCAGGGGAAGTAAGACTCGCTGCTGTCTTCGATCGCAATTGCTTTGATCTCTGGACTGGCCACCTGATTGAGGCAGGCGTAAAGGGTGGTTGTTTTGCCTGAGCCGGTTGGTCCGGAGGCCACAATCAGGCCCCAGCTTTTGTGAAGGGCCGCCTGGATCGCCTGTTCGACAGCCGGGCTAAAGCGCAATTGCTCCAGACTAATGCTTTCAGCCAGAGAGCGATTGATCAGACGCAGAGTCAGGGCTTCTCCCAGGGCGGTTGGCAGGGTTTGCAGGCGGGCTTCAAAGTGCGTTTCTGACGCGCTGGCCTGCGCTGTTTCAGGCAAACTCAGACTGAACTGGCCTTCCTGGGGCAGATCGCTGCGGTGGGGATCGCAGGCGGCCAGGATCTTGAATTGCTCAACTAAGGGGGCCAATAAGCGCCGGTCGATTTCGGCCAGGGTCTGTAAGCGGCCAGCCACTCTCAGGCGCAAGACGGCTTTGTGCTCACTTTGATTGAGATAGATCGGCTCTAAGTGAAGGTCGCTGGCCCCTTTGAGCAGGGCCAGACGCAGGATCTTCTGGACGGTTTTCTCAACGCCACTGAAGACCTCGATATCTGCCGTCTCGGCTTTGAGATCCGCTAATTGGGTCTGAATCTGCTGATTCAGTGGGTCAATACTGGCCGGTAAGGCGATTTGGGGTTGTTCACCCTTGAGAAAGCGCTCGATGTCCTGGGGATAGAAGCGCCATTGTCTTCCTACTTTCATGCCTTTGATCTGGCCACTGCGCAACCAGCGGTAAAAAGTCGAACGGGTCGTTTTGAGTTGCTCAATCGCTTCTTCCATACTCAGCAGATCTTCATTTTCAGAGTTCTCTTTAGCAGTCATTTTTTAAATCTCCTTTATGTATCATAGTGATCATAATATATTATGATACATAAAACAAGCCCTGAAAAAAAAGCGGTGATCATTTGAGTTCAGCGCCACAAGGAAGCTGCTTTTTTAAATTTATAGTTAAGCTCTGTGTCGTCAAGCTCAGCTTTATGGCAGCGCCCTACGCAGATCTTATGCTATAACGGGGAAAAGAATACCCTGGAGACCTTTATGAAGCGCATCTTAATTTGGATTTGCTGCAGCGTTCTTTTGCTGAGTCACGGGGTGACAATGGCATGGGCACAATCAGATGCCGTTATTTTAATCTTAGGAGACTCTCTCACTGAAGGCACAGGTGTCGCGCCTGAAGTTGCCTACCCTCGACTTGTCGAGCAGCAACTCCGTCAGGCTGGCTATGCAGTCAAGGTCATCAACGCCGGTATTGGTGGGTCCACAACGGCTTCAGCACCTGCGCGCCTGCGCTGGCATTTAAAAGCAAAGCCCCGCCCTCAGATTTTACTCTTGGCTCTGGGTTCCAATGACGGTATGCGCGGCGTGCCTGTAAGCGCCAGTAAAAAATATTTGGCAACCACCCTTGCTTTGGCCAAAAAGCACCAGCTGAAGGTGGTTCTGGCAGGTATGCAGATTCCCCCCAATTACGGCGCGGCCTATACCCGAGATTTTGCAGCGATGTATCCAGCCCTGGCCAAAGACTATCAGGTCTCTTTCATTCCTTTTTTATTAAAAAACGTAGCAGCCCAACCCAAACTCAATTTAGGGGACGGTATTCACCCCAACCCTGCCGGACATAAGCTGTTGGCACAGAATGTGATTCCGTATTTAAAGCCCCTCTTAAAAAAGACTTCACCCGTAAACCTATGAGCAGACTTCCGCTAGTTTTAGATGTCCAGGACCTGAGTAAGGGGTTTACTTTGGGGGGGCAGCATATTCAGGTACTGCACCATTTAAATCTACAGCTCTCTCAGGCCGAAAGTATCGCGATTTTGGGTCCATCTGGGAGTGGTAAGTCTACTTTATTAGGTCTTCTGGCAGGGCTGGAGTCCCCAGACCAGGGCGATATTTTTTTACAGGGACAATCCCTGGGAGCCCTCAATCAAGAAGCTTTGACTCGCTATCGCGCGCGACATCTTGGCATTGTGTTTCAGCAATTTCATCTGATGCGCCATCTGACCGCTCTTGAAAACGTTTTGCTGCCCCTCGAAATCACCCAGACAGCGACCGCATCAGAGCGTCAGGCGCGCGCTGCTCACTTGCTGGAACAAGTGGGTTTATCTCACCGCATGCATCATTTTCCTCACCAGTTGAGCGGGGGTGAGTCTCAGCGGGTAGCGATGGCACGCGCCTTAAGTACCGAGCCGCCTTTGCTGCTTGCCGATGAGCCCAGTGGCAATCTCGACGTCGACACCGGTGAGCAGGTGATGGATCTTCTCTTTGATGTCTTGAAGCAGCATCGGAGCAGTCTGATTCTGGTGACTCACAATCCTGAGCAAGCCACGCGTTGCGATCGTCGCTTGCGCTTGCAACAGGGACAATTGGTGGCGCTGTGAGTGGGCGCTTTTTCGACAACTATTTTCCGCTGTGGTTGCGCCTGGCCTGGAAAGAGTGTTTTCATCATCGCTGGTTTAGCCTCTTTTTTGCGCTCAATCTGGCGCTAGGCCTTTTTGGTTTGGTGGCTATTGATACCTTTAAGCAGGCGATTCAATCTGACCTACAGCTGCGCTCTAAGTCTATTCTGACGGCCGATCTGAGCGTTTCGAGTATTCGGCCGCTGAGCGACACCGATCAAGCAAAGCTGCCGTCACTCCCTTCGCAACAGCGGACCCAGGAGCGCAGCTTGTATTCGATGGTGAGTTCGCCGACAGCGTCCAGGCTGGTCGATGTGCAGGGTGTAGAGTCTAATTTCCCACTCTATGGCGAGTTGAATTTGCGCCAACAGGGTCTTGTCACCGGTGCCAGTCAAAAAACGCTCTTACAGAAGCCAGAGGTCTGGGTTTACCCCGAAGTCCTGGCGCAGCTCGGACTTTCGCTTGGGGATACCCTGCGGATTGGTCAGCAAGCCTTTGTGATCAGTGATGTCGTCGAGAAGGACGTGGGGACCTCAGGTATCGGTTTTCGTTTTGCGCCCCGTGTTTATATTGGCAATCGCTGGTTAGAGCCTACAGGCCTGATTCAACCCGGCAGTCGTGTGAACTATTATCACCGGTTTCGCTTTGCGCCTGAAACGGATAGTGAAGCCGTCGCCAAAAATTTACGCATGACGCTTGCGGCTGATTTACGCGTTCGTACCCATCAAGATACCAGTCAGGATCTTTTGCGTGCTTTAAATCAGTTAAACGATTATTTGGGACTGGTGGCGCTGGTGGCCTTGTTTTTGGCAAGCATTGGTGCGACCTACTTGTTTCGCAGCTTTTTATTGTCTCGCAGCGGGGAGATTGCCGTCTTGCTCAGTCTGGGCCTTTCTCCCCGCGGCGTTTGGGCGCTTTATACAGCACAGTTGGTCATTTTAGGTGGCCTGGCCGCTATTTTTGCACTGCTCTTTAGTTTGGTTTTGTTGCCTTTACTGCCCATTTTGCTGGGGGATTTTGTGCCCACAGGCCTGAATCTTCAACCGCAGCTGCGTTGGTTTGCGCTGGCCATGGCGCTGGGGCTGGGCGGCAGTTTGTTTTTTTGTTGGCCGTTATTGGGCTATTTACGCCACTTGCGTCCGGCAGCCCTGTTCAGAGAAAATGCGCAGCCCCGTCTGCGTTTTAGCTGGGGAAGCTTACTGGCATACGTTCCGGCACTGGCACTATATGGTGGCCTGGCGGTTTGGCAGTCTAATTCCTGGCGCGTGGGCGGACTGGTGATGGTTGCCTTTGTTGTCGCTGGCGGTATATTGGGTGTGATTGCACTCGGTATTCTAAAAAGCCTCGAGCCCCTTTTTAAACGATCATCGCTGGCCTTGCGACTGGCTGCTCGTCAGCTCTCTCGACAACCCGTGGCAGCGATTTCTTCTTTTTTGGCCATTGGTTTGGCGGTTTTGTTGTTAACAGTGATTCCGCAGTTGCGCAATGGTTTGCTTTCGGAGTTAGACGCTTCTTCAGGAGCGTCTCCCTCGCTCTTTTTGTTTGACGTACAGGATGAACAAACAGAGCCTTTGAAGCAATTTTTAATCGCGCAAAAGACCCCGCTACAAAATCTATACCCGATGGTGAGAGTGCAAATTGCCTCACTCAAAGGCAAAGATTTACGCAGCGAAGCTGAGCTGGGGCTTGAGAGCAACGATCGTGAGGCCCGCTTAAAGGATCGCCGCCATAACTTATCGACCCGTGCCAATTTGTTGCCCTCGGAGCAACTCTGGGCAGGCAAACCCTTTCAAGGGCGCTATGATTGGGAGGGTGATCAACCAGCCCAGCTTTCGCTGTCACAGGATTTTGCCGAAGAACTTAAGCTCACGGTGGGAGACACGCTCAGGCTGGACTTGCAGGGGGTTGATATTCCCGCTCAGGTGACCAATATCCGAAAAGTGCGCTGGACCCAGTTTGAACCTAATTTTCGGATGCTGATTCAGCCCGGTGTTATTGAGGAAGCGCCCAAAACTTGGATTGGTACCGTCGGGAATTTGAGCCCCGAAGCAAAAATAAGCTTGCAACAGGTGTTGGTACAGCAATTCCCCACCGTATCGATCATTGATGTGAGTCAACTGATTGCGCAAGTCCTCACTATTCTCAATCAGATTGCCACAATTTTGCAAACCATGTCTCTGGTGGTCTTAATCGCCGGGTTTGCTGTGCTCTATGCAATTGCTAGTCACCAAGCGCAGACGCGGGTGACCGATGTGGCCTTACTCAAAGTCCTGGGCGCTCCGTTCCCGCTGATTCGTCAAACCCTGACATTGGAGTTTGCGCTCTTAAGCGCGAGTGCTTCGCTAACGGGTGTTGCTGCAGGCCTGGGCACGAGTTGGATCGTTAATCTATGGGTATTTGAAGGAAGCCCCTGGGTTTGGGATTTGGGCTTGCCTGTGGCACTGGTGACCGGTTGTGTGGTGTTAGGTGTGGGTGTAGGTGCCGTGAGCACCCGACAGGCCCTGCGGGCTGAGCCCAAAAGCCTCTTGTGATCACCTCAAATAGCCACGTCGTCGTTGTCCATTTTTTGATCGTCAATCTAGGCCCAACAGCTTAACTTATATAATGCTGAGTGAGCTGCGTTACACCAATTCCAGGCTGACCGGGCAATGATCCGAGCCCATCACCTCATTGTGGATCTCAGAGCCTGTGAGTTGGGGCAGCAGGGCCTGGTTGACCATGAAATAGTCTAAGCGCCAACCGACATTGCGCTCACGGGCCTGTTGGCGGTAAGACCACCAGCTATAAGCGCCTTCAGCATCCGGGTAAAAGTGGCGGAAGGCATCGACATAGCCTTCAGCGATATAGTGATCGATCATGGCGCATTCTTCGGGCAAGAAGCCCGTATTTTTGCGATTGGGCTTGGGGTTCTTGAGATCGATCTCACGGTGAGCGGTATTCCAATCCCCGCCCACGATCACATTTTTGCCTGCAGCGACATAGGCGTTCATCTGCGTGAGCACCTCGCGATAGAAATCTAGCTTGAAGGGCACACGGGCCAGAGAGTGTTGCCCATTGGGGAAATAAATATTAAACAGCACAAAGTCGGTATGCTCCGTGATCAGGACCCGACCTTCGCGATCGTAGATCTCAATACCGAGGCCTTTTTGCACAGTGATGGGCTCCGTTTTACAAAAAGTAGCGACTGAGCTATAGCCTTTTTTTTCAGCCGAATGCCAATAGGCATGGTAACCGTGCTCATTGAGTAAGGCTTCCGAAAGTTGGTCGGGTTGGGCTTTGGTTTCTTGCAGGCAGAGGATATCGGGCTGGGTATTTTGCAGCCAATCTAAGAGGCCTTTTTTTTCAATAGCGCGGATGCCGTTCACATTCCAGGTAAAGATTTTCAACAGATTGCTCCTGATCATGATAGGTGTCACTGATGCGATCGGGGGGTGATCGGCTAAGATTCAGAAAAACAGAGCACATATTTTAACACAGGGAGAATGTCATCCATGCAGATGTTTCAACAAGAACAATTGGCCAAAGCGGTCGGTGTCGATTCCGATACCCTCAATAATTGGGTCAGTGAACTGAAAATTCCGTTACCTGAGAAATACCAACAAAATGCGATTCAAATCTTGAAATTGGTCAAAAGCCTGAAAGACAAAGATTGTGGTTTTCAGACCATTCAGCGTCAGATTCAGGTTGATTACCCTGAACTCAAAGCCGACTCAGCTCAGGCTGACTATACTACTTTCACACCCGAGACAGCAGCCACTGGGGCTGTCGATGAACTCAGCCAGCACTTTGCTTCTTTGAGTGAGCAAGTCATGAAGCTGGGCGAATTGGGTGAACTGGCTGAGAAGTACGCCCAGGCCAATTATAATATCGGCCAAATGAGTATTCAGATGCGCCAGATGGAAGATGAAAACCATCGTTTAAAAGCTCAGATCAAACTTTTGCCTAGCCCTGAAGAATGGGAGCATACTCAGGAGCAATTGACGACCTATCGCAATTTGTTGCAAGGCATGCAACAACGCATCACCGCTTTAGAAGAACGGGGTTCTGAGAGCCTCAACGGACGTCGTTCTTTGCCTGAATTGCCAGCTGCCGAAGTCCAACGCCGTCAATTGAGCTTGCCTTTTGAGGCCGAATAAACCGGTCGATCTTGCAATAGTCTGATTGCCTTTTTGCTGCGAAACAGGCACAATAGATAGTCTTAAGCTAAGGCTTAAACTTTCCAACATCCGTCACCGGCTTGCCGGTGGCGGTTTGTTGTAAAAAGAGACCGGTTTGCCTAGCGCTGAAAACGCGCATCGTGAGCGGGTCGGCTTTCAAATTCTTCACGGTATTCCCGCTTGTCTTCGCGGCCGAGCAGACCAAACATAAAGTTTTTATAGCTCTCTACACCGGGTTGATTGAGCGGGTTTAACTGCATCAAATAGCCTTCGGCCACTGTTGACAATTCAAACAGATAAAAAAGCGCTCCCAGATTATAAGCAGAGCGTTCCTTGAGCTTGAAGTTCATGCTGGGGCGACCCTCACGGGCATAAGCATAATTGGTGCCATCATGGGCCTTGTTCAGCATCTCATGCAGGGTTGTCCCGGCCAGATAGTTGAGTTCATCGCTGTTGCCCGGGTCAGACTGCAATTCGATTTTGCGTTGCATTTGTTCGACAATCAAATTGGTGATCACCGTATTGTGAGGCCCATCTTGCAGTTCTTGACCCCGAGAATGCAGATCTCGGGTGCAGACGCCAGTAATCGGAATCCGACCTTTGCCATCTTTGCCGAGGCTTTCGGCGCAAAGTTGATCGTACCAGAAACCGACATATTCTAATGCTTTGTCCCAGATATTCATGACTGAGATCGAGCGTCCGGCCTGCCAGGAGAGATGCTGTAAGGCGGCATACAGGTAAGCGGGATTGTCTTGTAGGCTAGAACTCTGGCAGGCTGCTTTCATATCCGCAGCTCCTTGTACCAATTGTTGGATATCAATGCCCGCGACAGCAGCTGGCAAGAGACCGACCGGGGTCAGGATCGAATAACGTCCACCGACATCATCGGGGATCACGAATTGAGGGTAAGCTTGTGCATCAGCCAGGCCTTTGAGCTTGCCGGCTTTGGCGTCTGTGGTGGCCACAATATACTCAGCCGCTTGATCTCCGTAGACGGACTCAGCCAATTGGCGCAGGATCCGGAAGGTTACCGCGGTTTCGAGAGTGCCGCCTGATTTTGAAACGACGTTCATGCTCCAGCGCTCAGCCAAAGAACTGGGGGTGCCTTCAGGCAGCAAATCCAGCATTGATAACAGTGAGTCAGTATCTAAATTATTGCCTTCAAAAAACAGGCGTGGGCGTTCACCCCGACGGGCACGGTCCAATTGATTATGATAAGGGTGGCAGAGGGCTTCAAATAAGGCCCGCCCCCCCAAATAAGATCCACCAATCCCTAAGACCAGATGGATATCTGATTTCTCAGCGATTTGATTTGCGGTTTCCTGGATACGTGGAATTTGGGACTGTACGGTTTCGGGCAAGCTCAAAAATCCGAGATAGTCTGAGCCAGCTCCACTGCCAGTATGGATCGCTGTGTGTACGTCAGCGAATGATTTTTGGAGCTGGGTAAGATCCGATTCCTGCAAGCCGTATTCGCTACCGATATGACTTACCATCATATTGTTGTAGTCAAACTCTATTTGTCCGTTAAGCATCTCTTATCTCCTTTGGTTTGCTGGCAGTGTAACGCAATCATAACCCAGAATGCATCTCAATAATCTCAGGGTGAATATTGGCCGTAACGGGCAGCGGCTGAGTTTTGATAAGCTTTTGAATTCAGGCGTTCACGGGCCTGGTCTTCTGCTTGTTGGGCTTGCAAACGGCCTAATGCTTCAGGGAAGCTGAGCTTACGTTCTTTTTTGAACATTAATGCCAGTTTGTTGACCTGAAGTTCGACCCGAGCCACCATCGACTGGCCAGTGGTCAATAAATCATCTGAAAGGCCGTGAACCAGTGCTTCTTTAATGGCGTCGAGATCTGTCTGGCTGAGCTCAGTAAAGACGAGTTCTAGTTTTTGTCGCAAGACTTCAGGGTAGGTCTGCCAACTATTGTCTTCAAAGGCCACTTGCATCAACTCTTGAAAGCGTGTCGGCTGCGACAGGGCGTCGAGCACTTTGACGATTTCGGCGGGGGGCTGGTTTGAGGCTCGATTGACCCACTGGCTGATATCGATTGTGCTGAGCATCTGCTGGCCTTTTTGCTTGTCTTTGCGCTGCTGATCTTTGGCCAGTAAATCATCCAGGCTTTCTGTTTTTTCTTCGACCAGATAATCGGCCCCGGTTTTTTGAATGATTTGCTTGCCAGACTTTTCTGCTTGCCATTTATCGAGCCAGGCCTGTCCTTCCCAGATTCCGGCTTTTTGCATGTCTATCTGATACGCTTGCCAGTATTCTTCTTTCCAGGTGCCCAGTTGGAGCATCAGACGCTTCATGTTGGACAGTAAGCGGGTGGACAGATTCGCAGCCTGTGATGCTGATAAATGTTGGCTATAAAGCCGGGACAAATTCTGCTGGAAGTTGTCTTCGGAGCTTGTGTAAGCTTGCAACATAGATTTGAGTTGCTTGACTTGAAAAGATTGCACGATGGCTTCTTGAGCAGGTCGAGAGTCCACTTCACTGAGTAATTTATCCAGAGCCTGTCGAAGTTGATCAATTTCTTTGGGTCGGCCCTGGCGCTGCGGGGGTTCTGGCCTGGATGGTGGTGTTCTTGTTGCTGCTGAGATGGCTTCACTGCGGACTTTTTCCCATTGCCTTTTGCGTGCCATATAATCGGCAGCGACCCAGGCAGCTGGATTGCCCAGAATGGCTATTTTAGAGAAAACCAGTACTTTTTTGGCCAGAGCCTGCTTGTCGCCAAAGGGTGCTAAAAAATGCAGGATAAGATTTTCAGTGAGAGGGAAGGTCGTGGGGCGAGGTTTGCCGGTCTGATCGTCGCGGCGTATATAGGAAATCGAATTTTTATCGCTTTGGGTGATCGCCAGTAACAGTATTTTGAGGGCTTGATCCTGGGTTAGATTGGCTGATGGGTCAGGCAGAATATCTGCGCAATTGTCTTTGAGACTGTCCATCACCACCTGGAAATCAGCGTTCCCTTTCAAATTCAACGCTCGGATTTGTGCATAAGCGGCTGCTATTTTTTCGGGGCTGAGAACCTGCTTGTAAAAAGCCTGAGAAAGCTTAAAAGCACGCGCTTTATTGCCCTGGCGAAAAGCAGTGGCCAAAGCGTCGATATGTTGCTTGTCTTCGGGCTTGAGTTTGAGCGGGGCCGGGCGCTTGGCTAAAGTAGCCATCAGACAAACAGCCTGGGCTTCGATACGAGAGGTTTCAAATGATGGCGTAGCAGAACTCACTCTAAACCGTCCTTTTTCTGCTCCTATTTTTTGGGCAGACCCAAAGAAGCAGGCATTATATCTAGTTTAGCTTATTTTTAAAATAAAGGCCTATTGATCTGGATTTTGTTATTTTTGCTTATTATGTGAAGTTTTAGAGCTTAATTTAAAAAGGGGAAAGGCTCCAGATCTGCTCGTAAATAGAGTGGATGGGCCGGTTCACCGGATTGATTGATTTTTAGTGCATGCAAATTGGGTAAGATTTGTCGAACAGCTACTGAGCGCTCTAGAAAAGCGCCGTCGTTGCCCCAGGCAGCAACTTGTAACTGTGTGTGTTGACTTATTTTGTCTAGGGTCGCGTCGTTCTGGGGGCCAATCGGTGCGTGAGCTTGTTTTAACAGGTGCGGAGTGGCGGCGCGGTAGGCAAATAAATTGACCAGATAGAGGCCGCCAAAGCCCCAGCGTTTGGCGTAGTTCAGGCAACGCTGAAAAGTGGGATTCTTGTCATTGGCATCAGCTGCTGAAGGGTTTAAACCGATAAAGGCGACGGTATCTGTGTCCGGTTGCCAGATCTGCCACAAACGATAGCGGTACTGCTCGCAAGACGACAGTTCAATTTGGGTGAGGCAATCGCCATCCACCGGCTTAACCAAAGACGTTTTCGATCAGCCAGCCATAGCCCACAAAGGTGCCAATGCTGCTGCCGACGCTAGACAGGATAAAGACAAGTAAAATACGGGTGACCTGATTTTGCCACCAGCCTTTGGCGGTTAAGATATCTTCAGGTAGAGACTCAAAGTGGGCCACTCTAGGTTTGCGTATGACGGCTTCGATCAGGCCAGTTACATAGCCGACGCCGATCAGTGGATTGAGTGAGGTAATCGGTGCGGCAATAAAAGCAGCAATGATTGTCAACGGGTGCCCAAAAGCGATCAGGGTACCGAGGGCGGAGAGGCCACCATTGACCAGTACCCAGCCGATAATCCCATCCCAACCCCGAGCTGCTGCGGTACTGGGGTCGCCCTTCATGAATCCGGCCACAATTAAGCCCAAAGCCAGTAGGGGGATCAGCCATTTGAGCAAGGTTGTCCAGGAAGAGGCCGCAGGTAAGCTATCGAGATCAGCGAGATCAATTTCTTGGTTGTCCCAATTGGCCATCATACCGGGCACATGACCTGCGCCGACGACAGCGACCAGTTTTTGGCCCGGTGCCTGGCGGATTTTTTGGACCATATACAAGTCCCGTTCGTCGATCAGGCGTTGCTTGACACCGGGCAATTGATCGCCCATTTCTTGCAGTACCATTTCCAGGGCGCCTTTTTCTTTCATGGACTCAATTTGGGCTTCAGAAATTTCTTCTTCGTCTTCAAACATCGATAAAATCATTTGATTGAAGAGCTTCATTTTGGTCCAGAAACCCATTAGGCGCCAGACCCGCTGCAAGGTCGTGCGGACTTCGCGGTCGATCGTTTCGACTTCAGCACCTTGTACTTTGGCGACATCCATTGCGGTTTGCATTTCCAGGCCAGGGGTCACATTCATGTCTTTGGCCAGACGACGCTGCACTGACGACAAGATAAAATTCAAAAACAAGACAAAAGTGCGTTTTTGTTTGATGACCTGAACGATGTCGGTTTCTTTCCAGGCTTCGGGGTTGAGCAGGGTTTTATAACGGGTTTGACAGAGTTCCACACAGACCGTATCGGGTTTTTCACGTTCAATGATTTCTTTGACCAGATCGGCACTGGCTTGTGAAATATGCGCGGTACCGATCAGAATAACTTCTCTACCGGCTTGTTGCAGGCGGTAAACGGGCTCGGTGCTGTGGATAGATGTACTCATATTGACCTCATTTAAAAAAGGCATTGTAGCACTTCTACTATTGGCGCTGGCAGCAGATCAAGCTTACAATAAACAAGCTGAAGACATGTTAAGGGGCTATATTTTGACAGATCCATTCACAGCTCAAACGCTTAAGATCGCACTGGTCAGCGATCAGGACGCCAGTAATCCACTGGCCTGGTCGGGTATTTTGTATCAGTGGCTTCAGAGCTTGTCGGCAGCAGGGGTGAGTGTGACTTTAATCAATATATTCCCCTGGTTGCCCTCGATTTTGCAGCAGTCGATTCTGCTCAATCGGCAGCATGCCGCCGACTCGATGTGGCATTGTGTCAGCCCTTTTGCCAGCCAACAACTTTCTGCGCGTCTGGCCTATCAATTGCAATTGGAGCCTGTTGATCTGGTATTGGCCCATGGTGCATTAGCAATTGCTGAGCTGGATATTGATTTGCCGGTGATCTATTGGGAAGATATGCCCAGTACCT
>JBBKWI010000135.1:0-8113 GCA_037968875.1 Candidatus Sericytochromatia bacterium | reverse complement strand
CTTGACATAGTGTAAAGTCCTCTTTACTTGTTTTTATTAATCTCTAAAACCCGAGTGAATCGCTCAGGTTAACTCTTGAACTTATTATGTTTATAGTCAGGTTAAATTTAGATCTTGCTGAAGTTAAGTTAAGGTAATATTAACATTAGGATAACAATAGATTATTTGGATCTCACTTCAAAAATACGAAAACCATTTAGTAGAGCTGGTTTTCGTATTTTTTTGAGGAAATAAATAAAAAGTATAAAACTGTTTTGATCATTCAAATGATCATTTAATTGATCTTTCAATCTCAATATATCAAAACAAGATTAAGAAAAAAGAGTTTAGATAAACCGGACTTAATCAAATCAACAACGGTATTGCAGCTCTAAAGCGGCCAATTGCTGATTGAAGCTCAGCATGGTCTGAACCGGGTCTGGGGTATTGAAGACGGCTGAGCCAATCACGACGACGTCTGCTCCTGCCTGAATCACCTGAGGCAAAGTATCCTGATCAATGCCACCATCCACTTCAATCAGAACTTGCTGCTCAAGCTCTTGGCTCGCACGCAGCTTGACCAGGCTTTTGATACGCTCTAACGCTCGGGGAATAAATGATTGGCCTCCGAACCCAGGGTTGACTGACATCAGTAGAACCAAATCAAGCTTGTGCAAAATAGCATCCAGCATAGCGACCGGAGTCGCCGGGTTCAGTGAGACTCCGGCTTTCATACCCAGCTCCTTGATTTGTGCCACCACGCGATCCAAGTGATCACAAGCCTCATAATGAACCGTGACACGATCGCAACCCGCCTTTGCAAACTCAGCTAAAAAGTCCTGAGGATTGCTCATCATCAGATGCGCATCAAATACTTTTTTGGAGTGGGGGCGCAAAGCCTTGATCAATGGCGGACCAAAAGTCAGATTGGGTACAAAATGTCCATCCATCACATCCAGGTGTACCCAGGCGGCATGTCCATCTTCTATTTGCTGGAGACCTGTCTGTAAGCAGGAAAAATCCGCTGATAGAACCGAAGGTGCTAAATATAGCTGCTGAGGTAAGACTGTGGAGGGATTAGCCGCGACAGACCGAGCCGTTGCGGATTGCTCAAAAAATTGCAATACAGCGGCAGGTAAGGGCACTTTGGTTTCCCCATCATCGAAGGAACCCAGTATTTTTAAAGCCAGACGGGCCGCATCTTGCTCTGCACGCTTCTTAGAACGCCCTTCACCTTCCCCCAATAATTCGCCGTTAAGGGTAACTGTCACAAAAAAGGCCCGATCGTGGTCAGGACCGTCTGTATGGGTCATTTCATACTCAGGCAAGAGCTTGTATTTACCCTGAGCATATTCCTGTAAAGTTGCTTTGTAGTTTTGAACTTCTTCAGCTTCGCCTTTGAGAGCCAGCTCTAACTCGGGTTTGACTTGCTCCAAGATCAAGCGAGCTGTAGTTGGATAGTCTGTGGCTAAAAAGATTGCTCCCCATAAGGACTCAAACACATTGGCAACAATCGATTCACGAATTTCAGCCTGGCTCGAACGCTCGGAGCTGCTCATAATAATATAGCGCTCTAATTCTAAGCGACGCGCAACACGTGAAAAAGCGCTGTCCGAGATCACATAAGCCCGGATCTTTGTCATATCCCCTTCGCTAGCATCTGGCAAGTGCGTATAAAGCCACTCAGAAATACTGGCTTTCAGATAAGCATCTCCCAGAAACTCCAGTCGCTCGTTATGAGGCTGATGTTGGGTCTGGCGATCGGCCGTCACGGATTTATGGGTCAGCGCTTGACGCAAAAGCTCAGCAGGTACTGCTCCTGCGGCTAAACCCAGTTTTTGCAGTAATTCTTTTTGTTGTTGTTCTTGATTCATGATTCTCGTACACAATCTTCCAAATTCGGAGCTTCCAGTGGAGGCTGAGTGTAGAATACACCCAAAAATTCACGGTTGCCAGTTTTGCCTTTGATCGGTGAGTCGGTGACATGATGCAAAAACCAACCCGATTCAGGTGCACGATCTGCTATTTTTTGCAGCACCCGCAAGTGCGCTTCAGGTGAAGAGACAATACCCTTACGATTGTCCTGTTGCGGGGCTTCAAACTGGGGCTTGATTAAGCTAATAAAAGGGCTATCAGGAGCCAATACGCCTTGCAAAGCAGGTAAGATTTTAAGAATCGAGATAAAAGAAACGTCCATCACTGCCAAAGAGGCAAAAGGCGCATTTTCTGGATAGAGTGATTCCGCAGTCAAATAACGCGCATTGACTTTTTCAAGGCAAATCACTCGCGGGTCTTGCCTCAAGCCCCAATCAAGCTGGCCTCTGCCAACATCCACGGCATAAACCTGTTGTGCTCCCCGCTGTAAAAGGCAATCCGTAAAGCCGCCTGTCGAAGCACCCACATCCAAACAGATGCGATCAAGTGGATCAATCTCAAACAAATCAAGGGCTTTGACTAATTTTAAGCCCCCTCGACTGACATAAGGACAAGAGCGCTTTTTGATCTCTAAACCTTCAGGAATTGCAGCATATTTAATCCCTGGCTTATCTAAACGACGGGTGCCTTGACGCACTTCACCCGCCATAATAGCAGAGCGGGCTTTTTCTCGGGAAGAGAAAAAGCCCGCTTCAACCAGTAACACATCAAGGCGCTCACGCACGTTGATCGTTAACCTCTATGCATCATCATGTAAATATTCATCCAAACGCTTGCGCTGGCCGTAATAGTGCAGCTTACGTAACGCTTTCGCTTCGATTTGGCGGATCCGTTCCCGGGTGACACCCATTTTGGCGCCAATTTCAGCCAGGGAACAGGGACGATCATCATTGATGCCATAACGCATCGTTAATATTTCACGTTCCCGCGATGACAGGGTTCCCAATAATTCCTGAATATCTTCAGAAAGCATTTTGTCAACCACTGTTTTGGTGGGGTGAACTGAATACTCATCTTCAATCAGGTCAACCAATGAACGGTCATCATCAGGCCCAATCGGCGTAGCCAAAGAGACGGTACGTTTTACTACCCGTTTGAGTTGGCGAATTTTGCTTAAAGGTAAACCGGCTGCTTCAGCTAGCTCTTCATCAGTAGGGTAATGCCCCAGCTCAAAAGTCAGCTGGCGTCGAATTTTTTTCAAACGCTGGATCGCTTCGGTTGCGTGAACCGGCAAGCGAATATTACGGCCTTTGTCAGCAATGGCACGGGTAATCGCCTGGCGAATCCACCAGGTAGCGTAAGTAGAAAAGCGATAGCCTTTTTTATAATCATATTTCTCAACAGCACGAATCAGACCCGTGTTGCCTTCCTGAATCAGATCCAATAAAGGCAAGCCCAAATCACAGTAGCGCTTGGCGATACTGACAACCAAACGTAAATTGGCAATGATCAGGTGATTCTTGGCTTGAAAATCTTCTTGTTCAATCCGCTTCGCCAGTTCAATTTCTTCTTTGGCTGTAAGCAGAGGGGTTTTACCGATCGAATTGAGATATACCTGAATTGAGGATATATCATCTTCGCGGTTAATTTTTGCGGTCAGGTCTAATTTTGCTTTGGCGCTTCTAGCGGGTTTAATTCCATCACTAAAGTCGTCGTCATCTTCTGTATGTTTCAATTTACTACCATCGGACAGATCGTCTTCTAATTCGTCATCAACGGCAAGACTGCTTGCTTTACTTCTCATGAATAGTTAAGGTGATCTCCTTCGAGTTAAAATAATGTTGGGTTCTTTACGAACACGCTCGATAATACTTAATGTCTTGTGTGCCCTAAAGGCAGCTCTATTGCAACCATTTATGTTATCACAAACATAAAAAAGAAGTCAAAATTATCTGCAGCCATTTCCAACAAAAATGACGCACCGCGTTGAAAATGAATTTTTGATCTTGCTCTATTTTTATCAAATAATTAATTTAAGCTTTAATTTAGGCAAATAAATGCTAAAACTATCTATTAAAGAGAGCTAAGCTACCGAGTGTCTCTGCCAAAGTAAATAGCTGCTGTTCATAAATATAAAAATATTTTAAAAAAGATCAAAAAAGATCTCAAACTTTACTTAACCCAGGCGCGCAATAAACGATCCTGCTGCAACAGACCATGAAGTTGAGGGGCTGCCTTGAGGAGCTGAAGCACACGTGCTTCGGCTGCTTGTTTTTGACCTTGTTGAGCCAATAAACGTGCCTCTTCAAGCAAGAGCTCTGACTGATCATGTTTCAAAGAGCGGGCCAATTGCAAAGCCTGACTCGCATCTGTATATTTTCGACGCAAACGAAAGCTACGCGCCTGTAAAAAATGGACTTCCGCCTGCCTGGGGTTTTCTTTAAGCAACTCATCTAAGGCTTGTTGAGCAGTCTTGGTTTCTTTAAGCTCAAGCTGCGCCCGAACCACTGCTAGCTTCTGTTCAAGACTGGCCTGACGTGACATAAACTCAGCCAGGGCCACTTTCGGATCGAGCACAATCCAGAGTAAGTCACGCTGCTTTTGCACTTCAGAATCAGTAGCCTGCTTTAAAGATTGCTGATAATCAGCAAAGGCTGCTTGCAGATCGCCAAGTTTAAGATTGAGTTGAGCATGGCGCAAATAACCGTCTGCCTGTGGATGTTGGCTAAGCCACTGACTTAAATCATCAAGGGCTTCTTGATCTTGGCCCAGAGCCTCGTGAGATTCACTGCGCCAAAAATAAAGCTCAGCAGATTCACCCTCTGATATCAGTTGATCATAGATCTTTAGAGCTGCCTGGTGCCTGTCCTCCAGCTGCAAAAATCGCGCTTGCTCCAGCTTTGACTCTGGTCGCCAATTCAGTTTTTTGGCATGCTCCAGATCCTGACGAAAGCGAGAAGTCTGATCTTGTTGTTGATAAATCCAGGCTCGCAAGACATACGTCTGGGCATCTGCTTGCAGCTTTAACGATTGATTCGCCTCTGACAGGGCTGCTTGCCATTGACTCTGGCGAGCAGCCAACCAGGCCTGATTATAATGCAAAACAGCAGAACCAGGATGATAAGTCAGGGCTTGTTGATTGAGCTGGGCTGCTATTGCAAAATTTTTCTCCTGAGCAAAGCTTTGTGCTAAACGAGCGTAGTCAGTCGCAGTTCCTCGCTTGAGTACAGGTATCTCAACAGGAGCCAAGGCCACTTGGGCACGCCATAAAGCCAGTCCGGTTAAGCCAAACGCCAAAACCAGGCTGAGAGCAAATAGAAAATTCCAGTTTGTCTTTCGCATATCTATGCGTTCAAGATACAATAGGTAGATGGCAAGATCAAAATATCTGCTTGCCCTTTAACCTGAACTCAAAGCCACCCCAAACCACTTATGATCATCAAACGTTTTATTCATCGATCTTTTTTATCCAGAACTTTTACTCAGGCCTGCCTGGGACTTTTCTTGCTAATGAGCCTCTTATTTGCTATGCCACTGCAGCTTTTGGCACAGGTAGAGCAAGTGGGCGCAGAAGTGCTCTCAAGCACAGAAATGCCAGCCCCCTTGATTCCAGAGCCCGAATATATTACGGGTAAAATCACTGAAATCGAATCAGAAACCGAAATTACAGATCAGGTCTTTGGACGTCAGGAACATAAAATTCGCTTTCGGGTTCAGTTTTCTGCCCAGGGGGGTGACCCTGCCGAAAGCGTGGCTTTAGAACAAACCTATGATCAAAACACTCCCAAAGAACTGTGGCCACGCAAAGGCAAGGCTTTTGTATTTTATAAAGAAAGCCTTGCCGATCAAAGTCATATCTACACCTTAATTGATGTTCAGCGCCTGAATCATCTTCCATGGATTGCTTTTCTGGTTTGTCTTTTGCTTGTACTTTTAGGGCGCTGGTTTGGCCTCAAAGCCTTACTGATAAGCAGTGGCATGATTGCCGTTTTTTATCTCTTGCATCTATTGTCTTTACCCTGGCTAGTCACTGCATTACTGACTTTCGCTACCATCGTATTTTTGAGTGCCTTGTTAACTTATGGCACAGGCCCTCGCTTCGTCGCCTGCCTGATTGCCGGTCTCAGTGGTGGTGTGCTGAGTTTATTTCTGGTCTGGCTCAGTTCCTGGTTTTCAATCAGCCAGCCTTCGGTGATTCTGCACAGTGGCATGATCCTGCAAATGGGAGCTGGTCTGAGCTATATTGCAATCTCAACCATCAATGCGGCTCATTTGTCTTTGCGTCAGGAGCCCAGCCTGAAATCAGCCACTCTATTCCGCAAAAGCTTTGTGGGGGGACAAAGCGCGATTGAAGTCGTCTCCACACTTTATTTAATCTTCGCTCTGGGTCAAATTTTGGCAACAGCTTATGCCCAGGGCAATGATCCCGGTCGCCTGGAAATGGAAGTCCTGCTGACTGAAATGGCATCCCTCTTATTTATGCTGCTCGGCTTTGTGATCTCTCTGCCTTTAAGCGCCTGGATCGCTTCACACTGGCTCTTGCGCAAGCGCCGTTAGTTGTCAGCTGCTTTGATACGATAAACCCGTATCTCCTGCTGATTGGTTTCAGGGTGAGTTAAATTCAAAGTCAAGCGGTAGCTTTGACCAGGCTCCAGCTCAATCGGCTGATCCGTGAGACGAAAAGGAATGATACCGCCTCGATATCTTACCCCTTGGTAGACAAAGAATTGATTCAGTTCTCGGGGTTCTCGACCCAGTAGAAGACCTTCTCCCTCGATCCCTGCAGTGTTTAGATGAAGCGTATAAGCAATCACTGGGAGTAAGTCGTCTGTTCGAATCAGTAAGCCCCAGATCTTCCCCCCCGCCACGACTTGCGTTTGTCCTGCTGATAAAGGCAGGCTGTTGTCACGCTCTATAGGCTCACTGGCCATCAGTAAATTCGGGTTTTCAGGCTTCTGGAAGGCCAGACGCACATCAGCAGTCAGTGTTTTCGTGACAACCGTGATCGGTTTGAGGCTGGGCTCGGGGCTCGGCGTCGGATCAGGGCTAGACGTTAAAAGGGGACTGGGGCTAGCCGTAGCAATCGGCTGAGTGTCCACGCGAATTTGCCCGCTGCTATTGTCAACAAACCCCGTAGCCAGGTCACCCAGACGCGCTCGGATTTGAGGGATCACGAGCAGACGCTCCCTCAGGGCTTTCGGCAAGCGCTCTAAAAATCGGCGCAATTGCTCTGGATTGAGCTGACCTAAAATAGCCAACACTTGCAAGACGGGCAATCTATCTAGCAAAACTTCCAATTGTGAGCTATAACTCGCCAGAATATTCTCCACCCCTAAACGGAGGATTCCTTCCCCTTGCTCTGAAACCTCAAAAGTTTCGATTAGGGTTTCTGAGAAAACATCTTTCCCCTCTGCTTGGGTTCGAAAGATAATGCGAGCCTCTTTTTCACCCGGAGGCAAAGCTCCTATTTCCAACTGAGTTTGGCCAGCTTTCAAATTAAACTTTTTTTGAAAGTTTTCATTCAAACCTTCACCACGAATTGTCAGATCCAGTTCAAAATCCAGTGGGAGAGGTGTATCTAAAATGACTTGCACCTGCTGAATTAGCGCTTTAAGCTCCAGCTCAACGCGTCCCAGCTCACCTGCTTTAATCTCTACACTCTGGGTGGCTCCAGCGAGCACCTGCTCTTGCGCCAGGGCCTGGACTCTAACCGTTTTAGGCCCCAGGGGCAAGCCTGAAATCGTTTGTGTTTGGCTGGATCCCTGAGCGATATCAAAACGACGAACCAGAGGCGATGCTAAGCCCTGGCCAGAAATCTGAATTTCAAAAGCATCGGTTCCCGCAGGGATCGCCTGCAGTGCAAAATGAGTGGCGGCTGCTGATTGAGGCACTGCCAGTTGAAAACGCAGAGAACCGGTGGTAGCGAGCGGCACGTGGCAAGCGCCCAGCACTAAACTAAACCCCAAAGCCAGGGGAAGGAGTCGCCGCTTTTTTTGAATATCAAGCCATGTCAATTTTTTCATCTCTAGCTCCAAATAAAAAGGATTATACTTAATTGTAGCGAAAGAAAGATGAATCTGCTGTGTCTCAGCTCAATTCAGAAAAAAGAGTCTTGATTTAAGGCGTGCGAGTCAATTGTTGGGTGCCGCCCACAATTTCAACGCCATAGCGGTTTGTCAGAATTTTTGAAATCGGCAGATCCAGTGAGACAGGCATTTTTGAAAAATCGATTTCAATTTGGTTTTCTCCGACTTTACGC
>JBBKWI010000134.1:0-30337 GCA_037968875.1 Candidatus Sericytochromatia bacterium | reverse complement strand
CTCAGAAGAACATCAGATGTTGCTTGAGCTTTATCTCTATTATCTACGTGAAAAAGACCGCCTGAGTTTTAAATGGCTTGAAGTCATGGAAATGCTCGCGTTTTGGAAAAGCAATGAATCTTCGATCAATCCCAGATTCAGACCTCGCAAGATTGAGCAAATCGCCGTATTTTACTTTATGAGATTACTCGATAATCCCAAAATTGCTAAAAAAGAACTTCAAGAAATCTATTTTGAAGCGCATGGCCAACTGTTGTTTAAGCCTATGCCTGAATTACAAAAACATTGGGGTTATCTAAGTCAATCCATGTTAAGTACTCTAGAAAAGCATGACCAATTACTGTCTCCAGACCCTAATAAAGCCTTTCAAGAGTCTGTCATGCTCTTTCCGATTACCGCAGCTAGATTGGGTCAATTTGATCGCTTTATCGATTTGGCTTATTTTAAATTAATTTATATGCAAACAGATTCCCAAACCCGCCCGGTTTGGTATTATGTCCGGGCCTAGTGCTTCGCACTTTATTATCGTCTAAGTCAAAAGCCTGAACACTTAGAGAATAGCCTTCACAATTGGTTGATGTATAGTTTTGGTGATCTCAAAACGGGTGAATGCAATTTAGAATTGTTTGCACATTGTCTGGAAGAAGTCGCACTCTGGAGTACCTGGCTTCCATTTATTCTAGATGAAAATTCTGAATCTAATACTGTTCAATGGTTTCGGAAAAATCTAACACAACTGATGGAGCAAGCCCGTTACAAGCGCCTGCGAGAAAAAATGCCTGGAGCGCTCACTGCTTAGATTGAATCCACCAAAAACATGAAAGCCGATGGAATCTCGTCTGACCTGATTGCCAAATATACTGGCCTCAGCCAGAAAGAGATCGTCAGGCATCTGGCTTGTAAATGGCCTGGCGACAATAAAATAGCCCGTTTTAAACACAGAGACCTTCAATTCTACTTCTTTTGACACCTCTTGCTGAAACCCTCAAATTATTCTTGCTTACCGGCTTAAAACCATTTACGCAGAAATAAGGCGCAATCATCATTTTTGCGCATAAAAAATAATTGTCAATTTACTCAAGTTTAAGCTAAGTATTTATTTTGTTTACTGTGAGTTAAAATAGTCTAAGCGTTCGCTTTCGGCGCCAGGTGTCAACTGAGTTTAAGCAGTGAATGTAAAGAGGGTGTCAGAGAGCCAAGCTGCTTTGATATGCATTAGCCATTGCAGACAAAAGCAGCTTGTGAACCTGATTCTATCGACGCTCCCACAAAAAACTGTAGTTTCGGAAAATTGACCCAACAACAGAAATGACCTACGCTTGAAAAATCACTACAAATTTTAAAAGAGAGCGTCCATTGCAAATGCAGAATATTTAACCAGAGGAAATTTTGTATACTGCCATTCTCTGTATTATTCTGTAGTAAAGTAAGCAGACTGTTAACAACCAGATCTGCAATCTGAAATTTTTCGTAAAGGGCGGATTGACGAAGACGGAAAAGCGAAAGTAGACTTGGTCTATAGGCCATCACAAAATAGGATGACTGACCCCAATCAGCAAGCGCATTCCAGGCATTTCCTGCATTTATCCAACAAGGAGCGGTTTAAGATGACGTCTGAAAAGAACAAAGACCCCCTTCAATTAAGTCAATTTGAAGTCAGTCTGCATCAAATGAATTCGTATTTCAGTGCGCTTATCAATTCTATAGAAAACCCGATCTTCGTTAAAGATAGACAAAGCAGGTTGCTGATTGTTAATGACGCCTTTTGCAGCATTTTTGGCTTAAACAGAAACGAAATCATAGGGAAAACACTTGCTGAAAAAGTGTCAGCAAGCGAGAGAGAGCATTTTTTAGCTGTAGATCGTGAAGTCTTCAGGCAAGGACATGAAGTGCTCCGCGAAGAAACGCTGACGGTGAGTAAAGGCAAAACGAAGACGATTATTACCAAGAAAAAGCGATTCGTTGACCCCCAGGGTCAGTATTTTCTGGTCGGGCTCATTCACGATATCAGCGAAAGCAAGCTGGCCGAAGAAAAACTGAAAATCTCCGCGAGTGTTTTCAGCCACGCCCGTGAGGGGATCATGATTACTGATGCCGCCAGAAAAATCATTGATGTCAATGATAGATTTACGACGATCACCGGCTATCAGCGGCAAGAGGCGATCGGGCAAAATCTGTCTTTTCTGCAGTCAGGACGTCAATCCCCCGAATTCTATGTCGAGATGTGGAAGATTTTAGCTGAAAACGATTTTTGGTCTGGAGAGCTCTGGAATCGCCGTAAAAATGGTGAAATCTATGTCGAATTGATCAATATTAGCTCGGTCAAAGATCTGAAGGGGCAAATCAGCAATTACATTGCTTTATTCAATGATATTACCCCGATGAAAGCACATCAAAATCAAATAGAACGAATTGCACATTACGATATACTCACAGACTTACCTAATCGCTCATTACTTTCCGACCGTTTATCTCAAGCCATGTTGCAGTGCGGCCGTCATGATAAATCACTCGCTGTCGTCTTTCTCGATTTAGACGGCTTTAAAAGCGTCAATGATAGGCATGGTCATGATGTCGGTGATGAACTCCTGATTGCGCTCTCACAACGCATGAAAAAAGCGATCCGTGAAGGGGACACCCTGGCCCGCCTGGGAGGGGATGAATTTGTGGTTGTTTTGGCTGATTTAGTGAAAGTGGAAGATTCTGAGCCGATCTTAGAGCGGCTATTACTGGCAGCGTCTGAACCTGTCACCGTCGGTGAAATAGTCTTAAATATATCCGCCAGTATCGGTGTTACCCACTACCCTCAAGATCACTCAGATGCCGAGAACCTCTTACGTCATGCAGACCAGGCCATGTATGTGGCTAAAGAATTGGGCAAGAACCGCTATCAGATCTTTGATACCGCTCAGGGGGACGCCGCTAAAGTGCGCCGCAAAAACCTGACAGCGATTCGCAATGCCTTAGACAAAGATCAATTTGTGCTCCATTATCAGCCTAAAGTGAATATGCGAACGGGCGAGGTGATCGGTTTTGAGGCGCTGATTCGCTGGCAAGATCCCGAGCGGGGCTTATTAGATCCGATTGCGTTCTTACCTATCATTGAAAACAGCCCCCTGATTATTGAGCTGGATCAATGGGTGATAGCTACGGTCCTGACACAAATCAGTCAATGGCAAAAAATGGAGCTTCAACTGCCGCTAAACACGAGTGTCAATATTGCAGCCATTCAATTACTGCAGCCTAACTTTATACCGAAAATAACGTCACTGCTCGCCGCACATCCCGATGTTAAGCCTTGCTGTTTAGAGCTTGAGGTGATCGAAACTAGCGCCCTGGATGATCTGCAACAGGTCTCCACAATCATGAATAGCTGTAAGGATCTGGGCCTAAACTTTGCCTTAGATGATTTTGGTGTCGGCCACTCGTCTTTGACCTTCCTGAGGCGTTTACCTGCCAGTCTGATTAAGATCGACCAGAGCTTTGTGCAAAACATGTTAGCTGACGCTGATGATCTGGCGATTGTTGAAGCGGTGATCGCCCTGGCGAAAGCCTTCAAACGTGACGTGATGGCAGAAGGGGTTGAAACCATAGAACATGGCAGGGCTTTATTGCAATTGGGCTGTGATTTGGCACAAGGTTTTGCTATTGCCAAACCCATGCCTGCCAGTGAAATTCCAGCATGGCTTAGTCGCTGGAAGCCTGATCTGAAATGGAAAATCTGAATAAAGCTTAAAGAGACTTGAATTGAGTGGCTAAGCCTGCAACGAAAGCAGGGACTTAAATTCTGCTGTAATGATCTGCAATGTTTGACTTAATCGGTGATCATCTTCAACTGAAATCAGTCGGAAATTGCGTTTATGAGCCAGCTGCTCAGAGTGACTATAGAGCACGACCTCGTCTTGTCGGCCATGAATCAGCACCGTATTCTCTGGCAATGACTGGATCGTCTTTGCTTCTTCCCAATGCAAAGCAGGTGCTAGCATCAACAGGCCCTTGATTCGCTCAGGGCATTGCTGATACAAGAGTGCCGCAACCAGGCCCCCCATCGACGAACCCACGATGATTAAGTCTGTAAAACCGCGGGTTGCTAGCTCTGCAGTGATCAGGCGTTCAGCCAGGCTTTGATGCTGAAAATCGGGGGAAAGTATCTGGCGATCGATATCTTTTAAAGCCTGATACTTGGTGCCATAAGGGCCGGACTCTTTGCCATGAAAAAAGCAGCTTTTCAGACCATTCTCGGGCTCTTTGGCAACCTCAGCTAAGTCTTGAGTCATCAGATACTCCTGGCAAATTTGATTAACTCAGACTATAACAGATTAATCCAAACACTTTAAAAAACCTGACAAGATTTCACTGTTTAGCGAAAAAAGCAAAGATACGCCCTTATTTTGTATCGTCTTTGTTATTTTGTTAAACTGAGAGGACTCAGATTGGACTCACCGGGTGATTCAATGCGTAAGTTTAGGCGCAAGTCATGTAGACTGCCGTTTGGTGATCGTCTCTAGAGAAAGGGTTAACCGTGGATATCAGTCAATTGGCAACCTTGAAAACTGCTCAGAGTCAGCAACGCAATTCTCGGGAGCAGGTGGCTCATAAATACCTGCAACTGGGTTATGAGAGCCTGGCGCAAGCGGGTTTAAGCAGTGATTTTGAGACGCAAAAATCCCATTTACTGAAATCCTTTGACAGCTTTTCAATGGCACTGCGGCAGCAGCGGCAAGCCAGCGAACCCTATCTCGGTCTGGCCTGTGTGATGATGGTCTCCGATCACTTCGAACGGGCCCAGGCCTATCTCGATAAGGTGCTCAGCCTGGAGCCAGAACACCCCGAAGCCCTGGCCCTGATCACAAGGCTTGATTCAGTCTCAAACGAAATCACTGAGGACTTTGAAGACGAACCCGAGGATTTTGCCGCAGCAGAAGAATTCGAAGCCCAGTATGATCAAGCCCTGAAGTCCCTACAAATCTTGACTCAATCTTTGCAAATGGCCATACCCAGGCTCGGTGTCACGATTGATCCCAGGAACTATGCACAGACCCAAAAATTTGTGGCCAATTATCAGCAAAAACTCGAGAGCTTAAAACAGCAGGTTCAGCGCATCGAACTTGAACTTGATACCCAGGAACTTCAAGTCCAAATCCTGCCCCTGGATAGCAGCCTGAAAGCTATTGTGAACTATCTGAACGATTCCAAACAATTGATCCAGCTAAATCAGATGATCTTGAGCCAAATCGAGAGCTGTGAAGCATTGATGGAGTCGCTTAAAGCAGAGCCCGATAGCCTATCGCCCACAGATCTCAATTCGCAGCTTGAAACATACCTCGATCAATCCGACCGCATCGCTGATCAGATCGATCAGTTTGAAGTCAAAGGCTACCCGATTTCTGAACTGGTTAGCGCCTATGAGAGCTTTGTTAAAAAATTCGACCACTTAGAAGAATTGGCAGAAGATCTACTGGCTGCCAGCCAGTAAAAAAATGAGCTTGTAATAATCAAAATCTGATGCTAAGATACATAATATTAACGTCGTTCACTTTAGACTTATTTATGCCCGATGCCCAAAAATAAGTCCAGCTACCCATCCGGAACGACGAGCACTTAAACAAACGAGAGGATCATGCGAATGAGTCAAATACAAGGGGGCGCTAAGCCCATCCAGCCCATTACAAGCACCCCAAGTCTGAAACGCACCCAAAGCGCAAGCAGTTTAGCGAGTCAAACTCGCCCGGTACAGGCCCCCGTCAACGCCGAAGCGAGTCAATTGATCCGACGCTCCTCTTTGCCAAATTTGAGACAAATGGCTCCTGAGATCAGCAGTCCGTCTTCCTTGCAGTCTGATCGCGGTGGCCTCGAAGCCATGCAGCAACCCCCCAGAGGACTCAATCATTTTTCCAGAGAACTCAGTCAAACCATGAAACGGGTAGATCAGAGCCTGAAAACGCCAGAGCAGACCAAGGGGTTTTGGGGCAAAGTCAAAAGCGCCCTGATAGGCGGATCTGAACGCGGATCTGAGGCCAAAGCACTCGCATCAGGACTGAAAAGTCACGGGGTCGAGGGTCAGGCCCAAAAACTGAATAGCTGGGGCAAATGGGAAGGTCGCGTTGAACAAGGCGGCCTGGCCCAAAAACTGCCGCAAGCGGGTTCCTCAACAACCGCAGCAGTCGTTCTCGGTATTGGCAAAGGTGCCAGTGATGGCCTCAAATTGGCCGGCGCAGTGGTCGGCGGTGTGGCCTCAGGTGCGCAGATTATCGTGGAAGTCGCTGAATTGCGCCAGAACGTCCGTAAACTGGACGACTCCATGACCCGCAAAGGCCGCGCGAATGTGATGGTCCAGGTCGCCACTATGAAACCCGGTGAAATTCAGGATAATGTCCAAAAATTAGACACCGATATCGCCAAGCTCAAGCTACAATTGCAGAGCAAACCGGGTTGGTTCAAAAGTATGTTTACAGCAGGCCCTGTAAAAACCCAACAAAAAATCGACCTGCTGACCGCCAAACGCGAGGTCTATACCCAGGCCCAGGCAAACCTACAGGCTGGCAAACCCGCTGTTTCCAAACAGGGCCTGGCCGTCGCAAAACAAGTGGTCGATTCGTCTTTTACCAAATTTAAAGTCGCCCGCATTGCCAAGAATATTCTCGGTATCGCCGCCGGTGCGATAGGTATTGCCGTGGTCGTCGGTGCACTCGCTTCACCGGTCGGCTGGATTGCCGCCGGGGTTGGCCTGGCTGCCCTGGGCGCTGTCTGGACTTACAATAAGGTTCAGTCGAGTCAACGAGAAGGGGCCGTCACTGGGGCCAAAACCGAGCTGAAAAGCGTCAATCGCCAGCTGCTCAATAAGGAAATTGAGCACAAAGGCAATCAAGTGGCTCTCAAAAATGATCCCGCGTATCAGCAGCTCAACGCCCAAAAAATGGACGTCACCCTCAAACTCTTGCGGGTGTCCCCGGACGCGGCCGCTAAAGAAATTATTGGCGCCCTCAAAGCACCAGAGGACAGCCCCCAAAAGCAAGAAATGAAATACATTCTACATCAGGTGCTGGGCGTCTCTGAAACAGACTATCAGAAGCTCAGTCAACAAGCTGATGGCGATCAATTATTGACCGGCCTGATCAAACATGGCATGCCCCTGCAACCCAAACTCTAAACCTGGAAAGGATCTCTTATGATCACCTTAGCGCCCCCCCTGGAACGCCTGACCCAATTTTTACAATCCCTGGGCTATGAAGTGGGTTTTCTGGAACCCTCTGATGAACAAGCCTTTGGCCGTGTGATCGTGGCCCTCGACGAAGAACGGTCCAAAGACGAATATGAAGATGTCGTCCAGATCTACTTTATGGAAGATATCTTACAAGCCGCTCTACCTGCGGGTGAGCAGGCCGAAGGTCCTTCAAATTTACAGTTTATTATGGAGCTGCCCGTGCAATTAGGCGGCTTAGCAGCTGAGCAAAAATCAGAAGCTTATCAGCTGATCTTCATCTTGAACAAACTCTTGCCGCTGGGCTCTCTCGGGCTACAGAATGAACAAGAAGGCCTCTATTTTAAATACTCGCTGCTGGGCAAAGACCAAAATCACCAGGCCGATTTAATCGGCGATATCCTGGATATGATGGCTTTTTATCTGCCCGAATTTAAAGCTTTAATCCAGGAACTGATAGCAGGTAAATCCCTTCAAACCGTTTTAGCCCATAGCGGTTTGATGAAAGCCCTGCAAGCAGAAGCCGGCACAGTCTAAGCAGTTAGCAGTCCATTTGAACACAGGCCCCTGACAAAATTATTCTGTCAGGGGCCTGCGCTTGAATCATAAGCTGATTTTAAATGTTAACTTGCTGGAGCGACTACATATTGCGCCGATACTGCCCACCGACCTGGTACAGCGCTCCAGACATCTGTCCCAGCGAGCAGACCTTAGCGGCCTCCAACAGCGCCTCAAACAGATTGCCATTCTCAACAGCGACCTGCTGCAAATGACTTAAGGCCGCTGCAGTCATCTCCTGATTGCGCTTTTGAAAAGCCCGCAGCGAATCAATCGCATATTCTTTTTCGGTCGGGGTGGCCCGAATCACTTCAGACGGAATAATTGTCGGTGACCCGGCCTGATCGAGATAGGTATTGACCCCGATCAAAGGCAATTCACCCGAAAGCTTTTGATGCTCATAAAACATCGATTCTTCCTGGATTTTGTGGCGCTGGTACTGGCGTTCCATCGCACCGAGCACGCCGCCGCGCTCAGAAATGCGTTTGAACTCCAGCATCACGGCTTCTTCAACCAGATCTGTCAGCTCTTCGGTAATAAACGAGCCCTGCATTGCATTCTCATTCATTGCCAGGCCCAGCTCCTTGTTGATAATCAGTTGGATCGCCATCGCCCGCCGCACGGACTCTTCGGTGGGGGTCGTGATCGCTTCGTCATAGGCATTGGTATGCAGACTATTGCAATTGTCATAAATCGCATACAGCGCTTGCAAGGTCGTGCGGATATCGTTGAAAGCAATTTCCTGGGCATGCAAGCTGCGGCCAGAGGTTTGAATATGGTATTTCAGTTTTTGGCTGCGCTCATTGGCGCCATATTTATTACGCATCGCTTTGGCCCAGATTCGGCGGGCCACGCGACCAATCACCGCGTATTCTGCATCCATGCCATTCGAGAAGAAAAAAGATAGATTAGGTGCGAAGTCGTTGATATCCATGCCTTTGCTCAGATAATACTCCACAAAGGTAAAGCCATTGGCCAAAGTAAAGGCCAATTGCGAGATCGGGTTGGCGCCGGCTTCAGCGATATGATAGCCGCTGATCGAAACCGAATAAAAATTGCGCACTTGATTGTCGATAAAGGACTGCTGGATATCGCCCATCATGCGCAAGGCAAACTCTGTCGAGAAAATACAGGTGTTCTGGGCCTGGTCTTCTTTGAGGATATCCGCCTGCACTGTGCCACGCACGGCTGACATCGCTTCCGCCCGCAGACGCTGATAGACATCATTGGGCAAGACCTGATCGCCCGTGACGCCCAGTAGCATCAGTCCCAGACCCGTATTACCTGATGGCAAATCACCCTGATAACGAGGCCGTGGCTGGCCTTTATCAGCATAAATTGCATCGATTTTCTGCTCGACTTCAGCTTCCAGACCTTCGGCCAGAATATATTTTTCACATAGCTGATCGATCGCAGCATTCATAAAGAAAGCCAGAATCATGGGTGCCGGGCCATTGATCGTCATCGAGACTGACGTCGACGGGCTGCATAAATCAAAGCCCGAATAAAGTTTTTTAGCGTCATCGAGGCTCGCGATACTGACGCCTGAATTGCCGACCTTGCCGTAAATATCTGGCCGGTGATCCGGGTCCTCGCCATAGAGCGTGACCGAATCAAAGGCAGTTGAGAGCCGTTTGGCAGGCAAGCCTTCTGAGACATAGTGGAAGCGCCGATTGGTGCGCTCGGGGCCACCTTCACCGGCAAACATACGGGTCGGGTCTTCACCGGCGCGCTTGAGCGGGAAGACCCCAGCTGTATAGGGGAATGAACCGGGCACGTTCTCGGTCAATTGCCAGGTCAATAGATCACCCCAGTCGGTGTATTTGGGCAAGCTCACACGGGGGATTTTATTCTGAGAGAGCGTCGTGCGGGTCAGGGGCTGGCGAATCTCTTTGCCACGCACCTGATAAACAAACTCGTCACCGCTGTATTGTTCGATCAGGTGCGGCCAGTTTTGCAAGAGCTGCCGAGATTCGTGAGTTAAATGGGGCTCGACTTCATCATAGATTGCCGCTAAACCCGCTGCCGCTTCGCTCTGATCACGTTCTTTTAACAGCGCGATGCTGCCTTTGAGCTGATATAACTGTCTGGCAATGCCTGCTTGAGCCTTGACTTGCTCCTGATAACGCTGATGCTCTTCAGCGATTTCAGCCAGATAGCGCGTGCGATCGGGGGGGATGATATAGACTTTCTGAGAACGACCGGCGGTGATCTCAAAATTCGATCTTAATTCCGCTGACGTTTTTTCGACCAATTGATCCATTAATTGGCGATAGAGCACATTCACACCGGGATCATTGAACTGCGAAGCCATCGTGCCATAGACAGGCAAACTGGCGTCTTCAGCCATAAAGAGCTGGTGTTCGCGCTTGTATTGCTTGCGCACATCGCGCAGAGCGTCTTCTGAGCCGCGTTTGTCGAATTTATTGATTACGACCAGATCGGCCTCGCCAATCATATCGATTTTCTCAAGCTGGGTAGCTGCGCCGTATTCCGAGGTCATCACATACAGACTCAAATCACTGTGGGTCAAAATCTCAGTGTCTGATTGGCCGATGCCGCTGCTTTCAACGATGATCAGGTCGTAGCCAGCAGCTTTACAGACCAGGATCGCTTCTTTGACGGCTTTGCTAAGTGAAGTATTGGCCTGACGGGTGGCCAGAGAGCGCATATAGACGCGGGGATTGTGGATCGCGTTCATGCGGATTCTATCGCCGAGTAAAGCCCCGCCAGTCCGACGCTTGGTGGGGTCGACCGAGAGGATTGCCAGGGTTTTATCGCTAAAATCGAGTAGATAGCGGCGCACGAGTTCGTCGACTAGCGAAGACTTGCCCGCTCCGCCAGTGCCGGTGATGCCTAATACGGGGATCACTTTGTCACTTAAGACGGCCGTCAATTGACTCTCTAACTCAGATTTGGCTTCACTGCGATTCTCGGCCATCGAGATCAATTTGCCGACATCTTGATCGTTTTGTTTGTGAATATTTTTAGCCTGGCCATTGAGTTTGGTGGGGGTCGGGTCAAAATCGGCTTGCTTGAGTAAGTCATTGATCATGCCCTGCAAGCCCATTTCGCGCCCATCATCGGGGCTATAGATGCGGCTGATACCATAGGCCTGTAATTCGTCTATTTCAGTCGGCAGGATCGTTCCGCCGCCGCCAAAGATTTTAATTTGGGTCGCACCGCGTTCTTGTAGCAGATCGAACATATATTTAAAATACTCGACATGGCCCCCCTGGTATGAGGTCACGGCAATGGCCTGGGCGTCTTCCTGGATCGCGCAATCGACGATTTCAGCGACTGAGCGATTGTGACCCAAATGGATCACTTCAGCACCTGAGGCTTGCAAGACCCGGCGCATAATATTAATCGCGGCATCATGGCCATCAAAGAGTGAGGCTGCCGTCACGATCCGGATCGGGAAGGTGGGAGTGTAATTTTGTGTTTCAGCGGCTGGGCTGGACATAAGGGGATCCTTTCAAACAGAACAGAGGTTTGCTATTAAGTATAAGGGGTTTTAACTGCAATCGGCTTTGAATCCAGCCCCTGGAGTGCCATCAGATAAGGGCTTAATTCGGGCTTGATCCGGTGGGCAAGAGCCCTTGAACCAAATAATACTGTGACTCTGCCACAAAGTAATCTTTCTGGGCTTCAACCAGACGCAGCCGTGACTCTGCGGCTTCTTGCTCACGTTTATTGACGATGTATAATGTGGTTCCCCCCAGTTCAAAACGTTCCATTTCGGCCAGAGCCACTTGTGTGGCCACCGTTAATTCTTGCCGGGCCAGGACGATTTGCTGGCAAGCCGTCTGCAGACTGATCTCGACGCCCTGAATTTGATTGCGAATCTGGCGCGCTAAAAAGGCTTGTTCTAAAGCCAGTTGCTGCCCTTCGACTTCGAGTTGCAGCAATTGCCCCTGGGCTTTGCGCATTTGTATCGGCCATTCCAGATTGAGACCTGTTTGGGCTTCAAAGGGAGCTTTTGTTTTGGAGCCTGTGCCCAGATCTTGTGAGAATACCAGGTACAGCCCCAGATCCGGCAGGGTTTGATTGCGAGCTAAGTCTTGACCAAGCTGGTTTTGCTGAGCTTGCAGGGCCAGTCTCAGGGCTTCGGGGCGCTGTAGCAGTGCCTTTGGGACTCGCTCGGGCTTGACTGGCGATTGGCAGTTATTCCCACTGGGGAAGGCGCTCGTTTGGGCCGGGTTCAAGTTTTGATCTGGGCCTAAAAAAAGTCCCAGTTCTAGCGCCTCTTGCTGTAGCTCCTGAATCTGTTCGAGCAGTTTATTTTGGCGTTTCAGCAGCGCTCGCTGGTTTTCTAAAGCTTCAATCGGTGCCTTTTTGCCCAGATTGATTTGAATCTGTAATTGTCCAGTCCGAATTTCTGCCAGCTGCAAGAGTTGTGCATAAATCTCTCTTTTTTGTTGGGCAGCGACCCAGCTCCAATAAGACTTGAGGGCATCTTTGGTGAATTTCAGCTGCTTTTCAAAAATCTCCAGATCGGCGATTTGCAATTGTAATTCGAGTGCTCTCAGGTCCGTTCGGCGACTGTCCAGTTCACGGTTGCGCAGCAAAGGGACTTCTAGACCGGCCCGGATTTCACCCAGGCTGAGGGTTTCTTTTTTGCCATCATAGTCAGCAAAACTGCCTGCTCCCAGACGATAGCCCGTAAAAAAGGTCGTGCCCCACCAGGGCGTGGCCTGCTCAATGACGGAGTCCAATTGCAGGTTTTGATAATAGCCCAGCGGATAGGCACCCAGCTTGCTTTTGACTTTGGTATCAAAGGCTCCCTGCTTTTCTAAGAGCTTGGCCTCGGTGATTTGGCGCTTCAGGCGGGCTTGTTCTAGCGGAGGGTAATGGGATCTTAAGTCTTTAACCAGTGCTTCGACACTTAAAGCCTGCGCAGCGGCTACGGAAAACTGGCCCCAAAGGCAGAGAGTCACAGCAGCGCAAAGCCATCGCTGAGACGTTTTTATTTTGAGAGGCAGCAGCTTGGCCATTATTTTTTTGCCTTGCGCTTGATCAAATCTGAGCTGTCATTTTTGATGGGCGAAATTTGTGGTGGAAAGCCGTTGTATTGACGCCAGAGTTCGTAGCCCAGGGGGACCGTATCAAGTAAAACCCAGCCCTTGACCTGAGTCCCTTGTCGCAAGATCTCTGGCCCGGGCCATTGCCCACCGTCACTGCTCAGGCCACTGGCTTTGACCACGGCTCGGAACTTGCCTTCTTTGCTATCGGTGGCATCGACCAATACGACTTTGCCGCCAAAGGTGCCCACAGCTGCCCCTGGCCAGCCTGAAAACTGTAGTGCTGGCCAGCCTTCAAATTGTAAGCGAACTTCTCGTCCGGCGTTTACCAGTGGCACATCGTTGCCGTTGAGATAAATTTCAACGGCGCGATCTTGTGTGTCAGGCACCAGGGTGGCCAATTTATCGCCTTCTTTGAGATAAAGCGATTCGCTCAGGATATTTAATTTCAAAATCGTCCCCGCCCGCGGAGCCCGGATCTGCTGGCTGGATTGCCGCGCCAGATCCGTGTCTACTTTTAAGAGCTCTGCATTGCTTTTTTCGACAGTGCTGCGGGCTTCTTCCAGATTGGCGCGGGCCGAGTTTGATTTGGCTTTGGTTTCAGACTCAGATTTGCGTTTATCTGCCTGGGCTTGCTCTAAGTCAGCCGATTCTGATTTGATTTTGGCTTTTGATTTTTTGACATCAGCCAGATCTTTTTGATAGCTCATTATGGCAAGTTCATAGGTGCGCTGTGAACTTAAGCCTTTATCACGCAATTGCTCTTCTCGTTCCAGATTCAGACGTGAACTCAGTTGCTCAGCTTCGGCTCGATCCAGATCCCGTTGGGCCAGCTCCAATTTGGCACGAGCAGACTCGATTTTGGCATTGGCAGCATCTGTCGTGGCTGATAAGACACTTGTGAAATCCTGAGTACGCAGTTCATAAGCTGTCGCTTTTGAACGATTAAAATTCAGCTGATTGACTAAAGTCTCTCGTTGACGCTCTAAACGGCTCGTATAGTCAGGGTCTATATCTTCGATGACTGCTATTAAGTCTCCCTTTTTGACCTGTGAGCCTTCTTGCACAAACCATTGCTTAAGACGCCCTTTAATTGGCGTTTCAATTTCTTGTCGGCGTTCTTGCGCTGAGAAGGCGATCACCTGCCCGATGCCTCTGACATTTTGCTGCCAGGGCATCAAGATTAAAATAGCCAGACCGATCAAGACACCCACAATCAGAATCAGGGCTAAATTTCGAGCCAGAGCAGGTGCGATCAGATCTTTGGGGTTCAAAAAAGCAGCTTGCTGCGGTTCAGAATTACTCGAAGTTGGCGTCACTTTCATGATGGGGTTTCCGATGTGTAAAGCGTTGCGGGCGCCAGCGAAAGTTGGCCAGCCTGGGGGAAGTAATAGACCGAGTCAAAATGTTTTAAAATCTCAATTTGATTGGTAACCACCAGTAACGTCGTTTGTGAACGAATGTCATCAAACAGGGTTTTGCTTACCGGGCCATGCACTTGCCAACCAATTTGATCTAAAACCCCATCTAAAATCAGAAAGCGGGGGGCCATGATCAGGGCTCTTGCCAGCATCAGGCGATAGGCTTCGGCATTCGAAAAGGGGCTACCATTGAAGCGGATGAGTGTATCGAGTCCCTCGGGCAAGCCTTGCAAGGGGCCCTCAAGCCCTACTTTTCTTAAGATTGCATGTGCCTCGAACCGGCTTAAGTCGGCTTTCCCCAGCCTGAGATTATCTAAGAGACTGGCATTAATCAATTCCAATTCTCTGATCATCACGACTTGTGTACGTAATGCGGATAAGAGCATGCCATGTAGGGCCTGATCGTCAATCAAGACTAGCCCCTGACTGGCCTGTCTGAATCCATATAGAATTTCAAGCAGGAGGTGTGATTCCCAGTGATTGGCTCCTAAGATCGCGCTGCGGGTCCCTGGCTTGAGATTAAGCTCAATATTTTTTAAGCTATTGGGGTGCTCTGGTGAAAGATAGCTCATATTTTTGAGCTCAATATGAGCGGGATGGTTTTCTGTCGACAAAAATCCGAGATTTAGTTTTTCAGCTGGCAAATCAAAGATATAGCCCAGTTTGTCCATGGCGGCCATCAGGTCATACCAGGTTTCTAAATGCTTGCCGATTTTTGCAAAGGAATTGACGATATTGGCAACGACCAATTCTGCTGCGACCAATTGCCCGATACTCAGCTCGCCTTCGATAACGAGCCATCCCCCCAGTGCCAGCAAAGACGTCGCTGCAATCGCTTGCAAGCTAAAGGCACCGATATTTTGGCGCAAGAGCACCCGAAAATGTTTTTTGCGGGCTTGTAAATAATTGTCTAGAAGACTATCGGTCTGCCGCATGGCATATGTGCTGCCTACATTGGGCTTAAAAAGCAGGGGATGGCTAGCCAATTCTTCTAACCAGGCGGCCATGCGATATTTTGCTGAAGATTCTTTTATACTCGTCGCCTGGGAGCCAATGCCCAGAACAAAGATCACAAATAGGACACCCAGCAAGAGCAAGATATCGAAGACCAGCAAGAGTGGGTGGTAAAAAGCCAGTAGCAGCATGCCTGTGACTGTCGCTAGCAGGATCCCCAGGCCATCTAGAAGCAAAAATGAGGCGGCTTTCTGGACCGTCACGACATCAAAGAAGCGGTTGACGACTTCGGACAGACGGTTTTGATCAAAGACCTGAGATTGAACCTGCAAGAGCCGTTGCGCGGTTAATTGAGCGACGCGTACAAAAATGCGGCGTTGTAGCATTTCGACCAGAATCAATTGCAGACTTTTCATCAGCGTTAAAAAGCCCAGTACCAGCATCAAAATCACCGTTAATGCAGCCAGAGCTTGTCGCAAAGCCCCAAAAGCGACATTATTAACCAGAGACTGAGAGGCAATCGGGACCGCCAGGCCCAAAAATCCCAGCGAAAGTGAGTAGAAGAAGATCAGCACCAGGGTTTTTTTCTCAAGTCCCACCAATTGGATCAGACGTTGTATAGGTGTCGCTGAGACAAAGGTTTGCAAGGGGGCTGTTTTTGCAATTCCCCAGAGCTCTATTTCTTGCTCAGGATCGACGAAGCGCTCGAGGGTCTGCTTGAGCTGACGCGGACGAAGCTTTTGTTTCTGTAGTTCGTCTGCTTGCCACATATAAAGGCAAACCTGCTGTGGGCTGTCCTGTTTAAGCAGAATGCTGCGATCTGTCTGAATAATCATTAGCTGATAGCTTTGGCTATAGAGATAACATTGATTGGGCAAGTACTCCAACGAAATCAAGGGTTGATTTAAGTATTGAGCAATCTTTTTGATCAACCCTGATCTGCTGATCATTGGATCATTGCTGAGGGCTTCAATGATTAGATCGTCTCTCTGTTTAGGATTAGACTGTCCAAGTTCCAGGTGTTCAAAAAATTCACGCTCTTGCTGAAAACGTTCTGACAATCTCTGTATCCCTTCTTTGGTGGCAGCTAAACACATTTGCGGATCAGCTTTTTGTTAGATATTAAATAATATGAATATATATACTATTAATCAATACTATGTATTATTTCGCTAAACGTCAAGCTGAAATCATTGCTATTACTTAATTTCAGCTTGATTTTTTAAATCATTTTTAAATTCATTATATTCAATTTTGAAATGAATGGATAGCATTGGAGCCAATCAGACAGCAGCCTGTACTCTAAAAAATGCCCGGACAGTTTGATTTTGAGCGGCGTCAACCCGTTGGAGGCTTGATTCCAAACCGGCAGATAATGACTGATCTTAAAAAATAAAAAGCCGTAAAAATAACCTTTGAGCTATAGTAATATGGCTTAAGTTATTTTCCGGCAAAAATGAGTACGAATTTCTCAATTTGGTATTAAGCTGAGATTATCGTGATTAAGTTCTTATTGTCAGTTTAAGAAAAGAATTCGTGGGTCGCCCGGGCAAAGCGCTCTTTAAGCCCAGTGGCTTCATAGAGTCGACTGCCGCCCATACCCCCGACTGCACCGGCCACAGCGGCGCCAATCGTTAAGGGCAGCCCGGCAATGCCAAAGGAGCGCAAGGCCAGGGTGGCTGCACCGGCTCCGATGCCTGCTGTTGTGCCTGAAACCATGCCGCCGACAGAGTCAGCAGCGACATTGCTAATCGCCCATTTGGCTGAGATTTTACCTGAAGCCACGCCGCCAATATTTTGCACCGCTGAGATGGCGCCGGTGATACCCGCAGACAGACCGCCAGCTTTCAAACTGGCCATTCCCAGGCCTTTCAGGTTGCCCATCGAAAAGCCTTCGGTTTTAAACTTTTGCAAGGCGTCGGCAAAGATCGCGCCATGTTTAACGCCAGTGATGCCACCAATTAAGAGTTCGCCAACATGCCCGATCTTGATTTGACGGGCTTCGTCACGTTGTAAGTCGTCTACATAAGTAATCGGGACTTCAACATTAGTGGGTGGATTAAATGGCACAGTGCCACCACACAAGTTACCTGCGTTTCTGGGGCCTGGCTGATAGAAATCAGCAGGGATTTGCTGAGGGATAGCTGGCTTTAAAGGATATAGAACCGGACGGCCATTTTGAAAGGGCGTTTCAAAGCGCTGTTGAACCTGTGTGGTGGAAGTGACGATAGTTTGCAAGGGCGAGCTCCTTAAACTGACGATAGTTTGAAAATTACCTTGATTACCTAATCTTGTCTTAGGCTTAATATTCTTATCCCCCATAGGCCGTGCAAACTTGAGTTAAGAAGATTAAACTGGGTTTAAGTTACTGCTAAAATCACTCTAAGCTTAGGTGTGGGTGCTTTTTTTCAGAAACAGACAACAAAAAAAACAGTTCATTAAAAGTTCTTGTGGAGAGTCCTGAAGTGAGCGAACAAGGCATTCTAAAGAATGGCTTAAGTATAGAAAATGGGTTCGCCGACATGGGAAGTGTCTGGGAAAACACTCGAGGATATGGCTTCACGCATGACCCCTAACCATTGACCCGCAAATTTATTATCTTTGTCCATTCCCAATATAGGGGTAGTAGGAGTACCGTAGCCTGGCCCGACCTGAAAACGGGTTAATAAAAATCCTGTGGCGTCATGACGCAAGGCGTGTCGGGCGACCGCGCCAATACCGCTAATCAATGGCACTCTGTCCATACCAGGGCCTGGAATGCCGCCGCTGGGGTTCATTCCCATGGCTTCTTCGGCCGAAATAATCCCGGCTGTCAGGGTTTCGATTAATGCCCCGTATTGTTTATGGGGTTCTGAGCCATAATAGCCCGCATCTTTGGCTGCCTGAAGATCCTGACTGACTTCAGGGTGCTCAAAGGCCTTACGTTTCAAGCCATCAATTTGCTCAGCCGACATTTGTTTGAAGCCTTGCAAGACTTCACGGGAATCATCTTCTATCCCGCGATAGAGCTCAGATTGATTGTCTAGAATCAGCTCAGGTAAAATCTGCATATCGTCCAGGATGCCACTGCGCTGGAGTTCCTGTGAGTCGCGTTTAACCGACAAGAATCGTGAGCTCTCTTTGTTGTTTTGCGGTTGTTGTAGCATATCTCGAAACAAATTCAAGCTGCTTTTTTGACGTTTGAGATGAGAACGCAGCTTGATAGATTGAGCTTGCATTTGTTGCGGGGAGCTCGACTCAATTTTTTGGGATAAGCCTTGCTGGCTTTTCTCCAGGCCTGATTGGACTGGGCTTGTTTTTTGAAATTTAGAAGTCGATTGCAGCTGGGATTGCTGTGACTGAATATCAGACGTTTGCAGACCGGGTTTCACTAATTGCGTACCGGCTAAGCCTGCTAGCTTATTGATATTCATACTTGTTGCTTCTTTCTGCTGAGAAAATCAGTGCTTAGCCCATATTTTAAGCTGGTTCGCTGCAAAAATCAAATCATCGTGATCTGGGCGACACAAACTTTATTTTTTTATAAATTTTTTATAAGTCAAGGAACTCCGGCTACTGAACTTGCGTCGGTTAACAATCATCAGCTTTATCCAGAGGAGTTTTTATGTCTCAATCGATCTCTTGGGCTTTGTTTCGCTTGGCTTGTGCCTCCAGCTTGCTTTTGGCTTGTTCCAGTCCCAATGCCAATACCAATTCAAATCAAAATAATGTCAATGTCAATATTGGCCAGGTTTCAATTTCGGGTGATTCAAACTCAGTCTTTAAAGCGCTGGGGGGCGCCGGCTTGAACCCGAGTGTACAAAAATACTGCCAAAACAAAGAAGTCTCTGGCGATCAAGGGCAGGCCCGTTCTGTTGCCAAAGAATACCGAGGGCATCTTGAAAAACTCTCTGCTATGATCACGGGCCAAATCAATCCCAATACAGGCTCAGTTTATGGGGTCGACACACCCAGTCCGGGTCCCAGCACGAATCCGACTCCCAGTGCCACCAGTGATATCTCGATTGTTGAGCGGACATCGTTTAATGGGGATATTTCAGATCCAAATGGGCTTCCGCTAGATGGCGCTACGGTTTCTGTAAACTCCTTGAATTTGTCCGTTCCATTTACGACTTCAGTGAGCACTGTCGGAGGCGCTTATGCCGTTAACGATGCTCCAGCTGGTGTGCAATTAGAGATTACATTGACTCAACCCGGTTTCGCACCTCGCAAGCGCGTGGTCGTTTTAAAGTCCAATAAACAAGGCGATCCCAATGCCAATAAATATGACTTTACTGACGGGATCTTTGGGCTCAGTGATCAGCCCGAAGTGATCGCTGTGTCGCCAGCCCGCAATGCTTCTGGAATCTCTAAAGACACGCCTTTTAAATTGACCTTCTCTGAAGCAATGGATAAGACCTCTGTGGAGGCCAGTTTTGCATTGCAAACCGGCGCATTGGGTTCTCCCCAAACGCTGGCCTTTGGGCCTGACGATTTTGAAGCCAGCTGGAACAGCGAAGCCACAGAAGTCAGTTTTATGCTCAAACCCGATCGGATCTTGAATAGCCAAACCACTTATTCAATGAGCTTTGCAGCTGGAGATCAGATCATCAAAGATCAGAGCGGCATTGGGCGCACGAGCGACTATTTCAAGCTCGTCATCAATGGTGGCTTTGAGGCCACCAGCCGCTTTCATGTTTTACAATTATTAAGTCAGCAGTATCAGCCCTTGCCAGCGGCGACGAAAGCCCGTGACTCCTATTATTTCTCTTATGATGATTCCGCTTCAGTGGCGTCTGTTGAATTGGCCAAGCACGCCTTACAAGCCAATCAGGCACCCCAAAAAGAATGGGGCAAGACCTGGGAATTTCTCAATTATGAGAGCTTTGATCATCAGGACCAACAGTCGATTGGCTTGTTTGAAGCTTCGATGGGCCTCTGGAAATACGCTGACTTAAATAATCCCTATCTCGATAATTATGAGGTCGGTGTACATTTATCGGCGCCTTATCGTTGCAAAGCCACCCGTAAAAATATTAATTTGACGATGCTGATTGATGTTTCGACTTCGATGTCAGAACCTGCCGGTCTGGCCAGTGCCGAAGCCGGACAAAGCTCTAAGCTCGATTTAATCAAATTCGGCCTCAAAGAAATGGCGACTCAACTTAAGGCCGGCGATCAGTTAAATCTGGTTTTGTTTTCTAATAAAGCCTTTGTCGAGCTTGAAAACTTTCAGGTCGGCCAAAACCCGGAAGCAGACTTTTTGAAAGCGATTGAAAAAATTGAGCCTCTGGGCGGGACCAATTTTCAGCAGGGCATTGAAAATGCTTATCAGTTGGCCAGCAAACATTATCAGCAATCCAAACTCAATCGGGTGATGCTGATGACCGATGCGCGCCCCACTGAAGGTGCCTTTGATTTGGAGCAGGTCAAACAGATGGCAGCTCAAAACAATGATAAGCAAATCTATTTGTCTGCACTGGGGCTGGGTCATAATCACAATAACGCGCTCTTGCAAGCCGTTACGGAAGCCGGTCGGGGTGCCTATTACAGCATCAATACCAAAACCGATATGAAAGAAGCCATGGGTGATCGCTTTATTCCACTGATAGACGTGATCGCTCGCAATGTCCGCTTTAAACTGGAGTTCCCGGGTTGGTTGCGTCATGGCAAGTCTGCTGCTGAAGAGATTTCACGGGATCCAGCGCAAGTTCAGGCCACCAATTTCTCTGCCAATACCTCACAGTATTTCTGGGAGCAGTTTCAGGCCAATAAGCCAGATTATAGCTCCAATGAGAAGGTTCAATTGATCATTACTTATACGGATCCGTTGACAGGCACAGATAAGCAAGAGATCTTGCAAAAATCAATAGCCGAGATCATCGATAAAGACCTTAGCAATATTAAAGCCGCGCATCTGGTGCAATTGACGACGTCCTTGATTCGCCGCGAGATTGACCCTGCTGAAGTGCGTCAAGAGCTTGATCAATTGCTGCCAGATACGGGTAAATAGTGGCCGTTTTATTTGGCTGCTGGTAACGATTCTAAAATCACATCTCGCCAGGCAAACAAAGACTGCAGGTCGGCTTGCTCTTTTAAATGGGGCAAGCGATCCGCAGATCTTAAATGGGCAGCGAGTGTGAGATCAGCGAGTGTGATCTGATCGCCGATCAAATAAGGTTGATCCCCGAGATAGCGCAGCACTTGTTGCAAGACGCTTTGCAAGCGTTGTTCGAGGGTTTCTAAATCAACCGGGCTAATGCGTTGGCGTTTTAAACTGCGCTTGAGCAGCAGCGGTACGATAATCGGTTTGAGAGGATCCAGCAGCGCAACTCCCGTTTTTAAATTGGGATCTTGTATCAGGCGTTCGGGATGCATAGCGAGTTCCAAATAAACACGACGTGCCATCGCGGGTTGGAAGGCTTCATCAAGCCAGTCTTCTAAGAGCAAAACAGCTTCACGCTGTTCTGGATTTGCCGGGATCAAGCTTGGGGCCGGTTGCCGTTCTTCAAGATAGAGTGCGATCTGGCTCGAATCCGTAATTATTTGCTTACCAGCTTTTAGGTAGGGCACTTTGACCTGACCCGAATGTTGGCGAGAAAATCCCTGATGGATCACGGGGGCCAAATCAACTGTTTGGTAAGCCAGGCCTTTGTATTGCAAACAATAGCGAACTTTGACGCAATAGGGCGAGTATTCAAATTGGTATAGCACAAGATCGTCTTGAGCGAAATCGGGTGCCTGGGGTTGTAGTTTTTTTGCCAGCTGCTTTGTTCCCAGCACGGCAGCAGCGGTTGCGAGACCTGCTCCGAGCCCTGAAAAGAGCATTCGTTTACACAATTGTGTCATTATTTATACCTCTTGCTGTATTCTAACTGAACTTCGCATAGAATACATCTCCCCCCAGAAGCGAGCCGAAACCAATAGACTTAGCCGACTTTAAGCTGGCTGCAAGACTTCAGTGAAGCGATCGCAGCGGAATGACTGAAAAGCGCTTGATTTGAATGATAAAATTGACTCTGCTTTGCCGAAATTAAAAATCAGCTTACATTTAGACTAAAAATTTGTTAAGCTATAGCAAAAACGGAACGTGCCAATTCATGTCAGCCTCATCTCAACCTCCCGATCTTGCTCAGGCTTTTCAACAAGAGTTGCAACGCAGATTGCAAAACAAATTGACGGAAGCTGAAGTCAAAGCCTTTGCTGCTGAATTGAATCAGCTCAAAGCTGAGGTCACTGCTAAAATTGGCGATCAGGATCTGGTTTATCTTGAGACCGTGGCGCAAAGTGCGCGTATTCTGGAGTTAGCGGGCCGCTTACTGATTCACTTTAGTTTAGAGCCTGTCTCGTGGTCGGCTGGTGTACTCTGCCTTTGGGCCTACTTCCAATTAGACAATTTAGAGATCCATCACCATGCTCAGCATCAAGCCTGGGATCGATTGCCTGGCGCTGAACGCTATCATTCAGAGTCTTATGTTCATGATTCCCCAGTTGATGAACGCTCCTGGCGTCAGCGTCACAATATTCTGCACCATTCTTATACGGGGCAAGTTGATCGCGACCCGGATGCCAGCTATGGCTTCTTCAGGCTGACAGAAATGATCGACAAAGAATATTATCATCTGGTGCAACCCCTGGCACTTTTGCACAATACCCTCCACTCTGATCAGGGCGTGGCTTTGTTGTGTAGTGGCGTGATGGATTATATAACCGCCCTGATACCGGGCTACCGTCAAGATCAAAACGTGGCTATGAAGCCGCTCAGTCTGGCAAATTTTGGCGAAGCCTTTTGGCAGTATTCCCGTAAAGCTTTCCCTCATTGGGCTTATAATTACGGTCTCTATGGCTTGCTTGCCGGGCCCTTGATGGTTGGTAAAGTGACCCTGGGTACGCTGACTGCCATGCTGATGCGTAATGTCTTTACGGGTTTGAGCTTTTATACGGGTCATATGGTCGAAGGGGTCAAACATTATGACCAGGGGCCGAGCAACCGAGCTGAGTGGTATATACAGCAAATTGAAGGCACAGCCAATGTCAAAGCGGGCCGTCTGGTTTCGTTGATGATGGGGCATTTGAACTATCAAATCGAACACCACTTGTTTCCCAAACTGCCGCCCAATCGCCTTGAGGAAATTGCGCCTCGTGTCGAAGCGCTGTGTAAGGCCTATGGTGTGAAGTACAATACCGGCTCCTTTTTTGATCAGGTCCAGAGCGTCTTTCGGCGTACCCAGCAATATTCTCGCTAAAGCACTTTCAAGCCTCTAACCGTGTTAAACTGTGGTAAAAATACAGGTTTTGATACCCTTTCAAATGAAGACTTCAAACAAGCCCGCTCACGGTAAGTTTGCGTCTGACAGAGGGATTTTAAAATCAACGATCCAAGAACTAAATTAAATAGCTTTTCTATAGAAATACTTGAGGAAAATATATGACGAATCAATACTCCGTAGCGTGTCTGGGGGGCATACGCGAAATTGGCAAAAACATGTGGTTGGTCTTTAAAGATGACCAGTTTATGATGATCGATGCTGGCCTCAAATTCCCGAGCGACGATATGTATGGGGTCGATTTTTTGCTGCCTGACATGACCTATGTTTTAGAGAATCAGGCCAATTTTCATGGGATCGTTTTAACCCATGCCCATGAAGATCACGTCGGTGCCCTGACCTCATTGTTGGAGCAACTCGATAGTCCCCCCAAGATCTATGCTTCTGAGTTAACCCTGGGCTTGTTGATGGATCGCATCACAGATGTGGATCCGACCTATGAAAAATTGTTGGTTAAAATTGAAAGCCGTCAGAAAACACAAATTGGCCCTTTTGATGTCGATTTCATGCACGTTTGCCACAGTATTTCTGGTGCCGTTGGCCTGGCGATTCACACCCCTGACGGGGCGCTGGTCTTTACCGGTGACTTTAAGATGGATCCCACACCCATTGATATGCAGCCGACGGATTATTTTAAATTTGCGCAATTGGGTGAAGACGGCGTGTTGCTGTTGGTCTCTGACAGTACCAACGCCTGCAATCCTGGCCATACGGTCTCTGAGCATGAAGTTGCCCAGAGCTTCCGCACGGCTTTCTCGCAAGCGAAAGGCCGGATCATTGTCGCGACCTTTGCCTCGAGTTTGCACCGGATTCAACAGATTATTGACCGCTGCGAAGAATATGGTCGCAAGATTGCGATTGTGGGTCGCAGCATGGAGCGCAATACCGCCAAAGCAAACGAGCTTGGGTTTTTAAATTTACCCAATCATCTGGTGATTAAAGCCGAAGAAGCTGATAGTATGCCTCCTGAAAAAGTCGTGGTCTTGACCACTGGCTCACAAGGCGAGCCGATGGCTGCTCTGAGCCGGATGGCCAATGGCCGTTATAATATGGTCTCGATCAAACGGGGCGATACGGTCATTATTTCAGCCACCCCCATTCCAGGCAACGAAAAATCGATTTACCAGAATATCAATCTCTTGTTTGAACGCGGAGCCAATGTTTTGTATGAGTCACGTCGTGGCTTACATGCCTCTGGCCATGCCAGTCAGGAAGAGCTCAAACTGATGCTTAACTTGACTTCACCGCGTTATTTTATCCCGACTCATGGCGAGTACCGCATGATGAAACGTCACGGCGAATTGGCTGAAGCGACGGGTGTGCCGTCAGAAAATATTTTCTTGCTGGATCTGGGCGAACGCCTCTTGGTCAGCGACGCAGAAGCCACCAAAGGCAAGCGCTTGCAATATGGCGAGATCATGGTTGCTGGTCGTGGCGTGGGCTACCTGGACCCCAAAGAACTCAAAGAGCGTCATAAATTGGTTAAAAACGGTGTCTTATTGGCATCGGTGACGGTTGATGAGATTGGCAATCCAGTCACAGTGCCACGGGTTTCTAGCAAAGGCTTTATCATCGAAGAAGAGCCCGAAGCCTTGTATCTTGAAGTCGCTGAACTCTTGTTTCAGTCTCTGCAAAAGCAAAGCGAAAAATGGGTCAAACAAGATCGCGTGCCTAAGCGTGAAGACTGTGAAGGTTGGGTCAATGACCACCTGAGCCGTATTATTCACCAAAAAACGCGACGTCGCCCGATGATTATTCCTGTCGTACATCGCCAGGGAGAATAAACCATGTCAGATTTGTTTCCAGGTCTTTTAAAGGATTATCGAGAAGGTCGGTTGAATCCCGATAAAATACGCCTTGAAGCAGTCGTTAGTCCACCCTCAGCAGAAGATTTGCTGGTGGTGGCAGATCTGGCCATAGCTCGTCAGGAGCAGTTAAATCTGCTGGGCTTAGAAGCCGTGGCAGCAGGTGAAGTCGCTGCTGTCGTATTGGCTGGCGGGATGGCGACCCGCTTTGCCTTTGACGCGCCCAAGGGCTTGTTCCCGATTCTGGGCGAAGTCACTTTTTTAGAGCTCAAGGTGCGTGCCCTCTGCGGTCAGGGGATCCCTTTGTATCTGATGACTTCTTTTCATACCCATCAGGCCACGCTGGATTTTTTAGAAGCCCATGATTTTTTTGGTTTTAAAGACCAGATCTATTTGTTTGAGCAGTTTAAATTGCCTCGCATTCAGCCCGATGGTGAATTGGTCAAACATGAAGGCGAAATTGATCATGCCACGGCTGGTCATGGTGATTTTGTTGATGCCCTGCGCAGTTCCGGCTCCCTGGCGCGACTGCAGCAAGAAGGCCGCAAATATCTCTTGTTCTCAAATATCGACAATTTGGGGGCCAGTTTTGAGCCTGTTTTATTGGGACTACATATCGAGCAGCAAGTCGAAATGAGTATTGAAGTGGCTGCCAAAGCCCCTGGCGACAAGGGCGGTGCGCCTGCTCGGGTAGACGGTCAATTGCAATTGGTCGAAGAATTTCTCTTCCCTTTGGATTTTGACCAGGATCAAATTCGGGTCTTTAATACTGCGACCTATATCTTTTCGACGGCAGCCCTGGATCGTGACTTTGATTTGCCCTGGTATGTGGTCTCCAAAAATGTGCGCGGTCAGGATATTTTGCAATTTGAGCATCTGGCTGGTGATTTGAGCCGTGAACTCAAGATTCAATGCTTGTTTATCGCACGTGAATCCCGTTTTCTGCCAGTCAAAAAACAAGAGGACGTGCCCAAAGTGCAGGATCTGATCACTCAAAAATATGGTCATCTGTTGTAGTCAGACGATGCAGTCTTTCTGTATGCATCAGCTCAATTGTCTTTACCTGCTAAGGGAGTGTCATGACCGTGTCTGAAACACAAAATGGATTCAATCACTTCAACCCTGAGCGGCTCAGTGCAGCAGTCAAAAATCAGTATGAACGCTATCCATTCCCCCCCCTGGCTCTGGATGCTTTAGCGGATATCCGGCCTCCTCAGGCCGATGCCCGATTTGCTTTTATCTATTTAGATCAAGCCCCTCCTCAACAAGTTCGCATACTAGACGCGGGGTGTGGAACGGGGTTTTCGACCCTCAAGCTAGCCCAGGCAAATCCAAAGGCCGAAATCGTCGCTTTAGAGCTCTCTGAGGCTTCGCTTGAGATTGCCAGAGAGCGTTTAGGGGCTCAGTCAACGCATTTGGCGTCAGTGCGCTTTTTACAAGCCGATCTGCAAAGTGATTTGCTGCAACGCTACCCGGATTTGGGGCACTTTGACTATATCCATTGTTCAGGGGTGATCCACCATATTCCAGATCCCCTGTTGGCTTTACAAGAGCTGCGGCGTTTATTGGCTCCAGCAGGTATTTTCTATTTGATGGTCTACGCTGGATCCGCCCGGCATGAGATCGAAACGATACAGAGGCTCTTGCAAATACTCTGGCAAGATACCAGTAACTGGGAACAAGGGCTCATGATCTGTCGCCAGTTGTTGCAAAACCTGCCCGAAGGGCATCAGCTGAAGCAACATTACTTAAACAGTTTACAGACTGTGACTGATGTTTTGGGGGTTGAGGCGGCCTACTCTGACGCCTTCCTGGTCGATACCTATCTGCAGCGCTGTGAGTGGCGCTGGAATCAGGCGCAATGGTTTCAAGTATTGAACAATGCCGGCCTTGTGCCTTGCCGCTGGTTGGATCATGCCAGCTGGCAAGCGGATCCTTATCTGCCGACTTTGCCCGATTTTAGGGCGCCTTTAAGTCAGGAGCAAAGCCTGATGTTGATCGATCAGGTTAGGCCGCCACAAAATTATGCGATTTACCTTCAGTCCGATCGTTTAACAAATGGCTCAGTCTTGAACCCGAGTCAAAAGCGACAAAAATACGATCCGACGGCCAGTCCCCGGCGCTTTGACTTTATTCAAGCTCCCAATACCGAGCAATTGTTGGGCAATGCCCGAGGGCAAGCCCTGGTTTTGCGTCCCTGGATGCAAAGTCTCTGGCAAGGTATTTCGGGTCAGCAAAATTGGGATCAATTGTGGCAAGAATTTCATCAAGTTCATCCCAATATCGATCATTCTAGCTTTGTAGAGTTTGCACAACAGCTGCTCAATCTGTATTATTTGTGGCAGCAGCCCCGTCTTGATCAAACGAATCAAACGAATCAAACGAATCAAGCCAATGAGAGGACCCCATGATTCAAATCACTGATCTCAAACGCCAGTACCAGGCGCTGGCAAACGAATTACGGCCTGTGATCGAGCGGGTTTGCCAATCCGGTTATTTTATCAAAGGCCCAGAACTGGCCGCTTTTGAAGCTGAAATTGCGGCCTACCTGGGTGTCCCCTATGCTGTAGGTGTCAATTCAGGTACCGATGCCCTGGTGTTGGCACTCAAAGCGCTCGGCATTGGCCCGGGTCACCAGGTGATTACTTCGGGTATGAGCTTTTTGGCGACAGCGGCAGCGATTTCACTGACAGGTGCAGAACCCGTCTTTGTGGATATTGACCCGCGCACGGACTGCCTGCGGGTGGAGGCTATTGAAGCTGCGATCACGCCCAGGACCCGTGCGATCATGCCTGTGCATTTACATGGTTACCCCTGTGATATGCAGCCTTTGCTGGCTCTGGCTGAACGCCATCAATTGCGAGTTGTTGAAGACTGTGCCCAGTCGATTGGGGCCAAATACCAGGGCCAAATGACCGGTTCTATCGGTGATCTGGGCTGCTTTTCTTTTTTTCCGACCAAAAACCTGGGAGCATTTGGCGATGGGGGGTTGGTGGTGACATCCTCAGAGCAACATTATCAGCAATTGATGCTTTTGCGAGAGTACGGCTGTGCTGTCAAAAATGTGCAGCAGGCATTGGGGACCAATAGTCGTCTGGATGCCTTGCAAGCAGCCGTTTTACGAGTCAAATTGCCTTATCTTGATGGCTGGAACCAAAAACGTCGCCAATTGGCCGCGATTTACCATGACTTATTGGCTGAGACCGAAGCGGCTGGTCTGGGTCTGCAGCGCCCCCCGCTGGAAGCCTTTACAGACAGTTATTCGGTCTTTCACCATTATGCATTGCGCTTACCCCAGCGAGATTGGGTCATGGCAGAAATGAAAGCTGCTGGCTACGAGTGTCTGCCTTATTATCCCCTGGCTTTGCATATGCAAAAGCTCTATGCAGCGACTTACCAAGCCGCGGATTTACCTGAATCCAAAGCTTGTGCTGAGCAAACCCTGGCCTTGCCGCTTTTTCCTGAGCTAGAAAAGTCAGAGCAAATTGCTATTGTCAGTAAGTTAAAAGCCTGTCTGGAGGCTATTAGCCAACGATGAAAATTTCTTTTCAGGGCCCCGATGAAGTCAAGCGTTTGCTGACAGATCAGGTGCGCTTGCGTCAGGATCTGATTCAACGTATGATTGCCAGAGATTTTGATGGCAATACGTCGGCTTTTGGCCGCAGTCTGGAATTAGCTGATCAGCCGCACCGCAAAACTATTTTACGCTGGGCCAAGCAGCAAGAAGGTCTGCCCAAAAGTCCCCAACGCTTGTTGGCTTTGGCGCAGGCTCTGGATATTGATCCTTTTTTATTATTGGATGTTGATTTGGAGCGCCTTTTGCAAGCCTGCGCTGTCGCTGGCTGGAATCTCACCTGGGGCTCAGTGCATAAATCACTGGCCTTTTTGAATGGCTTGTTTTCACTGGTACCAGAGCATTGGCCCCCGCCTGAGCTAGCGGAAGGTTTTGATGGAGAATGGTATTGCCAGGAATGGCTGCATCAGCCCCAACAAGAACGCAATCTGTTTAAAAATTTTGCGGTCTCACCCGACGCTTTATATCATCCTGATGGCAAATGGGAAGGCTTACGCGATCCCCAGGCCTGGTATTTGGCTTTCCGTGAACTCAGTTTTCAGTCCGGTGAGCCGGTCGCTGTCTCTTATTGGCGACCGTTTGGGATCCTGACCCTGGAGCAAAATTGCTTACGCCTTTTGAATCTGGTGGGCATCAGCGAAAGCAAAACATTGGCAGCTGACGCGGAAACGTTTGCTTTTCAATTGTTTTTTGGCCCCGGTGCTGCTCAGTTCAGGCTGGCCTCGCTGCACCCTTTTGAAGCGCAGATGCTCAGTCAAACAGAAGCCGACGAGCGTCAATTGCCCACGGTTACTTTTGGCTACCCAGAGTAGACGATCCGTTCAGCTTTCCTGGGTTTTAAAATACTGCGTCAAGAGTCGATCCAATTGATTGGCAAAAGCCTGCCTATCGCTGGCCTTAAAAGGCGGCGGCCCTCCGGTTTCAGTACCTGTAGAGCGCATTTTGTCCATGAAGTCTCGCAAATGCAGGCGCATGCCGATATTGTCTAAAGTATAAGCTTCTCCACGCGGGTCCAGCACCAATGCTTCTTTGGCTATCGCATCGGCTGCCAGTGGGATATCAGCTGTGATCACCAGATCAAGCGGCTCAAGGGCATCGATAATCGTCTGATCAGCGACGTCAAAGCCAGCATCGACAACCCACAATTGAATATTCGGGTGCTCTGGGATCCGCATGGCCTGATTGGCGACTAAAATGACTTGTAAGCCCCGGCGTTGGGAGGCCCTATACATTATCTCTTTGATGAGGTCCGGGCAGGCATCGGAATCGACCCAGATTTTCATCACTAGACTCCTGTTTTTTGAATGCGATCACTTTACCACAAGCTGTCATACGGCCGAACTTTCACTGATGGTTTGCGCTCTCATTAGCGCATTTGGATTGCGTCTAACCCCATTCTCTGGTTAGGCTGAGTTTAAATACGAATTTTGATAAAGTGAGAGACACAATGATTAACGCCTATGCCGCTCTTGAAGCCGGTGGAGAACTCAAGCC
>JBBKWI010000133.1:0-22163 GCA_037968875.1 Candidatus Sericytochromatia bacterium | reverse complement strand
CCTAAAAGCCCCACTTCAAAGTGGGGCTTTTTTAATGAGCGATTTTAGTTCCGATTAGATCAATAGTTACCAAATATCAGGGGCTGACCATTTTCAGTCAGCAGGGCACCGTTCTGGATATGCCCATAAATCACATAGTGACTGCCCTCCGTATAATAACCCGTTTTACCCGCATACTGGGCCCCAGAGAACTGGGATTCAATACTCATCGCTATGGTCGGTGAATAAGCGGCAATGACCTGCTGGTCAAAGGCATCTCCACTGCTTTTAAGGAGAGGATTAAAAAAAGTTTTATTATAGTGCTCTTCTTTATTACGGGCATCTTGCACCAGTTGATTCATATCTCCAGGTGGCTGGCCTTTGCGCTTGATATATTTCTCAACCATTTCATTGAGAAACTCCATATTCTGTTTGACAGAGGCTTCAATTGCGGGTTGCTTTTGCCCCAGGGCCCAGGGAGTAAAGAAAATAAACAAAGAAACAGCCACAAGCAACAGGCCCAGGCTTATTTTGGTTGAACGATCGGTCATAAACGTATCCTTTTAAACATCCCAGTCATCGAGTTCTAGTAATTGCATTGCTTCAGGCTCGTCTGCGAGCAGCTCCTCAGTGGCTAGCAGCTGTTTGACTTCAGGTGCAGCAGCCTCAGGTTCATAGCGCTGATAAGCGTTTTCTACATGGGCAGAGTAAACCGGTAAGAGAGCTGACTTATCGGCATCCGGCGCCTGTTCCAGGGCCTGAATAATTTCGTTAATCTCATCAGAAAAATTGAGTTCAAGTTCTTTGTCATCATGCAAAACCCCAAAATACTGAGGCGTGTTTTCAGTATCAACACCAACTTCTTCTAGCTCCGGCTTGATCCACAAGACCTGCTTAATCTGACGGCAAGAAGAGCGTGGTCGTTTATACACAACATGAATCGCTTTGCTGACAGCATCCATGATTTCTTGCATATAGCGTGTCCAAACCACTGATTTAGCAGTCAGTGTGCCGCGGGTGCCCGTGACATAATAAGCGGGTAATTGATGCAGCGCCAGGGCTACCATATCAGCGCGACATTGACCACACTGGCACAAATCCAAATATCGAGCCAGCAAAATATCCATTTCGGTCTCTACAAATTCTTCAAAGAGATTATAGGGGGGGTGATAAATATCTTGATCAACCGGTTCAGGCTCTTCTTCAGCCGTCAGCGGAACCGGTGTATAGAGATCTTCGGCTTCTAGATAGTGAACTTCTTCCTCGTTTAAAGGAGCCGTCGCGCGAGGAGCACTTGCATCCAGAGGAGCCGCAGTGGCTGTGCCTACCTGTGCTTTGGGCACAATTGGCTTGCGCGTCAAAGTGCCTGTTTGGGTTGGTTTTTTGGGCAAAATTGGCTTTTTGGTGCGGAGCGTCGTACTGGGCTGTTCCGTTTTCTTTGCAGCAGCTGCTGACGCCCTGGTTTGAGGATTTTTCACCTTACTCAGGACATTTTGTATCGCAGATTCGATATGATTTTGATAATTTTGCTTATTTGCCATGTTTTGGGACCTGATTTACTATTCCCCCTATCATAGCAAAAGCAAGCTCAAATTGGCAGTTATCGAAAGTCGGCATCATGCTTCAGGCAAACACCGACTCAGGTTCCTGGCTGCTCATCAGCATGAGCGGGCACAATCAAGACTGGGCAAGGACTATGGTTGACCACATAATTACTGACCGAGCCCAGCAAAAATCGACGCACGACCCCTTTTTGCTGGCTTCCCATCACGATTAAATCAGCTCCCACTTGCCCAGCCATTTCCACAATGGCCAGACCCGGATTTTCTTTAATTGCCTGCTGATGGGCTTGAATCCCGGCTTCCTGAAAACGCTTGAGACAATCAGCCAGCAAAATCTGACTTTGCTCTTTTAAATACGTTTCTAGTTCCCCGAGATAGACATAAGAGGTTTCATAAACGGGCATAATACTCGTGGCTTCATAGGCATGTAAAACGGTCACCTCAGCTTGAAATTGCTGAGCCAATTGCATCACATGGGCTTCTACAGTCAGGCTCATGGCCGTGCCATCGGTTGGAAATAAAAGATGGTTATACATTTAGTTTTCCTCGACCGGAATCAAAAACACGGGTGTTTTATGGGAGTGGTTCACCACATAGCGACTGGTGCTGCCCAAAAATACGCTTTTCAGAATGCCCATTCCCCGCGTGCCCATCATAATCAAATCACAGCTTTCTCGTTCGGCAGTCTTAATAATCCATTCTCCAGCATCGCCTTTTTCATTAAAGGCGCCATGAATATGTAAGCCTTGCTGCTCTAACTCGGCTTTGAGCTCCGCCAGCATCTTTTCAGCCGATTCGCGAGTAGCATCTTCTAATTGGCTCACAGCTCTGCTATCAGCACTATAGCGTGATAAAACATGTCCCATTGTAAACTCATAGGTGTGCAAAAGAGTCACTCGCGCATTAAATTGATTGGCAAAGCGCAATAAGTAATTGAGCGCGGTACGCGCCGCATCCGAACCATCTGTCGGAAACAAAATATGCTGAATCATTGCTTCTCCCTCTATTTCCATAGTCCCATTCCCATTCCGATTTCATAAAGGCGCGCGCCCGTATTGGTACGAGAACGGCCTGATATTTCTTTGTAATACCTTCTAAAGAAGGGGTAAGCCTCATCGACAAAAGCAAAATCTGGATTGAGCCCCATAATAATACCTTCGGCAGTCAGCATCGCTCGAATCAGTAAGATAAACTCTGTCGAAAAATAAATCCGATAACGCGAGCATAAAGTCGTTAAATAACTCAAGGTAGAGCCAAAGCTATACTCAGAAATCGATGAACCCCCCACACTCTCACAGAGCTCTGTATACTCTCGCTTAAAGCCCTCTAAATCTGTCGAGTCTGAAGTATCAGCCCCTTCGAGTAGTGCTTCAACAGCTTCTCGGTATTTGCCAGTGGCCAGATTTGTCCAATAACGGAAAAAAGCCATTCTAAACTCAAAAGTCATCTCACCCACCAGACCGAAGTCCAATAAGAGCAATTTACCTTCAGGGGAGATTAGCAAGTTCCCTGGATGCAGATCGCCATGAAAGAAGCCATCAATCAGGGTTTGCTTGAGCAGCATAAAATAAACATCACCCGCCAGCTTATAGAGATCGTGACCCGCCGCCTGCAAATCAGTCAGGCTATCGACAGGCGTACCGACCATTAAGTCCATGGTTAAAACCCGCCGACTGGTATAACGCCAATAAACTTTGGGGATCTTAATAAAGTGCAGGCGTTCATGGTTTTCTTCAAACTGCTCAATATAGCGACCCTCAATAAAAAAGTTTAGCTCTCTCAAGCTCGACTCTTTAAACTCCTGAATCGTTTCCATCACCCGAAAAGGTTGCAGTGAAGGAAAGAGCTTGATCACCCATTCACCCAGACGCTCTAACCATTTCAAATCCAGGGCGACATTCTCATCAACGCGTGGACGTTGGATTTTGACGGCAACCCAGGTTCCGTCTTTGAGGCGGGCTTTGTGAACTTGTGCCAATGAAGCAGCCGCTAGCGGCTCAGGTGAAAAATAGTCATATAGGTCTTCGGGATAAGCACCCATCTCATTTTTGAAAGTCTCACGTATCGCATCCAACTCACAGGTTGGCATATTGGAACGTAAAGAAGATAAGGCTTCGATATATTCTGGAGGCAAGATATCACGCCGCGTACTGAGCACCTGCCCAAATTTAGCAAAGATCCCGCCCAATTGTTCCATGACATTGCGTAATTTATATGGGGTAGAAAGCGCACCCGCTCCATCGGCTTCTTCAACGGCTTTGAGGTAAGACTTGCCCCAAATTTTTTGACCCGGAAGCCATTTATGTTTGATGCCTTGATCCACAGCTTCTTGGAAGCCATATTGCGTAAAGACTGCAAGAATCTCTTGCAGTCGACGGAGCTCTTTAGCGGTTTCTGCCATCTTATTTTGCCTGTCCTTGCAAATGTCTTCTCGATCATAGCATATGTCAATCCAGACAGCATTAGACTGTTGGAGCTTGCTGACAACTTAAGATTGACGCTGAAGCGCCTGCACTTGCATTAGCTGCAATAAGTCGCGCATTTCAGGTTGGGAGCCCTGCTTCAAAGCATATTCTAAAAAATCCGCAGCTTGTGTCGGTTGCTTTAAAAGTGTCGCTAAACAAGCCAAAATAAAAGGCGCTTCAGATCGCTCGGGATCCAGACGCAAAGCCAGAAAAAATGAACCCAAAGCCAATGCTAATGGATTCTTGTTTTGAAAGCCCTGCTGGATCGTTTTTTGCAAAAATCGAAATCCTTGTTTTAGACAGCTCTGATAGCTCTGTGGGTACCAGGCCAGGGGAATACTCTCGGCGCTGTAGTAACACGCCAACTCCGCTTGCCAGACAAACTCAGGATACTCAAGCATCTCTTGAACTATTGGCTGAACTTTGACCCGTTTGTACGAGCTGTCTTGCTGCTGCGCGATAGTCATCAAAACCTGTTTTAATTCCAGCGCCCCTTGAAACTCCGCCCAACCCAGATCACTGTCTATTAAATCACTTTCAAGAGAATCAACTGAGCCCAGGGCCTTGTTTAAAATCAAACGATTGCCCAGACCCACAGCATCCATCAAATTGAGAAGCTCAACACTATATAAGTAGATCGGGCTTCCCTTTTGTAAGCAAGGCAAATAGTTCTGCTGAATGTTTTTGCGAAGCGTGGCGAGCAGTTCCTTGATTTGCTGAGGCTTCAGCTGGCTTGCATTTGCTAAACACTCACTGTTTAAACGGCTTAGAACCTGGGTGATCACCTGACAGCGGCTCTGACTCAACAAGTGATTCAAGTGCAGCTCCAGGTCTGCGCGCCAGGAGCTGTCAGGCGGCAAATTAGCCAGACTGGCTTTGAGGCTGAGATAAACGGGATCATCCGGTACAGTGGATTCGAACTGAGGCTTGGCTTCTTGCGAAAACTCAATCGATTGAGGTGAAAAAGAAAAGGAGTGGGAGTCAAAAGAAGCTTTCATGGCGCGCAATCAACCCAGTGACTAAGCCAATTCATCGGAATATGCTTAGCCCTTCTGACCTTAAAACGAAAATAATTCATTTGAATCAAACGCCGCAAAGGCTTAAAAAAGCGCTTTTCAATCTGTTTGACGTCATGGGGAGGGATCTGATATCTCATGCTAACCTCAAGCCTATTATAGCGGGCATCACGATCAGTCCGAAGCGATTAACTTAAATTTTAATCCGGATTTGGAAGCATGATCCCTGTGGGCTGGAGGCGACTAAAATCAGTTGATATCCCAATTCTTCGCAGATTTGTTGGCTAATGGCTAAACCCAGCCCCACGCCATCGGAACTGGGGTCTTCTTGCTGAAAGAGCTCAAACACAGATGATTGGACGTCAGGAGCAATACCTGAGCCAGTGTCTTTGACTTCAATAATCAAAAACCCGGGTTGAGAGCAATAGTTACGCAAAGTAATCTCACCCGCTGGGGTATGTTTGATGGCATTGTCTACCAAATTCGAAACCACCTGCAATAAACGCAAGGGATCCGTTTTAAAGGTGATCGGGCTCAAGTCTAAATTTAAGCACAAGTTATGCTCTGCAATTCTGGCCTGAAAAGTCTCAGCAATTGTTTTCATAAGTAGATTCAAATCACAGGTTTCGTACTGGATATTTAACTGTCCATTTTCAATCCGCGATAGATCCAACAGATCATTGATCAAGTGTAATAAGTGCAAGCCGTTTTGATGAATCCGCGACAAGTAAAATTGATGGGCATCAGGATCGTGAGACTCAGGGACTTGTAATATCTGAGAAAAACCCAGAATCACGCTCAAAGACGTACGCATCTCATGACTGGTTTTGGCTAGAATGTCCGTTTTAGCAGCAGAGGACAACTCAGCACTTGAACAAGCCTCTGCGAGTTTGTCTTCTAATTTTTTGCGTTCGGTGATATCCGTTGCGGTACACACCAACAAAGCCTCCTGGTCATCGCTATAAATCACCAATTTTTTGATCAGCAACCCAAAATAGCCCCCCGCTGTATTGGTCAAGCATTCTTCATTAACAGAGAGTCCTCCTTTTTCGAAAGCCTTATTGTCATTTTCCCAAAAGACTTCGGCCTGCTCGGCTGGCAAAAAATCAAAATCACTTTTACCCAGCAAGGCTTCGGGGGATTGTCCCATCAACTGACAGAACGCCCAATTCACAAGCACCCATTGATGCTGACGGTTTTTAACAAAAACCGCATCGGGAATAAAATCAATCATTTGTTGCAAGCGCTTTAGGTCCAGAGAATCGGAGCTTTGACGATCTGCCCGAACCAGCAAGTATGTCTTGGCGCCCTGCTGAAAACGCGAAAAAGAAAAACGATAGGATTGTAATTCTAGCCTGGCTTCAAGATCAAGCTGGTCAACTCGAAAAGCTTGATGACAGTTTTTTTGCCAGATAGGGCTTTGAAAAAAAGAATGGCTATTCGTTGCATTGACGCCCAGCTCGACTGCTGCGGCATTTGTGATCATAGGATTTAATTTTTGATCAAGCAGCCAAAGTGGCGCCTCACAGGCTTCCGCCATTTGTAATAATAGCGACCTATCGACGGTCATTTCAATCGAGCATGTTTCTGTCTTCACACTGAACCTGATTTATAAGAATTTTCAATCTTTTGTGTGACATTATCATAACGCATAATCTTCTTTTTCGCCTAAATGTTAAATAAATTTAACATTTTTTCACCTTTTAGGTGAATATTAACTCAGAGGCCCGACAAGCAAAAAAAACCGATTTCTTTTGCTCCCTCTATTAAACTGATCCAGCAAAAGAAGTCTCTCTCTGCCTGAGAAAATAGGCTCAGAGCAGGTATGGTAAACTAAGGGGAAATATGGAAAATCCTGATGATCATTAATTGGCAGGCCGCTCGCGATAAGCATATCTCACATCTGATTGTAGATATTGTGATGCTGACATTGGCAAGCCTGCATTTGGTTTTGCTCTTATTTGACACCACTTATTTCTATCTGCGTCCGACCTATCTCAAATGGACTCCGATCGTCACCGAGACTTATGATCCAGTAAAGGGTATCGAACCCCACCGTTTTACAACGCAATACCAACAGCAAGCGGCAGCTTATTTTAAATCCTGCCAGCAAAACGGGCAGGTCTCTGAGTCACTGCAAGAAAAACTGGTTCAATTTTCGACGCAAATGATTGATGAGAATCCATTTGAACGCGCTAATTTACGCGGCAAACTGGAAGTCATTAAAAATAATGTCAGCGATTATACCAAAACCGAAGGCAGCAAAGCCGCCTTGCGCGAATTTTGGCAAGAAGGCTGTCAAAACATAGCCGCTCGTCAGCGCTTTTATGAGCAAGAAATCCGCCCCTATTTGGCGATCAATTTTTGGCGTGGAATCAACACCAATGGCCGTCCTGTCAATTATTTTATCTATATTGATCTGTGCTTTATTATCTTCTTTTTATTGGAGTTTATTCTGTCCTGGATCTGGGCCGTTCGCAAACAAGGCAAAGAGCAACGGGTCCTTTATCCAATTTATCACTGGTACGACTGGTTAAGCTGCATTCCCCTGCAAAGCCTGCGCATGCTACGACTCTTGCGTATTGGTGCTATTTTTTATCGTTTGATTCGCAGCGACTTTATCGACATTCGCCAATTTAAAATTTACCGTGCCATGGTCAAATACCAGGGCATCATTATGGAAGAAATCTCAGATCAAGTGGCGATCAATATTTTGACCAATATTCAGGCCAAAACGCGTCTGGGCACCAATCGGGATCTACTCGAAGAAACCCTACGCGTCAATCGGGATCAAATACGCGATCTGATTGTCTCCAGTTTGCAACGTGTAGAATTACCCACTTTGCACACCCGCCAACTGGAACTGGTCGACAATCTGGCTGAAATGATCATGAGCAGCATCAAAGCAACCGACGATTATCAACAGATCATCAAACTGCCCCTGATGAAACCACTGGTCGATCAGGTGATTAATCAATCCAAAATCGCGCGTATCACAGAACAAACTCTGGACGCCTTTCTCGCAGCCTGGTCCGTCAAAGTCCAGAGTTCGGAAATGCAATCGATACTTAGCGACCTGGTCGATGATGTTTTGGATGCCAGCATTCAATTATCACTCAATGAACATATCCAGCAATTGATGGAAGACATTAACCTCCAAATTTTAGAAGAGCTCAAAGAGAGCAGCACGGCTAAAATTTGGCGTGCCGAGGCCGAAAGCTTATTCTTAGAAAAAGTGACTCAACGTCAGCATGAAATCGAGGAAAATTAATCTCCCGGCAATCCTTTTTTGAGGGTACTTGATTGTATAATCAATTTAAAACATTGCCGGACAAAAGGAAAGCCATTTGTCAGTTCAACTCATTCAGCGTCTGGGACCCAGGCTCAACCCCCATCTTTTTCAACACTTGCAACAGGCGGTTTTTCAGAGCGGGGTCGAATCAAACCAGGACTCTGGTATTGCTCTTGAATATGAGCCAACCAGCCGATGCTACGCCCCAAAGCAAAAAGATCCAGGGCATTGAGCGACAACGGCAATTGCTGACTGGCAGCAACCAAGACAAAATCGAGACTGGGCTGCGCTTGCATCAAGTGAGCCCCGCGCTCACAAATCTCGGCAACACGCTGCCAGGATGCAGACTCAGTAAAATGAGTCTGCATATAAGCTCTAAAATAAAGCCAGCGCGGGTCACCTTGCGGGTACAGTGGGTGGCCAAATCCAGGCAAGCGCTCGGCTTGTTGTAGCCAGGTCTTAATACCTTGCTCGATAGAATCAGCCTGCAGACAATGCTGCACAAAAGCCTGAATTTTCAGGGTTTGCCCGCCATGTCGTCGGCCACTCAGAGCAGACCAGGCGGCATTGATCGCCAAATAAGGACTGGCTTGAGCAGAGGCCACACAACGGGCCGTAAATGACGAAATATTGAGCTCGTGTTCAGCTGCCAATACCAGGACAACACGCAGTAAATCTAAGCTTTGGGATGTGAGCTGCTTGCAAAAGCCTTTAAGCAAGCCTTCCCCCTGATGCAGGCTCTGAAACAAAGCCAATAATAAAACCCAGGCACTTTGCTGCACAGCAAGAGGACTCAAATTTAAGGCCTGCAAATCGGTCTGAGCCCAGACCGGCAAAGCACGAGCGACACGTTCAAACCAGCTCAAACCCGCTACATCAGTCAGAATTAACTTTTGTTGACGGTGAGCAATCTCAGGCAAATCTGCGATCCCCCAGAGATGGCAAACCAGCTGTTCCAAGTCTGTCCAGGCCAAAACAGCTTCAAGAGGCAGATCACGATAATACAAGCGCTGGTCTTTGATCTGGCTGATACTGGAATACAGCAAGGGCAAGCCCTGCCAGGCCAGTGCTTTTTTGACTTCCCGCTCAGGTGCCTGTCGCGCCGCTTTTCTTTGTTGTAGCCGCTCGATATCCGCCAGCCGATACTGGCGCCGGCGCTGTCCCGGCAAAGGCACACTTTCGATCAAGCCTCGAGAGACATAGGCATAAAGGGTATTTTTTGATACTCCCAATTGCTTTGCGGCCTGCTCAGCAGTCAATAATCCTTGCATAAAATCCTCTATTACTTGATTCACTAATCAAGATTGACAAAATCAATCAACCCATCAAGAATAATAATAACAGCTCAGATAAAAGCTGAAACCAAAGGAGCCTCAAAAATGACAAACGTTACCCCCACAGAAATGATTGAAACCCGCCTCAGTGATGTTCAGGGAGAGCAAGGCCAATTGTTTATTCTGGGCCAGCCTCTTCAGATCCTGGTCAGCACATACAGCTACACCGAACTCGCTGCTCAGCTCTGGCAAACAGCGGATCCAAGTCTGGATTTAGGCACTGATTTAGCGCAGCAACTGGGGCAAGCCCGCCAGCGCGCTTATCAGGGCCTGAGCTCCCAGGCCCAAGTCTTACAACAGATCGGCGGTATCGCTGCTCTGCGCTTAGGCCTGGACTTACTCGCCGGTAAACTGGATCCTGAAAATGCGATCGATCAACTCGCAGCGCTGGGTATCAGTCTGGTACTAAGCCTCAATCCAGCGGCTAGCCCCCCCGATCCAGCAGCTGAACACTTGTCAGATCTAATGCAGATGCTCCGTCAAACACCTGCCTCAACAGCAGAAATGGAGGCCCTGAGCTGCTATCTGCTCACGGTCTCTGAGCACGGCATGAATGCTTCGACCTATACAGCCCGTGTGATCGCCTCGACACGCTCGGATCTTTTGTCGTGCCTGGCAGGTGCGCTAGGTGCTCTCAAAGGACCTTTGCATGGGGGCGCACCAGGTCCAGTACTGGATATGCTCGATGCGATTGGCAGTCCAGAGCAGGCCCCGGACTGGATCGCTCGGCACTTGCAATCAGGAGAACGTCTGATGGGTTTTGGGCATCGCATCTATCAAACCCGAGATCCCCGTGCTGATGTCTTAAAGCAGGTCCTGAAAAACTTGCAAACCCAACACGGTAGCCCACGTCTGGCCCTGGCTGAAGCCGTCGAACAAGCGGCCCTGGTTGCCTTAAGCAAATCCAAACCCCATTTGCGTTTGCAAACCAATGTCGAATTTTATACAGCTTTGCTCTTAGAAGCTCTGGGCTTCCCACGGGAAGCATTCACTTCGGTCTTTGCTCTGGGTCGTATACTGGGCTGGACCGCTCATGTACTGGAACAACGCAGCACAGGACGTCTGATTCGCCCACCTTCGCGCTATATTGGTGAGGCCAGAATCACCACCGCAGTCTAAAAAGAAGGCCAATCAAAAAGGCCCCGTGTTGTAATCACACGGGGCCTTTGCATGAAAACTTAAATTACATCACAAAGATCACTTTGGAGCGTTGCAGCAATTGCGATTTTTTCTCTAAGCCCAGCAATTGACGGGTATCTGGTTTGGAGATCACCACATTGGTACGAAAATTACCCGTGGCATTAAGCCCTTTAATAATTAAAGGCTTGTCGCCGACCCGGCTGCTCTGACGCGCCTGGTTCAGAGAGTGGGCATAGCCTACAATGCCATGAGCAACAACAAAGTCGTTGGCAATTGGCAATTGACCAAGGTAGACTTCGCCGCCCCCCTGACTAACAATAGCTGGACGCATAGCCGGCTCGAGGCCCAGGCCACGCACATCGACAATAATGCCCGTATACTCACCAGGATTGCTATCGGCTTCTTCATCTACTGGTGGGGGAGGAATCACTTGTTTTTGGGGTTGCAAGATCCCACTGAGCCCTGAAGAACCATAGAGCTCCAGCCCCAGATCAACTTCGATACTGCCATCGTCTAAGTAACGCTGATCCAATTTGGTAGCGCCTTTGATCAGAGCAGAGACATAAGATTTGATCTTATCGCTTTCGACGACATAGTCTCTAACCAGGGTTTCGGAGTTGACCCGCAAGCCATAGAGTACTTCAGCCAGTTGGTGATAAGCATCTGAAGAGGCCGAGCGCTCAGCCATCAGCTGTTTTTGGGCCAGAGTCCCCCGATCGGGCGGGCTACCGACACCGGTCACTTTGATCACCCCTTCGGTCCAATCAATCATGACATTGCCAATATTTTCGGTGACATGCTGGGTTTGCATACCCTGGGCCTGAGTGGGTGCGGGGGTTACGGGTGCCAATACGCACAGCGCCAAAGCCACATAAGCGGCACGTAGCGAGAGTTTGAACATGAGATATTCCTTCCTGGAAAAACAAAGCTGAATCTAGCTGAAACTGCCCAAATTATAGCATGGGGCCATAAACCGGTGCGATGGGATACTGGTGAGGGTGAGCGACAGCCCTAAATGAGCATGACACCCCACAGCGCAGCTCTCGAAAAAAAATAAAAACATCAATAAGTCCGACTGAAAATTATGCCTTGCTCTTAATATATTGGCCCAAAATCCTATTCCATAAGCTTTTAGAACATACATTCTGGAGAGCATCTTAGTGAACAGATGTTATGATATGGCCATGAGTAACCACGACTACGACTACATTATAATTGGTTCCGGCTTTGGCGGATCTGTGAGTGCCTTGCGCCTGACTCAAAAAGGCTATCGTGTCGCTGTGATTGAAGCTGGCAAACGCTTTGCCGACACGGATTTCCCCAAAACCAATTGGAATCTGCGCAAATTTCTGTGGCTGCCCCAGGCACTCTGTTATGGCATTCAGCGCATTACCCTACTCAAAGACGTCATGATCCTGAGCGGTGCTGGCGTCGGTGGCGGCTCACTGGTCTATGCCAATACTTTGTATGTCCCGCCCGAGAGCTTTTTTGAACACCCGACCTTACAAGCTATGGGCGGCAATAGCGGGATTATGCCTTATTATCAAATTGCTCAGCGCATGTTGGGTGTCGTGCCCAACCCCCGCCTCTGGCCGATTGACGAGCTGATGCGTGAAACCGCCCGTGAATTTGGGGCTGCCGATAGCTTTAAGCCCACTCCTGTCGGGGTTTATTTTGGCGAAGCCAATCAGACCGTAGCCGACCCCTATTTCTTTGGCGAAGGCCCTGAGCGCACAGGCTGTAATGACTGTGGTGGCTGTATGGTCGGCTGCCGTTTTGGCGCCAAGAACACCTTAGTCAAAAACTACTTGTATCTGGCCGAAAAACTAGGAGCCACGATTATCCCCGAAAGCCAGGTCACCGAAGTGCTGCCGCTCTCGCAGGATGGCGCCGAAGGCTATACGATCAAAATGCGTTCGACCACGCAAAAACTCAAGCGCACGCGCATCTTGCGCTCCCAGGGCGTGGTTTTTTCAGCTGGGGTACTGGGCACGCTGGGCCTCTTGCTGAAGCAGCGCGAGCAGGGCAGCTTGCCACGTCTCTCTCAACGTCTGGGTAAGACCGTTCGCACCAATTCAGAAGCCATTCTGGGCGTGATTGCCCGTGATAAAAGCGTCGATTATTCCAAGGGTATTGCGATTACCTCTAGCGTGTATCCAGATGCCGATAGCCATATTGAGCCCGTGCGTTATTCCAAAGGCTCTGGTGCCATGGGCCTGCTCGCAACCCTGCTCACAGATGGAGGAGGCAACCAGCCACGACAGCTGCAGTATCTAAAAAATATCTGGCGCCAACCGGGTGACTTCTTCAAATTGCTCTTGCCCCGCGATTTTGCCGAGCGCAGCATCTTTGTTTTGTTTATGCAAACCTTAGACAATAGCTTGCAGGTCGTGCGCAAGCGCTCCTGGTTAAGCCTGGGGCGCAAGGCCCTGAGCACAGCACCAGAAGGCGGCAGCAAGGTGCCTTCTTATATCCCTCTAGCCAATGAATTCACCCGTAAACTAGCAAAAAAAATGAACGCCATCCCTGGCTCTGCGATCAATGAAGTCTTATTGGATATTCCCACCACAGCCCATATTTTGGGCGGTTGCAGCATTGGAGCAAACCCGGAACAGGGAGTAATTGATCTGCAAAACCGTGTCTTTGGCTACCAGAATATGTTGATCTGTGATGGTTCGATGATGCCCGCCAATCTGGGCGTAAACCCCTCTCTGAGCATCACTGCTCTGACCGAACGGGCAATGTCTTATCTACCCCTCAAACCCAGGCAGCAGATGCATTGGCTACAGGCGGATCAAGAGTGGGGAATTCAGGCGGATTTATTGAGAAGTCCGGCAGAGCAAAACACACAGTCCATGGATTTAGAGCCAACCTAGAATTAGACGGAAAAGACGCTCTAAGCAAAAGCGTCAAATAAAATGCCCAGGCCTTCTTCTTCGGCCTTGATCACTGCAATTTGGGCTTCAGCCGCCCGCAAAGCAGAAATTTGATTGATGCTTTCAGTCGCCAGGTCCACGTCTGCGCTGGGCAGTCGGGCGATCTGAGCAGCGCTCAAGTTGAGCTGTTGCACGCTATTCTGCAAAGCCTGACTGGCGCCTGAAACAATGTTTACGGTAGTCATGTCGTGATCATAGCATGGGCAAGTTCTTTTTTTCGAGTCATTTTAGTCTGAATACGCCAAAAAGAATGGAAATCAAATCCAGCCTTGATATATAATTAACATATCCATATCTATTCACCCATCGCATACATTTAGAAAGTTGAACTATGCCAGCAAGACTCTTGGTCACCAAGGAATTATCAAAATTTTTAGGCGCCCTGTCCCATCCCCACCGGATTCGGATTGTCGAAGAGCTACGCCATGAAGAGCGGGATGTTAATTTTTTGGAAAGCGTGCTCGGCATTAGCCACGCCAGAGTTTCTCAGCATCTGGCCCTGATGCGCTCACACCGCCTGGTAACCGAGCGCCGCCAGGGGCGCCGAGTTTTTTATCGCTTGTTTCAGCCTGATTTGGCCCTGTGGCTGGTCGAAGGCCTCAAGTTTATTGAGCGGGATGTTGAAGCCGCCCAAGACATGCGCGAGGCAGTTCAGCAGGTCAAGGCCCTCTGGAGCGAAAAATCCGCAAACAGCCAAACCTCAGAGAGTATTACAGACAATGAACCCTCTAAAAAGAAAAAATAATTTTTACTTGATCGCTGTACTGCTCATTACAACTTTACTTAGTTCCTGTGCGACCCAATCTCGACGGGTGCCCCCGGGTCAACCGATTCGGATCTTGCAGCACTTGCCCCAGGGCATCACCTGCCAGCCCCTCGGCAATTTACGCTCCCGTGATGGCACCGGCTGCGCCAATATGGGCAGCACCCGCGCCGGTAACGAACAAACCCTTTTCTATAATCTCAAAGCCCAGGCCCGGCGACGGGGAGCCAATCTGGTCATTCCCGGTGAGATTCAAGCCGACACATGGACAGGCTGCCCATCCAATGGAATGCTAGTGGAATCTCAGCTCTATTCCTGCAATTTTTAGCAGGCCTTATGCAAGCCGAAGCGCTTCAAGATCTCTTTCAACTGACAGGCAAATGGCAAGCCAATGGCACCATTTATCAATCAGATCCGATAGAGCGTGGCTATCTGGTCGGAATTGAAAGCTTAAGCCTGGCAGGTGCTGAGCTCGAGCTACGCTCAAGCGCCCTGACCCATACGGAATGGTGGCATCATTTTATTCCGGTCAATACCTGCCCCCGCTACCGCGGACAATTGCTCGAAATTGCCGATGATTTTGATGTCTATTGCCAAAAAGCAGCTTGCGATGAAGCCTGTGGTGCCGAAGATCGCTTTGTCGACTTAAGCGCAGGTCGCTTGCGCCTGGCGCACGATCGGGCCTATATCGCCCAGGGATTTCACCGCTTACAAGCTTATTTAACTCTGGTCACAGAGAGTGTCGACGAGATCAATCAACAGCAAGGTCTGCGGATTGAATTGCAAGCCCAAAACAACCGCTTACGGTTGCAGGCTAAATCCCCCATAGATCCACAGACTCTCAAGCGTTACCAACAGGCTTTTCAAAGCATTTATCCTCAGTTGACCCAAATTTATGGCAAAGCCAATACCTCGAGCTTGCCCCCGGCTCCCAATTATTCAGAAGTCGACATCACCCCTGAGTCCGTGATCGAAGAAGCCCGCTATTATGCCCTGATCGAAGCCACCTATCTGGAAGCTCTCGACATGTTGCAATTCTTAGTTCTGAAAAAAGGCGGAAGCCAGGAAGACAACATCTATTACTTACCTGAGCAAATTACTTACCATCGCTTCCAACAACGTTTGGAAGCGTATCGCAGCGGTTTGTATATGGGCCGGGTCGGATTTAAAAAAGGCAGCCAGGAAATTCAACAGTTTTTTCAGACGACCCTCGGTGGCGGACGCTGGTAAGCCAGCTAGCAAGTAAAAATATTAGCTCTGGGCTAGAAATTTAGTAGGGCGACTGCTAGAATTAGACTCATGCCAATTGCACTCAGTAAAACCCTCAGCGTATTGTTCGCTTTGAGCAGCCTGTTTTTGGGTCTTTTTGGCCTGGTTTTTTTCTCTCTTGTTGGCGAACACCAAGACTGGATCATTATGATAATCCTTGGGGTTTTTTGTTTACTTCTGAGTGCCCTATCAGGCTGGGGAGCTTTTAAAATATGGACAGCCAAGCCCCCCGGAGAAAGCGATGATGATAAATCACGCCGCATCTTAGAAGTCGCCCGAAGCAATCGCGGCAAAATTACCGCCATGTCAGCAGCTATTGACGCCGATCTAGAAATAGACGAGAGTATGATTCTATTAGACAACCTGGTAAACAAAGGCATTGCAGTACTCGAAGTCAGCGATGAGGGCAGCCTGATTTACTGCTTCCCAGATTTACGCTTGCCTCAACAGCCAGACGCTAAATATCTCAATTAGGCCTAAATACAGAATTCATCAGAACTCGCTGTTAGCACAACATCAGCGTTAGGCAAACACACCACTCTTAAAAAATAATTAACGATTGATTTTAGATCAATTAAGAGTAATCAAGTATTATCTCCACCTATTTGACAATATAAGCATTTTAAAATACGATGCTTTTATTTTCCCAAACAAAGGAGTTGATAATGGTCATCAAATGGGCAATCGGTGTTCTGGGTGCGATAATTGTATTACTGGGTCTGGCCATCGGTGGGGTCTGGGCCAAATCCAATCAGATTCTGAATAACAACTGGGACGTTCCAGTCGTGGAAGTCAAAGCCCATGGAGATCTCATACGCGGTGAACGCATGGTATATCACTTATCTGGCTGTGCTGAATGCCATGGCTCGGATCTCAAAGGCAACACGATTATGGATAATTTCCCGATGGGTAAAATCATAGCCCCCCCGATCACAGCGGCAGCCTTAAAAGACTGGACAGATCAGGATCTCGTGCGCGCCATTCATCATGGCATTGATCGCCAGGGCAAGGCGCTGGTCTTAATGCCTGCCGAAGAGTACGCCCAGTTCAGTGAAGAAGATCTGGCTTCCGTGATCGCCTATTTGCGCACAGCACCCGGTGAGGCCCCTCCACGTGAAGAGTCGCAGCCAGGACCTTTGTTTAGAACCTTGATGACCGCTGGCGAGATTAAGCTGGCCGCCGATAAAATCACCCATCAACAGCCCTTACGTCATCAGAGTGAACTCGGTGATAGCCCCGAAGCCAAAGGAAAATACATTGCTGAAACCGCCTGCATGGGCTGTCATGGCACAGAGCTAAAAGGTGGCACCATTCCAGGGGGTGACCCGGCATGGCCTGAAGCTGCGAATTTAACTCTATTGGGCCAGCAGGGTTGGCAGGAAGCTGATTTTGCCAAAGCCATGCATGAGGGCATACGCCCCAATGGTGAAACAATAGCGGCGCCCATGATCAAGGTACCGTATAACGACCAGGAAATCACAGCACTGTGGGCTTATATTCAGAGCCTCCCGGCCGCTGACAAAGCCAGCCCCGCTCAATAAGCCTTGTGGCCTGACTACCTCAGCTTGTCAGGCTGATCGCGCTGCATTGTTTCTAAACTCTGGCGACTCTGCTCAAGACTGAGTCTGACTTCAGGTTGGCTTTCCAGCGCCAGCGACAGGCTGTCCATTTTTTGCTTATCGCTCAGAATTGAGAGAAGACTGCTATTGACAGGTTGTACCAAAGCCAATACATCCTGATCTTCAAAGACTTTAATCGAAAGCGTTTGTAGCGAACTTTCCATCTCCTGGGCATAGTCCATCAACGCTGAAATGGCCGTGCTTTCGACAGTGATTTTGGTATTCAAGCTATCGACGCTTTGACCCGAAGGGGTCAGTAAATCGGCTTTTAATTTCAGAGCCGGTTTGGCAATTGAAGTCGCAATCAGGCGAACCTGAGATTGGGTCGGCAAGTCATCAAATTGAAAGCGGCCATCAGCAGTCGTTTCCACGCTCGCTTTACCTGTCGGTGTTAAAACCTCGATCAGAAAACGGGTATCCAGCAAAGGCTGCGCTTCAGCAGGCCAGATCACCTGACCCATTAACAAGGTCGAACCCTTGGTGCGAGGCGTGATTTCCAAAGTAGGCCCCTTGGTGCGAGGAGTCACATCCCGGCTATCTTGTGTGGGAATGGCGGGTGTCGACAAGCCAACCTGACAAGCACTCAGGCCCATCAAACCGCAAACAACCAGAACCAAGCTTTTATTTTTGATTGAGTAAGTCATGTATTTGTGGATCATCTTTTAGCACCTGCAAATCCTTTTTGAGATCTTGACGCATTTGTTCTAAGGCCCCGGCATCCATTCGAATCGCTCTTTCTAAACAACGACGAGCTTGTAATAAATCGGCTTCCTGGTTCTGCTCTTTGAACCTCAAAGCATAATGGCAAGCACGAATATAAGGTGTCAACCACGTTTTGGGCGGGTTTAAGCTCAAGATATTTAAAATCAGAGCTGCGGGTTCAAACGCTTTCATCTTACTTAATGCCAAACCTAAAAATAAAGCAGACTCGCGTAAATGCTCTGCCGGAATTTGCTGCTTATGGGGATGGGCGATCACTTTTTGGTAAGCGTCGATTGATTCTTGCCAATGAACACTGGCCTGCTCTGGCTCCATCAAATCTGCTAAATTAAAATGAATCCGGGCATACTCATCGAGTAAATAAAGATGATCTGGCTCCATTTGCAAGCCTTTTTCAAATTGTATTAAGGCCAACGCATATTTTTCAAGTGTGGCTTGCTTGTTTTGCTCAGCTTCTGCTTGATTGTCCTGAATATCAGCTGCTTGTTTGGCAAAGAGATAGCGATCTCCCCATAAAAAATACATCACGCCCAAATTCAAAATAAAGTCCAGGCGTGAAAAACCAGGGCTTTGTTCCTGGGGCATCAAATTATAATGTTGCAAGGCAGTTTCTTGAGACAAGACCGCATGTTCAAAGTTTCCCCGCGACAATTCCAAATGAGCCAACAAGGTTTGCATCTGGGCTGGCTTTGAAAAGCGCTGAAAGCCTTGCTCAAGTCTTTTTTGAGCCATCTCATGATTGCCCTGACGAATCAGAAGCAAGACGTCTTGCAAATAAGCTGAAAAACTGGCAGGAGGAGCTTCAGCAATAAAGAGGGGAGGCTGCTGATTTAAATGCCCTGGGTTTTCAGGTGCAAAACCTGCCAAAATTAAAAAATGGTCCCGCACATCGTCTTGTTGGGGTGCCAAAATACCGCTTAAACGCAAGACCACATCTCGCGAAGGGTGACGCAAGCTCGACTCCAAAAAAGAGATATAAGACTTTGACAAGTCACTGGCCTGACTCAGGTCCATTTGCGTGAGTCGCTTTTGCTTGCGTAGTTGTTTTAAGTAATATCCAAAGGTTTCTTTTTTCACGTTTTCATCCTACTTTCACTATACAATAAGTAACAACTCTCTGTGTTCACTTTTTGAGAAATTAAAATGACTAGAAGTGTCTTTGAAGGTGCAAGCAGACCATCTCCAGTGCTATACTACCTATGGTTAAAAATCACAAACAAATATTTATACGATCAAATGCTCAAAACAAGGAGAACAATTTTTATGAAAAAAGCTTTAATTTTAGGTGCCGTCGCTATGTCTTTGGCCGCTTGTAATCTGCCCCCTTCCCCCAATCTGGTGGTCGGTGGACCCGGTACCGAAAAAACATTCACAGTAACCCTTGAGTCACCCGCTGATGCTCCTGGCCCTCTGTCTCCCGGTGTCTACGCCATTCACCAGGATGGCATGCCCATTTTCACCGCCTCACAAGCAGATCGTGGACAAGGACTTGAAGGCATTGCTGAAGATGGCGATCCCGGCGCATTAGCAACCACCACTGGCTATAAAGTCTTCAACACCCCTGTTGGAGATGCTGAGCCCGGACCAGCCACTCCTGGTAAAAAATATACCTTCACCTTTACAGCCAAGCCGGGTGACAAACTCAGCTTTGCTACCATGTATGTACAGTCAAACGACGGCTTTTATGCTGCGGGTGAGACGGGCATGGACTTATTCAATGGCAATGTAGCTATTACTGGTGATGTCACCGATCAAGTTCAACTCTGGGATGCTGGCACCGAAGTCAATCAAGAACCCGTTACCGGCGCTGATCAAGCACCTCGCCAGTCTGGCCCCAATGTCGGCACCTCTGAAAGCGAAGTGATTCAATTGATCTCAGCACGTGCTGATGGATTCAATTATCCTAACAATATCAAAGTGACCATTGTAGCCAATTAATCTGCTTTGCTTCTGATCCAAAAGTGATTATTCAACGAGCCCTTCTTTTCAATAAAGAAGGGCTCGTTTTTTAGGGACAATATTTGAAGTGAAATTATAGGGGCATGGGGGACTTAGATATGCTCGTCGCTCAAATAGGTCTCTGCATTAAAATCAGGCGGGAGTTCAAATTCCTCTGTCAGCACTTCTACTGACTTCATACGATCAACACGAAAGAGACGGATGTCTTCGCGCCACTGGCAATAAGCGACCAACAAGTAATGGTTATAGCGCTTCTCTAAAAACATCGGTTCAATATTGCGTAAATTGACTTCTTCGCGATCCATCGAATAATACTCGATGCGTAAGACTTGCTTTGCTTTTAAGGCCAACTGCACCTGAGGCAAAGTGTCTTCGATGCTATACATCGGGAAGCTATAATCCGCTGAGGCGGCTGTCCGAATCGGTAACTCAGGCAAGAAGCTATTGATCAGTTCTTCAAGCACATCATCAGTCAGACCCGAATAAGAAGCCCCAACCAGGCCTTCTAATTTTTGAATCAAAGCCTGCATTTGAGATGTGCCAAAGCGATGGTCTTGAATTTGAATCGAATCTAAAAATTCGTGATTGAGTTTGGCACTGAGCAGCAAAAACAGGGCCTCTGTTAGCTCCAACTGTACGCTAATCGGTTCCCCGGCCATGTCTGTATCCCTTCGCTGCAAGCGTGATAATTCATTGAAAAGTGGGGGCAGCAGGGGTCGAACCTGCGACCAAACGATTATGAGTCGTACGCTCTACCACTGAGCTATGCCCCCAACCCAAGCATTATATCAGCTTCAGCCCCAAATCGTGAGCGGAAAGCCAACAGTCAATCTGCTATAATTCGTGGGTGTTGGGCGCTTTAAATCGCCGAGAAAATCAAGCGAGGTGTCGTTTATGGCTTCTATTGACCCTATTGTAAAATTGCTCGGTGACCAGGCTGGTCACTTACTTGAGCACAAAAGCAAAACTATTTCTAAAGAACTACTGCACTTACCCGGCTCAGATTTTATCGATCGGGTATTTATTAATAGCGATCGTTCGATCAATGTGCTGCGTAATTTACAGTTAATTTTTGGCTCAGGCCGTCTGGCCAATACGGGTTATGTCTCGATTCTGCCTGTTGATCAGGGTATTGAGCATTCTGCAGGTGCATCATTTGCTCCTAACCCGATTTACTTTGATCCAGAGAATATTGTCAAATTGGCTCTGGAAGGTGGCTGCAATGCTGTCGCATCTACCCTGGGCGTGCTGGGTTCAGTCTCCCGCAAATACGCTCACAAGATTCCTTTTGTAGTCAAAATTAACCACAATGAGATCCTGAGCTACCCCAATACTTATGACCAAACCATGTACGCCGATGTCGAGCAAGCCTTCAATCTGGGTGCTGCCGCGATTGGTGCGACAATCTATTTTGGTTCTGATGAATCCCGTCGGCAGATCTATGAGGTCTCTCAGGCCTTTAAATACGCCCACGAAATGGGAATGGCTACGATTCTATGGTGTTATTTGCGTAACCCGGCTTTCAAGCAAGACGGCGTCGATTACCACGTAGCTGCTGACTTAACGGGCCAGGCCAACCATCTGGGTGTTACGATTGAAGCCGATATCATCAAGCAAAAAATGCCCGAAAACAATGGCGGCTATAATGCAATCAACTTCGGCAAGACCCATCCAAAGGTCTATAGCGAACTCAGTACGGATCATCCGATTGATCTGACTCGCTATCAGGTCGCCAATTGCTATATGGGACGTGCTGGCTTAATCAATTCCGGTGGCGCTTCTGCTGGCGAATCAGATTTAGCTGAGGCGGTAACCACAGCCGTGATCAATAAGCGCGCCGGTGGCATGGGCCTGATTTCAGGCCGCAAAGCTTTCCAACGTGAAATGAAAGAAGGGATTGGCCTACTGAACGCGATTCAGGATGTTTATCTCTGTAATGATGTCACGATCGCTTAGTTTTTAAGCCCTCTATTTACAGCAGCGCAGACCTCAGGTTGGCGCTGCTGTTTTTTTTTGAGACAAAACAGCTAGAATAAATGAAGGAGGCTAACAATTAGGGAGAGAGAAGAGGCTGTTAAAAACAAGCCCCAAAAACGACGAAAATCCAAG
>JBBKWI010000132.1:0-81089 GCA_037968875.1 Candidatus Sericytochromatia bacterium | reverse complement strand
GCGTAAAATGGCTTCTGAGCGTCTGGTTTTGGCTCGTTTACGCCAAACCCCAAAATCGACGCGTGCCAGTTCTAGGCTGCATGACTTGCTTGAAAAAAACAAGCAACAGGCCCATGCGCGCCTGAGTGGGAGTTCCCCTCAATTGGCACGAAAAACTGTGGATCATCAAGCCCATAGTCTCGATTATAATGAGATCGAGCAGCGTGTGATTCATCAAGCCCAAAAAGAAGGTTTGGCCTGTTTTGAACTGCATATTACCCTGAGTGCAATGGCGCGTATGAAGTCTGCCCGTGTGGCTCTGATTGCTTTTGCTTTAGATCAAATGGGCACTCTCATTCGCACGGATCCAGGCCCTGAAGAGATTCTGAAAGAAGCCTTCCAAAATGAAGTTATTTTGACGCTCTTGACGGATTATAGTAAATCGCAAATTCTGGAAGATTTGGCTTCGATCAGTGATATTCGTAATGTAGAAGTGCTGAGTATTCGTTTTAAATGAGTATTGAACCCACAGGGATCTGCTTAAAAGCCGAGCAAATCAGTCAAAAAAAGGGGGGCAAGCTGATCTTGAATGGCTTGAACTTTAATATTGCTCCAGGCTTATTTGTGGGCTTGCTGGGTCCTTCTGGTTCAGGCAAGTCAACGCTTTTAAAAAGCTGTTGTGGTCTCGACAAGCCCCAGGGCAAGGTGAGTTGGAATCAGCAAGACCTCTATGCCAATCTAGCCCAGTGGCGTCAAAAAATGGGCTATGTGCCCCAGGATGATATTATTCACCAGGATCTCAGTGTTGAGAAAGCCGTAACTTATGCAGCGCGTTTGCGCCTGGCTCCTGATCTCAAAGAAGCGACCCGTTTGGCTTTGGTCACACGGGTTTTGCATGAAGTGGGCCTCGAAGATCGCCGCAAAGTCAAAATTCGGCGTCTCTCTGGCGGTCAGCGCAAGCGGGCATCCGTTGCTGTTGAATTGCTCAATCGCCCGGAGATTTTGTTTTTGGACGAGCCCACCTCAGGTCAGGATCCCCAATTAGAGGAGTCTATGATGCAATTGTTTCGGGGACTGAGTCGGCAAGGGGCCACGGTGATCGTGACAACCCACGCCATGGCCAGCGTCGAATTACTCGACCGTGTCATTCTATTACAGCAGGGCCAAATGGTCTATATGGGGCCACCCGAAGAGATGTTGACTTTCTTTGATTCGCGTTCTTATGAAGGGGTCTATAAGATTTTGTCACGTTCCCAACCGGGGGATTGGGTCAGCCGTTATCTGAAATCGGAGTATGCTGCTTATGCCCGCTAAGTCCCCATCATTACCGACACAGCCTCAGCTGAAAGCCAGCCTGCTTTACCAGGCCCGTGTTCTTTCTGACCGTTATTTTGATGTCTTTTTGGCTGACTGGACCTCACTGTTTTTCTTGATCTTTCAACCCCTGGCTGTGGCCTGGTGTGCCGGCATTATCTGGGAAGGTGGCAGCACGACCTCGACCCTTTATTTTATTATGATTTTTTCAGCTGTTTTTTTTGGCTGCGTCAATGCCTGTCGCGAAATTGTCAAAGAATCTGCTATTTATCAGCGAGAACGGCTGGTGGGCCTGGGCATTTTGCCCTATTTATTATCTAAAATTTGGGTGCTGGCGGTGCTGGGTCTGGGGCAAACCTTGCTTTTCTATCTGGGCGTGCGTTATTTCTTGGCTTTAGAGGGTGCAGCGATCTTGATGGTGCTGGTGATGTACCTGGCTCTTTTGGCGGGTACTGCCCTGGGGCTCTTTATCTCAGCCGCTGTCAAAAGTGATGTGGTGGCCCTGGCTTTAGTCCCTGTTTGCTTGATTCCCCAATTGCTATTTTCAAAAATGGTGATGCCTGAGAAGGCCTTAAATGATCTGGTATCTGCCCTTGAACACCTGATGATTATCAAGTGGAGCTATCAGGCCATGGAAGAATTGGTCAAGACTGAGCCTGCCTGGGGCCCCTTAGGTGAAGGTATTGGTGTACTCCTGCTGTTAACACTGGGCTTGCTTGTCGGCGCTGCCTTGCTTTTGCGCTTCAAAGAACTCTAGTGAGTCGAAGGGGTTTTGCTAAGCATTAAATAATATTTTTATTTGATTAAGTTGAGTCAGTCTATATGGCTGTAGACATATAAGAAAAACAACCGAAGTTATTTCTAAAGGAGTTCCACGCGAACCATGGCTAATACTTACGTTTCTGCCGCTAACTTTCCCATGGGGGTCACTCCCCTCACCGTTTTGGCCGGCGCTTACGAGTCTCGTGCTACCCAAATCGCCCGTTTATTTGTACCGATTGCTTCCTTTGCAGGGGATACAGCCCAAACCCTGACCGATGGTTCTTTCAACTCCAATCTTGCTTCTGTGCTCAAATCTTCTACGGCTGTATTGGCAGGGCCCAGCAATATTCGCCAGGCCGGTAACGATATTGATGCCAATAGTGATGGTGATACAGCAGATGCTGGTGAGACTGCCGATACTCAGGCTGGGCTGAACCCGGTTACCGCTAAACCTCTGATTATTAGAGTCAACCGCGATCCGTTTACTGGTGAAATTCGCAATTACGGTGTTTTTAATGCCGATGGCACTGTGCCTGGCTTTGATTATGGTGGCGCACCAGCAGGTACACCCCAATATACCCCTGGTCAGGATGGCGACCCATTTAACCCGGCTCGCAATCCCCGTTATCTGGTCGATCGCATGACCGGTCAAATTTATTTGAACCATACCCGTGGTATTAATGGCGTCAACCTGGATAGTTCAGGTACTAATGGCGTCTTTGGTGCTGAAATCACGACTGCTTTAGCAGGCACCCAAAACGTGGTCGGTATCGTTGAATTTAAAGCTTTAGAGGGCGCAGCACTGAGTACTGCCCAGCAGCGTGCTGCTGAGCTGAATGCCGTCATCACCTCATTAGCCACCTTAATTCGGGGTTTCAAAGATTCAGAGCGTTCTTTAATTAACGCCCTGAAATAACCTGGAAATAAAATTATCAAGCCCACTTCGGTGGGCTTTTTTATTGACTTTTTTTGCTTTTATTTGGGATTGTAGGCTAGTGACAGGTAAAATAGGGAAAACTCTGGAGCAATCACGATGGATTACGATTTGGCAATTATTGGCAGTGGACCCGGCGGCTATGTTGCTGCTATTCGGGCAGCCCAACTGGGCTTCAAAACGGCTCTGATTGAAAAATATGCGACCCTCGGGGGCACCTGCTTAAATGTGGGTTGCATTCCTTCCAAAGCCCTATTAGACTCCAGTGAGCATTATTCACAGGCCCAGCATGAGTTTAAACAACATGGCATTGAAGTCGGCGAGCTTAGACTCAATTTTGCTCAGATGCTCAAGCGTAAGCAAAATGTCGTCGACACCACCTGCAAAGGGGTGGAATTTCTGATGAAGAAGAATAAAATTGATGTTTTTCAGGGCTGTGCCAGCCTGGTCGATGCGCACACGATCGCGATACAGGGCGATGCCCCCCGTCAGATTTCGACTAAAAACATGATCCTGGCCACGGGCTCAAAGCCCAGTTCTCTGCCTGGAATCCAGATCGATAAGCAGCGGATCATTAGCTCAACTGAAGCGTTGAACTTAAGCGAAGTCCCCAAGCGCCTGTTGGTGATTGGGGGCGGAATTATTGGCCTTGAATTGGGCTCTGTCTACGCGCGTTTGGGTGCTGAAGTGACGGTTTTTGAATACCTTGATCGCTTGATTCCGGGTATGGATCAAGATCTGGGTAAAGAGATTCAAAAAGTACTCAAAAAACATTTAAAAATTCAGTTCAAAATGCAGCACCAGGTAACTGCTGTCGAAAATCTGGGCGGGAGCGTCAAACTCACAGCCAAAAATAAGCAGGGCGAAACGGAACACTGGGAAGGCGATTATTGTTTGATGGCCGTGGGGCGTAAAGCCTTTACGGAAGGCTTGAACCTGAGTGCAATCGATCTTGAGACCGACAAGCAGGGGCGGATCCCTGTCAATGCTGATTTGCAAACAAAGCATGCCCATATCTACGCCATTGGCGATCTGATCGCAGGCCCGATGCTTGCTCACAAGGCCGAAGAAGATGGCATTTATGCGGTAGAGCACCTGGCTGGCCAGCAGCCCCATCTGGATTATCGTCTGGTGCCGTCTGTGCTTTATACCTGGCCCGAAGCTGCCGGGGTCGGTGATACGGAGCAAGCTCTCAAAGAACAGGGCCGAGCCTATAAAAGCGGCCAGTTTCCCTTTCGAGCCCTGGGTCGCGCGCGGGCCAGTGGCGACCTGGATGGCTTTGTCAAAGTCTTGGCAGATGCTGACAGTGATGAAATCCTGGGTGTGCATATCCTGGGTGCACGAGCCGCAGATCTGATCGGTGAAGCTGTTGTTGCTATGGAATACCGGGCATCGGCGGAAGACATTGCTCGTATTAGCCACGCCCACCCGACGTTTAGTGAGGCGATGCGAGAAGCTTGCCTGGCGGCAACGGACAATCGTGCTTTGCATGTCTAAGTGAATACAATAAAGCCCCAGGGCTGATTATAGTCTTGGGGCTTTGTTTACAATTAAAGCAATCCAACTGCTTTGAGGCTGGTCTCTATCCGTTCAATTGAGCGACTCATATCATGATCGAGGCCAACGGAAATCCGCACCATGCCGTCACTGAGACCCATGATCTGGCGCTCTGCGGCTGGAATTTCAGAGGAAGTGCTGTGACCTGGAGCGCTAAAAAGGGTTTTAAAATAACCCAGGCTGACGGCCAGATAGCCGACTTTTTCTTGTTGCATGGTTTCCATCAGGCGATTGGCAGTCTTGGTATCACCAGCATCCATGATTAACATGCCGCCATAGCCAAAGCCGGGGTTCATTAAATCAGTCAGTTTGTCGTGATCCGGGTGAGTCGCCAGACCTGGGTAATGCACCGTCAAGCCCCAGTCTTGTAAGGCCTGAGCCAGCAAAAGTGCGTTGGCAGAGTGTTGTTTGATCCGCAAATGCAGGCTGTGCAAGTTTTTGAGAATGCTGGCTGAGCGAAAGCTATCGAGCACCGGCCCTAGCAGCATGGTCGCACCATGATTGACATTGCTGAGCTCAGCGATCAGCGACTTGGGGCCACAGACGGCACCGGCGACACAATCACTGGTGCCATTGATAAACTTGGTTAAGCTGTGGGCTACCAGATCTGCGCCCAGACGGGCCGGGCTGAGCATCAGGGGGCTAAAGGTATTGTCGATCATCAGTTTGAGGCCATGGGCCTGAGCCTGGACAGCCAGGGCGGGGATATCTGCGACTTCTAGTAAAGGATTGCTAATCGATTCGCCATAAATCAAACGGGTTTGGGGAGTGATTGCTGCTTCGACTTCGGCTGGATCATGCAAATTGACAAAACGGGTCTGAATCCCGAAGCGTGGCAAGAAGTTTTTTAGCAAGGCATAGGTGCCGCCATAGATCGTGCGGCTGGCCACAATCTCGTCACCCTGACTACAGATTTGCAGGATGCTACAGGCAATCGCGCTCATACCCGAAGAAGTTACCTGGGCTGTCTCGGTATTTTCCATCGCTGCCAGTGCATTTGCCAGGTATTTATGACTGGGATTCCAGTGACGCGAATACAAAAAGCAGCCTTCGATCTCATGGTCAAAGAGCTCTTCCATGGTGTCCGGACTCATGAAGGTATAGGTTGAAGAATCATTGATTGACGGATTGACTTCGCCATACTCACCAAAAGCTAGATAATCCTGAATAGCGGACGCGGGTTGAAATGACATGTGGGGATCCTTTGTAAGACGCTTTGCTTTTGCTTAAAAGCAGTTTCAGTTTACCTCAGCCAGTGATCAGCGACTATGAGATCAAGTTTGCAGTGCTTGAATTTGACTAAACACTTAGGTGTTGACCTAAGTAAATCGATGGCTTATACTTAGGCATATGACTAAGCATTCAGCAACACTTGATCTGACTTTCCAGGCCCTGGCTGACCCCACTCGGCGCCAAGTGCTAGAGCAACTGGCTACAGGCCCCGCTTCTGTTTCTGAGCTTGCCGAACCCTATCAGATGGCTTTGCCATCGTTTATGCAGCATCTCAAAATGCTCGAAAAAGGGGGGCTGGTGATCTCTGCGAAGCAAGGTCGGGTGCGCACTTATCAACGGGTGCCTGAGCAAATGCAAGCGGCCAATCACTGGCTTAACCAGCAAATGCAAGTCTGGGAACAAAGATTGAATCAATTGGATTCTTTTTTGGAGCAATTGTCTCAGGCTGAAACCAAAAAAACATAAATATCGGAGAAAATAATGTCTAAATTTGAATTGAACCCTGAATTGGATCTCGTACTGGAGCGCATCGTCGATGTTTCTCCTGAGCTGGTCTGGCAAGCCTGGACACGCCCTGAATACGTCAAGCAATGGTTTGCCCCGGCTCCGTGGTCGGTCAGTCACTGTGAGATTGATCTGCGCCCTGGCGGTCAATTCTCCACAACCCTGGTCTCGCCAGAAGGTCAGGAGTTCCCCAATCTTGGCTGCTATCTGGAAATCGAAACCAATCGCAAGCTAGTGTTTACAGATGCCCTGCAACCTGACTATCGCCCTTCACCTGAGTCTTTTTTTACTGCGATTGTGAGCATGGAACCTCACGGAGACGGTGGCTGTAAATACACGGCAATTGCGCTGCACAAAGACCCAGACGGGCGCAAGCAGCATCAAGAAATGGGTTTTCTGGACGGTTGGGGCAAATGCCTTGATCAACTGGTGGTCTTTGTCAAAACTCTGGATTGAGGGTCGGAGCAGTCGTACTGATCTTTTGAAAATATTCCTAAAAAAGTCCAAAGCATACATCGTTTAAGCTTGCGTGCTTTGGACTTTAAAGTGATTTGGGCGAGTGATCTTTATCGGAAATAATGCAAAGGGTCAGGGCCAAAGCTTGTGTTTAAACATTCACCCAAAGACATTTTTCTATCGTGATCAAGATCTGTCGCATTCAATCAAGGTCTTTATGTTCAAAGTCACTCATGAAAACTATGAGTAAAGTTCTTTTAAGCTAGGCTGCAGGCTTTCTTTGAGATAGCGCATGCCCTCGGCATAGGTAATCCGGGGTGCGTAATTGAGTTGCTCGCGGGCTGCTGTAATATCAAACCAATGCGGCGTCGAGAGTTGCTGTGCCAGAAAGCGTGTCATTGGGGGCTCACCGGGCAAAGGTAAGTGGGCAAAGGCTTGTTCCAGAGCGCTGCCAAGCAAGAGTGCCAGGCCTTTGGGTATATGGCGTTTGACCGGAGGTAAGCCCGCAGCGGCTAAAATATCGTTCATAAACTGTGAGACTTTTACGGGCTGTCCCTGAGTAATAAAATAAGCTTTGCCCGCAATTTCAGCGCCGGGGCTCAGGCGATCCAGTGCGAGTAAGTGGGCTTCTGCGGCATTCTCAACATAAACCGTATCGATCAATGACTCTCCATCACCAACCAGACGTAAGCGTCCGGCTCGGGCCCGCTCGATCAGACGCGGCACAAAGTGAGGGTCGCTGGGGCCCCAGATCAAATGGGGGCGCAAGGCCACAGTCGCTAGCTTGGAGCTATTGGCAGCCAGTACCAATTGCTCAGCTTCGGCTTTGGTGGCTGGATAAGGTGCATCAAAATGGGTGGGGTAAGGTAGACTTTCATCGGCCCCTTCAATGCCGTGATCACTGGGGTGTACCACCGAAGGGGAAGAGGTATAGACCAGTTTGTCGATCTCAAGATAACGGCAGGCCTGTAAGACATGCTCAGTGCCGACAACATTGGACTGATAAAAATCGTTGTATTCGCCCCAAACTCCGGCTTTGGCTGCCGTATGGATCACGGCATCGCAGCCTTTCATGGCCGCAGTCAAGCGATGGGGCTCATTCAGGTTGCCCTGACGATGTTCGACTCCCCAGGCCGCCAATTGGGGGTAATTCTGGCGCGAATAAGACACGACCTGATGTCGATGGGCCAATAATTGCTTGACGATTGAGCGTCCTAAAAATCCACCGCCGCCAGTTATAAAGACGCGCATTAGCTTGATCTTCCTTTGAGTCGTTTAAAAATCTGTCGGCTGATATTTGTGAGCGGGTTTTGTATGGCTTGTTGACGCTTAGCCAATTGTTCTGTTGCCCAGACCGCCAATTTTTCACGGAAAATTTTGGAATTGTGACGAATGTCAACGGGCAAAGCCGGATGGATCAAAAAGATGCGAATCGGCTGTGTATGGGGATAACGTGCAGCCAATTCGAGTAGATCCAGACGCACCTGATCTGGGGGGAGTTGGGCTTCGGATTCCAGTTCAATACAAATCACAGGGACTGTCTTGCCGCCAGATTTAGCACCGACCAGCGCCGTGCGATACACATCTGGGTGTGTATTAAAAATCGCCTCACAGGGCACCGTGAAAAAGGTTTGCTGCTCTGTGATCACCCGGTGGGCTTTGCGTCCGCAAAACCAAAGCCGACCCTGATCATCAAAATAACCCAAATCGCCCATGCGGTGCCGGACCTGATCGCCGTCCTGAATCTTGGCCAGAGCCGTAGACTCCGGGCGATTGAAATACGCTGAAGTCACATTCTCGCCAGCAACCACGATCTCGCCCCACTCACCTTCTGGTAGCGGTGTAACCGAGTCCCAATCAGAGATCGCCTCATCATTTATAGGAATAATCTCAACTTGAACGCCTGGCACAGGTTCTCCAATACAGATGCCCAACCCCTGAGCGGTTTGAAACTGGGTCTGCTCTAAAATCTGCTGACCTGAGGTCACAGAGACAGGCAAGCATTCAGTGGCTCCATAAGGGGTGTAAATCTGGGCCTCTGGAGGTAGCATTTTTTGCATACGCTCCAGGGTCTGATAGGGCACTGGAGCACCAGCTGATAAGACCCGTTTTAAGCTGGGGAAATAGCGTTCTTGCTCAACACCTGCTCGGCTAATGCGATTCAGCAAAGCCGGAGAGCCAAACATATGGGTGACCTGAAAGCGCTCGATCGCATCAAAAATAGATTCTGGATTGACTTCAGCCGGACGGGTCGGATCCATTTCCGGGATAATTGATGTCATGCCCAGGGCCGGGTCAAATAGGGCAAACGGTGGAAAGGTCGCCAGATCGATCTCACCCGGCTGGATCTGAAAGCGCTCACGCAAGCGGTCGATCTGGGCTTGAAAATTACGGTGCTGGTAGATCACGCCTTTGGGGACGCCGGTGCTGCCTGAAGTAAACAAAAGTGCAGCGACTTCATCGGCCTGGGTGTCAGCCACGCCATCGATTGGGTTGTTCTGACCCATTGCCAGGACTTGATCCAGACTGTGGCCACCCCAGCCTAATTTTGGGCCTACAGTGACATGGGTTTTGAGACTGTCTTTGGCCCAGCCCAGGGCCAATCGAGCGGCATGGGCTTTGGGGATACCAATAAAAGCTGTCGGCTCGGCTTCAGCCAGACAGGTTTTTAAATGACTCAGGCCCATGCCCGGGTCGATTAAAACCGGTACGATTCCGCTTTTGAGCATCGCAAACATCAGACTGAAAAATTCAAAACTGGGCTTGACCATCAAGACCGTGCGTTCGCCGCGTGTGATTCCGATTTCATGGAAGCCACGCGCCAATTGATTGGCCTGTTGGACCAGGGCTTCAAAACTGAAGTGATCATATTGTCGCTGGCCTTGTTTATCGCGGCCAGCAGCGATAATGATCGCTGTTTGTTGTGGGTTGGCTTCAGCATTACTATACAAAGCCCGTACGATATTAACGCTACGGGTCCCCTGCAAGTGGGTCATAGACTGGCTACCACTGCCTGTTGAGGAGCGAGAAACTCTTGCACCAGCGGTAAAATATCTTCAGCAGCATCTTCAAGCACATAGTGACCTGCCGAATAAAAGCGATAAATATTTGCGTCCGGAAAGAGGGTTTCCCAGACGGCCAAAAAGTCAGCATCAAAGACAAAGTCTTTCATACCCCAACAGATCAGAGTTGGCAAGTGCGCCAGTTGGGGCAAACGATCTTCGATTTGACTCAAGACAGCATAAGCCGGGTCTTCGGGCGTTAAGGGAATATCTTGCACAAATCTTAGGGTGGCCAGGCGCTGGCCGGGCTGCTGATAAGGAAACTGATAAGCCTGGCGTAAGTTTGACGACATGGGGTGCTTCTGACAGCCAACCCAGGAAGCGCCGACAGCAAAGGCATTGGCATGCTCAATCAGCCAGCCCCCCAGACGGGTATTGCGTGCAAACCGCAAAGCCAGTGGGATCTGACGCTTTACAGCTGGCAAATGAAAGGCAGCCGTATTCAAGATCACCAATTTTTCTATTCGCTCCGGGTGTCGCGTGGCATAACCCATCGCGATCGCACCGCCCCAGTCATGCATCACCAGCGTGATTTTCTCTGTGATATTCAGGTGATCTAAGAGTGCCTCTAGATCATCAATTCGGCTCTCCAGAGTATAGGTATATTGATCATCACCAGGCTTATCTGAAAGACCGCAGCCAATATGATCGGGCACAATACAACGGTGTTGAGCTTGCAAAGTCGCAATCAGGTTGCGGTAATAAAAGGACCAGGAGGGGTTGCCGTGCACCATCACGACGGGTGAACCCTGGCCGACATCTCGGTAATGCATACGTAGACCCTGACGATCAAAAAACTGATCGCAGGTGATTTGAATGGTCTTATTCATTTTCTTGGTCCTGATCAAATTGCTCTAAGACCTGCTCAAAGATGCGATAGCTTTTTTGAGTATCGAGCACAAAAATTACTTTTTCAATGCTATTGTCTTGGGCTTTGACACTTTTGTTGAGCTCTTGCAGTAATATTTCAGCGCAACGCTCTAGAGGATAGCGGTTGATCCCACTGCCAATGGCAGGAATCGCCAGGCTCTTTAATTTTTTGGCCTGGGCTTCTTCCATGATGCTGCGCATGGTTTTACGAATCTTTAAGGCTCCGGCAGTTGCCGTTGTACTTACGGTTGGCGCACTCATGATATGCTCAGCTTTCAAATGCTCGCTAGGCGTCACTAATACGGGAATTTCAGCTGTATCTGCTTTTTCAATAGTAGAGATCTCAGCTGAAGGGGGGCTGGGCTCAAGGGTTTCATCAAGATCAGGTGGAGTCAGGGCTTTGCCCGTCACATTAATGACGGCATCAACCTGACAGGTGGTGATGTCTCCCTGTAAAAGCCGAACAGTAGTCGAACCAATTTTCTTTTCTTTCACGATCTGCGGCAACAGAAGCCTAACGTCAGACGTTATTTACTTCCATCTGTCCTTTCTCATGGTTTCAGAGTACTCTATTTTACACAAAAGCTTGCGATTGGGATCCTATTGCAAAAGTAAGTTCCCCTAAAGCGCACTATTTATCAGCCTTCTCAATGACATAAATATTTTGTTCTAAGCCATTTTTGCGGTTGATAAAATTAAAAAACAAAGCAGAGACCAGCGCGTGCTTAATTGCTTCCAGCGCTTGGCTTTCAATTAGTATTTCTGTATAATAATGTATTATTAAGTTAAAGCAGGTGATCGAAAATGAAGCTTTATTACAATGAGCGCTCTCGGGCCACGATTAGTAAATGGATCCTGGACGAGCTGGGTGTTAAGTACGACTTGCTTACAATAGATTTTGAAAAAGGGGAGCACAAAAGTGCTGCCTTTCGTGCGATCAATCCAGCGGGTAAGTTGCCTGCTCTGGTTGACGGCGAACAGCGTCTCTTTGAAAGCGTTGCGATTGGTCTCTATCTGGGTGATAAGTATCCCGAAGCTGGGCTGGCGCCAGCTCTAGACTCTCCTTTGCGTGGTCGCTATCTTTCATTGATGGTCTATGCGACCTCCCAACTGGAACCCGCAATGGGAGATAGCTTTTTAAAGCAGGAGACTGACCCGAGTCGAGGCTGGACGGATTTTGAAACTGTACAGCAAGTCCTGATCCAGGAGCTGGCTGGGCAGCCTTATCTACTGGGTGAAAATTTTAGTTTGGCAGATATTTTGATCAGCTCAAACTTTATCTGGCGTCGCATGTTTGGTCACACAGATGAGCCTCCTGAACTCAAAGCGTACATTGATCGCCTGTTGCAACGGCCCCATGCTTTGAAAATGGGCTGAAAATTCCTGCATGGTTAATTCAATTTGATTCAATTGGGGGGGCGTTTCAGCATTGATTTTGGAAAAGATTTGATCTGACATCAGCTTCAAGTCTTTTCCGATTTTTTCTGGAATTTTTTGTGCTGTGCTAAGCTAAATTTGATTTGCTGATGTAGAAAGGAAACGCTGATGGCCAGACTCTCTGTGATCCGTGCTTTAGTTGAGCTCAAAACTCTGGAGAAACGAATCCATAAAGGTATCGAGCAACTTGAACCTGTGGCACTGATGCTGGGTCAAAAACCCGAAAGCAAAGTCCAGGACAAAGCGGCTTTTGAGAAAAGTGCCCAGGCTGGATTTCAACAAGTTCAAGGGCTGATTCAACGTCGACGTGAACTGAAAAATGCGATTGTGCTTTCTAACGCCACCACGACTGTTGATATTGCCGGGCAAAAAATGACTGTCGCCGAAGCAATCGAGCGAAAATCTTCAATTGCCCTGGAAAAAGAACTCAAGAATAATCTTAGACAAAAATATAGCGACACTCTGACCCGTCTTGAAGAACATAATCAAACCTTGAACCGCCAATTGTTTAAGCTTTTAGAGGCCACTTATGCCAAGCCTGAGGCCGAGATTACTGCTGAAGACTATGACAAGATTGCCGGGCCCTTCAAACAAAATAACGAAGCTAGCTTAATCGATCCTCTGGGCATTCAAGCGCGTATGTTCAGTTTTGAAAGCCAAATTGAAGCCTTTGAAACCGAAGTGGACATTGCTCTTAGTGAATCCAATGCCCGTACCGAAATTGAATTAATTGACAATTAAGGCGCTAAGCTAGATAATTAGGGCGTGTTGGCCTGATGAATTTCAATCAAGATCAGTCATGTTTCAGTCTGCAGGCATAGGTTCGATTCCTGTTGCCGGCGTTTCGTGCCGGTATGGTGTAGTGGTTAGCGCAGCAGACTTTGTGTTAAGAGCTTAAGGCTTAAAATTTAAAATCTAAAATTTAGTTTTCAAGGCTTAAAACTTATCGCATTAACACTCACGCTTTAAGATTCTTTCAAATCCTGGATCAGAGTCAAGCGGGTTACTGATCACCTTTTGATGCTCCCAGGCTGTCAGGTCAGCACAATTATAGTTCGTGGTATACGAGCCTCTCAACTTTAGATTGAGAATTTAGAATGCGTGTGCTAGTAACTGCGGGTAAATTCGCTGATCTTCGCGGCCTAACGTCCAGAAAACCACCCCAGCCAAACCATAGGTTTTGACCAGGCCCAGTCGGGCATTGACGGTGTTAGAGTCGCCAACATACGTGCGGTAATTGACACCAGCCAACTGATAATCTCCCCAGGACTCCTGAGCTAAGGTATTCCATTGGAAGCTGGGTAAATGCTGACTGACTTCTGACCAGGTTGAGTGGGGAAACTGCATCTGGTACTGGCCATTGGCTGCTTGTTTCCAGACCCAGGCATAATTATGGATGCCCAGTTGAATTTTTTCAGCAGGTAATCCACGCGCAATCATATAGTCCAGTGAATCTGTCACCCATTGATACTCAGCAATCGGGCCAGGTACATTCATGCCCGCATCGAAATTATGGTCATACATCATCACTTTGAAACGATCGACTGCCGTTTGCCCCAGCAATTGATAGTTAAAGATCTCCCAACTTTCAGACTGAGAGCTATAAGCCGCTTTAACAGTCAAGGATAGACGTTTGCCCTGTGCATGTAATTGTTGCGCCAATTGATCTACAAACTCAGCAAAAATTGCCTGCCCCTGAGCTTCACCCAATTCAAAATTGAGATCGAGACCATCATAGCCTCGGCTAGTGACCAGTTGGGTCAGGTGATTCAATAGGTTTTGACGCGCGCCGGGGTTTTCTAAAATACGATTGATTTGACCACGGGCATTGTCGCCAATCGTGGGAATCACCAGATCCTGGGCCTGATGCACGGCGGCTACTTTTGCAGGGCTATAAACATAGCTACGCTCATGCACTGAGCCATCAGTGCGTTCCGCTTCTGGCCCGCCATCAGACTGGCCCAGATTGTACCAATAGGGATTAACTTCTGAAAAACTAGTTTGATTTTGGCTATAGACCGCATGGCTTTCGTCATCCCAGCCATCGTTGTACCAGCCAGCGACTTCAAAGTTGAGATCTTCGGCTGGACTAATGGCTGTAGGGCTTGGTGTTGGATTGGCTGTAGGGCTTGGTGTTGGATTGGCTGTAGGACTTGGTGTTGGATTTGGGCTTTTTTTTGCTTTGCGTCGTCCCTGATTCTGGCTTGACTTCAAACGTTGAATTTGAAAGCCAGACAAGCTTTCATCTGTGCTGATGTTGGTCACGCTTTGGTCAGCTTGAGACTGGCCTAGTGTCAGAGCGCCAGGCGCATGACCACAGGCCGATAAATATAAATTGATTGTAAGGCAGGCACTGATCATTATACGCTGACCCATAATTGATAAATTCCTTTGATCTGTTTTTAAAAGCGACTCAGATCAAAAGTATTGGGTAACCCGACTCACTCTTAAATACAAGAGTCCCGTGGCTTTGCGTCCCCACCTCACGATGGGTTTGCCTTTTTCCTGAGCACTAGACCTTAGCTTAGATCGGATTGTGAAGTTTTGTAAACAAGATCGGCGAAGATAGTTTCGTTATCTCAGAAATAACAGCGTACAGTTTAGTTTGTGCTTTGTCGTTGTCGTGTTCTGCTTGTCTTCGGTGCCTCTTTATTTGTACAATGGGATTATGTTCATTCGTGGATTTAAATCAGGGGCTTTTGGTTTGCTGGCATTGTCGCTGGCATTTGCTTCTATGCAAGCGCCCAGTCTGGGTGCAACCAGTAAAGAGCGCAGCCAGCTCAATCAGCTCAAAAACAATGAGCAAAAGATTAAAGATCTCAAAATCAAAACCAATCAACTCAAGAAAAAAGAACGCGAGACCAAAGAGACGATCGCGGATATTCAGCAAGATCTCGAAAAATCTGCACGCGAGCTTGAGGTTTCCAACCGGCGTTATGAAGTGGTTCATAAAGAAGTTGAGACTGTCACCAGTCAGCTGATCAAAGCCGAAGATAAATTCGAAAATCAGATGGGTGATGCCCAAAAGCGCCTGCGGCGCATGTATAAATTTCGCGAATATACCCAGGTCAATCAATTGATGGAATCTGAGAATCTAGCGGCCCTGGTGCGCAAAATCGGTTATTATCGCTATTTGGCCCGACAAGACAAACAAGTGCTTGAAAACCTCAAAGGTGAACGCGAAAAACTATCAGATCTGCAGTATAAGCAGATGCTGAAACGTCAGGTGCTCGGCAAAGAGGCGAACCAACAAGCTGAAGCCAAAGAAAAGCATGCCTATGAAAAAAAGAAAAACGAAGTCCGTCTGGAACAAGTGACCAAAGATCGTCAGTTTTATGAGCGCGAAACGCGTGCCTTAGAACGCAAATCGCAAGAGATTACCGACATGCTGAAACAGCGTTATGCTAAGCAAAGCAGCCAAAGTTATAATATTCAGCTGGGCACAGGCCGTTTTTCACATCCGATTGGTGGCTTCCCGATGACTTCTCGCTTTGGCTATCGGGTACATCCGATCTTTGGCACCCGTAAGTTGCACACGGGTATTGATTATGGCGCTCCAGCTGGTACACAGATCCGTGCCGCTGATACGGGGGTGGTTTTATCGGCGGGCTGGCTTGGAGGCTATGGTAAAGCGGTGATTATCGATCATGGCCAGGGCCTGGTGACGCTCTATGCTCACTCATCTGCTTATTATGTCAAGTCTGGACAACGGGTCCGTAAAGGGCAGGTAATCGCAGCCGTTGGCTCCACTGGCTATAGTACGGGGCCACACTTACACATGGAAGTGCGTAAAAACGGCACACCTGTCGATCCTCTGCGCTGGTTCTAAAATCGACTTTTCTTAACTAAGGCTTCTTTCCATTCTTTAGCGTACTTCATATTCTTTTGAAGCCTACAAAGCTTTGGCTATTAGGTATGATTATATGCAAATGAATGTGTACAAAGGATCCAAAACATGTCAGCCTTATTTAGCCAAATCCCACCGGCCTGGCGCCCCTATTTATCCGCAACAGCCCAGCAAAATTTAGCAAAGCTGGAAGCCATTTTAGTACAAGAACAAAAGCAGTCTCAGGTGTATCCACCGACGCAGCAGATTTTTCAGGCTCTGGAACTTTGCTCACCTACAGAAGTGAAAGTGGTGATCCTGGGACAGGATCCCTACCATGGCGTGGGGCAGGCGCATGGCCTGGCTTTTTCGGTTCAGCCTGAGACCAAACCCCCCCCTTCTTTAAAAAATATTTACAAAGAATTAGCCGCTGATCTGGGCTGTGAGATCCCTGAGCATGGCTATCTGGTCGACTGGGCCAGGCAGGGTGTTTTATTATTAAATGCAGTCTTGACTGTACGTGCTCAAAGTGCGGCTTCGCACCAAAAGCTAGGCTGGCAAAGCATCACTGATTCGCTAATTTCTAGTTTATCGGCGCAGGCGGATCATCTGGTTTTTGTGCTCTGGGGTAATTTTGCTCAAAAAAAGGCCGCTTTGATTGCTGATAAGCACAGTCTGATTCAAAGCGTGCATCCCTCGCCCTTATCTGCCCATCGTGGATTTTTGGGATCAAAACCTTTTTCTCAGATCAATCAGGCACTCGTTAAGCATCAGCAAACACCGATTAACTGGTGTCTCAAGGATCTCAAAGAGGTCTGAACGAGATAGACCCCAATCCTGCAAACCATCTGGACAAGCTTTCAGTAGCAGATACTTGCAAGTTCGCTCACTGACGGAATCACGCTTTATTAAACGGCTCGGCAGCGTTTCAGCAGGGAATCTATTGGCTATCTCAGCAGGATTAAAATGGGTTCTTGGCTTAAGAAAATCCCCGTCGGCCTAAGGCCTGAGCTATAATAGGGGCAAACAAAAATGAAATGAGATCCGCAATGGCTTCGGAAAATTTTGAATCGATAACTCCCCGTAACGTCTCAGTACCGTATGTATTTGAGCGGACTGCCAATGGTGAGCGTGGCTACGATATTTTTTCACGTTTGCTCAAATCTCGGATTGTCTTGCTGGGTGATGAAATTGATGATGATAATGCCAATTCAATTATTGCCCAATTGCTATTTTTAGAAGCAGACAACCCAGATAAAGAAATCAATCTCTATATCAATAGCCCCGGGGGTATAATTACTTCTGGTTTTGCTATTTATGACACCATGCAACACATCAAAGCGCCCGTCAATACGATTTGTATGGGCCAGGCAGCTAGCATGGGTGCCTTTCTATTGTCAGGCGGTCGCAAAGGCGGTCGCATGGCTCTGCCCAGCGCGCAAATTATGATTCACCAACCCCATGGGGGCGCCACCGGCCAGGCCAGTGATATTGAGTTGACAGCCCAGGAAATCTTGCGCATGCGCGAACGCCTCAATTATCTAATCTCTGTGCATACGGGTCAAAGCATAGAAAAATTAGAACTGGATATGGAACGCGATTACTTCATGAATCCAGAAGAAGCGATTGCATATGGATTGATCGACAAGGTCTTAACCCGCGATCCGCTCCCTGAAGCTACCGAAAAAGGCGATAAAGCTAAAAAAGCAGACTAAGTTGTCCTATGCAAGACGGCGATCAGGAAAAACTAGCTCCCGTTGAAGTGGCTGCTGAAGTGGCCTTGCTTTATCCTGCTTCCGGGGCTATTTTTCTGGCGGGTTCTGTGATTCGAGAAGAACACACGGCCAGCTCAGACCTCGATATGGTGGTGGTGACTGAGCAAGATCCAGCAGCTCCTTATCGTCAATCACGCATGATCGGTGGCTGGCCCGTTGAGCTCTTTGTGCATACCAGCGTGTCTCTGGAACAATTTTTTAAGAGTGATTTGCAGCGTAGGCAACCGTCTTTGCTGCAAATGTGCTTAGAGGGGCTGATTGTCTGGCAAACAGACGATCAGGCTATAGCGATTAAGGATCGCGCTCAGGCCCTTTTAAAGGCGGGTCCTGAACCCTTGAGCGAACAAGAGATTTTGGTGCAGCGCTATCATATCTCTGACTTACTCGCTGACCTGGAAGGCTCAACGCGCATCGAAGAAAATCTGTTTATTATCCCTGAACTCGTCAATAACAGCCTCAATTTTTATTTGGCGCTACAACAGAGCTGGAGCGGCAAAGGTAAATGGCTCTGGCGTGCTTTACAGCGGAGCCACCCTGAGCAATCAGAACACTTAAAACTCGCCCTGGAAGCAGCCTATCAGGATTATAATCATCAGCCGTTAATCGAATGGGTTGAGTCGATTCTGGAGCCTGTCGGCGGCAGCTATTTTGACGGTCATTATCTCAAAGGCTAAGCTCAGTCCAGACCCAGCAATTGCAGGGTTTCTGGCTCGGGGGCATTGAACGCCGCATAGGCCAAAACTTCATATCTCTGAGGAATGTCTCCGATCGCCAGCCATTTAAAGCCGGCTTGCATTAGCACCTTTTTCAGAATAGCAACTGAAAAACCCGTTTTATGGGCGTAAAAATCTTGACCGGTGCTTTCAATTTCAGGGCCATAGCCATAGATCACGTCCCGATATTTGATCGGTCCAACGGGGGATTGATACAAGATCTGATCCAAATCATGGCCCTGTTTGATCATGCGCTCCATGACATAGCGCACGTCTGGTACAATAATCTGGACGAAACCACCTGGTCTTAAAATATGCTGAAACCCTGCTAACACCCGATAAACTTCATAACGATGGTAATGTTCCAAATTATGTGAACAATAAATCGCCTCATACTGGTCAGGTGCAAGCTCTGTCAAGCAGCGGGCATCATGCTGAAGATCGATATCAGGCCCGGATCGAATATCTAATAAATGGTGTTCATATTTAGAGAAGTGGGGAGGCAAGGGAGTGTTTTTAGTGGCTCCACCGACGTTTAAAACCCGTTTTGTCATCGCATGAATCCTTCGCTTTTCAATTCATTATACGGGGCTTCAAATATCGGTTCGGTTTAGAAAAGCTATTCAGATAGCCTGTTATAATAGTTCCACTACTTTATAAAGGGTTATTAATTGCAATGAGTACAGATGCCATTTCCTCTGCTCCTCCCGAATGGGCCTGGTTTTTACAGGCTCTGGATCAGAAACTTGAGCAAGTTCGTGAGAAAACGGATACGGTGCTGGAGCGCTTTCGTGAGCTTGAAAGCCATTTTGATCAGCTCGATCATGATTTTCAGAGCAGTATTCACGATCAAAAAATGGATCTCAAAGAACTCAGCCAAAGTCTGCAATATTTGTCTCACAAAACCCAATTGCAACTCAAAGACACTGACAATAGCAACGCCCAGTTTAAGCACGACACCGACAAGCGTGTCAGCGATATTCATTTTGCCACGCGTGAAGAACTTAGTGCGATTGCCCGTCGTTTAGAGATTCTGGAGAAACTACTACTTTAGTGTCCGTGTCGGCAAATCAAGTGCCTCTTGAATCCTGGCCTGGAATCAGTGCATAATAAAGGGTATGAGCCAACTATCCCCAACCCTATCAGAAACCACAGCAGCAAAGCCAGATCGTCCCTGGTTAATCCAGTTATATCAGATCTCTCAGGCCCGCCATAAACATCAATATATTCCCTACTCAGCCGGGTTATTACAGGCCTATGTGCAGGGGCAGCCCGATGCCTGGCAGCGGTATACCTTTTTGGCCCTGCATATCGATCGTCTGCCTGTCAGTGAAACTCTCAAACAAACGCAGATTGCTGATATTTTTGGATTTTCAGCTTATGTCTGGAATATAGAGTACTCTCTGGCGCTGGCCAAATCGATTAAAGCCCTGAAGCCAGAGGCGCTGACCATCTTTGGTGGCCCTCAAGTGCCTGATCGATCCGAAGCTTTTTTGCGTGCCAATCCACAGGTGGATGTCTGTGTCCATGGCGAAGGGGAACAGATTTTTTATCAATTGCTTGAGAGTCTGCCTGACAAGAATTGGCATGAGATTCCTGGTGTTTCTTGGCTCGATGCCGATGGTAAATATCACAGTCATCAACGTCCCCCGCGTATTAAAGACTTGGATATTATCCCCTCACCTTATTTGCAGGGCGTTTTTTCACCCTTGATTCAAAAGTTCCCGGATTATCAATGGGTCGCCCTCTGGGAGACTACCCGCGGCTGCCCGTTTTCGTGTACCTATTGCGATTGGGGTTCTGCCGTTCAGGCCAAAGTTCATCGCTTTGGCACGGAGCGTCTTGAAGCTGAAATGGATTGGTTTGGTAAATCAAAAATCAATATTATCAATTGCTGTGATGCCAATTTTGGTATTTTGCCGCGTGATTTAGAGATCACCGATTATATGATTGCCACACGTGCTCGTTTCGGCAATCCCCATCTGTTTTTTGTGCAGGGTGCCAAAAACGTGACGGAACGGATTTATTTGATCCAGAAAAAAATCATTGACGCCAATATGAGTGACATGGTGACCCTGGCCTTGCAGTCGGTGACGCCTCAGGCTCTCAAAGCGATTCGCCGTGAAAACATCTCTCTCGATACCTATCGGACTCTGCAGCAACGCTTTCAAAAAGAAGGCGTCGCGGCCTATTCCGATATGCTAATGGGCTTGCCCGGCGAGACTTATGATAGCTTTGCTGACGGTTTAATGAAGGTCATTGATGAGGGGCAGCACCATTTAATCCAATTGTTTAATGTCTATATTTTGCCAAATGCCGAATTTGCCCAGCCTGAGTATCGCAAGGCCCACGGTATAGAAACCGTGCGTATTCCCTATTCAGAGCCGCATTTAAGTCTGGATAATATGGAAGTACAAGAATGGCAAGAGTTGGTGATCGGCACGAGCAGCCTCAGCCGTTCAGATTGGCGTAAGACCCGAGTCCTGGCCTGGTGGGTTGAGATTCTTTATCTCTATCGCAAATTGATGCAATTGCCGATCTTTTTGGTGCATTTTTTGGCTGGTGTACCGTATCGTGAAATCTTTGAATTTTACATGCAGGGTGACTTGCTAAATGCCCCACTGATTTCTGAATTACAAAAATTCTTAGATAACAAAGCCCTGACTATCGAAAACGGTGAAAACGAATACTGCATTTTCACTCAGGGCGAAGAATCCCACTGGTTACCTGTCAAAGACTTTATTATCGCAGGCGTCTATAGCCCGGCAATCCAGCAGGCTTTTTACCAGGATAATTTGCAAGTGCTCAAACAAATTCTCGCTCGTCATCAGACCGAGTTGCCTGAAGGTATGCTTGAGCAAGCGACCCAGCTCAGTCAGGCTTTGTTTCAGTCTTTTGTTAGCCAGCAGGGCTTTGCGATGAATTGCTCCTATAATCTCTGGGAAGTCTATCAGGCGATTTTAAAGGGCGAAGACTGGAAGCTGGAGTCGGGAATGTACCGTTATGTACACGATTGGATGGGGCCACCTTTTTATGAGGTTCGCAGCGAATCACGACCCCTTCAACCCGTTGCTTGAACGCGCTGGTCAGCAAATAGATTAAGTTTAGATCCGTTTCAGGAATAATCCCAACCATGCGCTAGAGTGCGCCTCTGGCTTCTGCTATTATGATAGAGATCACAGGATGGGTTGATATTGATTTTGAAGCCAGCAGTTAGCTTATTTATTCTATTTGTACTTGCCAGTGGCTTGAGCGCCTATATTGGTAATGAGTGGGGCCGAAAACTGGGCAAGCGCAAGCTGTCCATTTTTAAGCTAAGACCCAAACATACCAGTATGTTCTTAACTGTTTTAATCAGTATGGCGCTCTCTCTGGGCTTATTGGGCTCGTTTTTGCTGGCCTTCCCGACTGTGCAAGAGAGTTTGCTTAGTCCTGAAAACCAGCAAATTGCTGAGCTAGAACGCTATCAACAGCAATCAGCTGAAATTAGCGCCACCCTGGCCCAGCTCAATAAAAACAGCCAACAGCAGCGGCAACAGCCTTTGGCTACTCCAGAGCAAATACAAGCTAAGCCTGAAAAGAGCCCAGTTCAAGCGCTTCAATTAGCAAATTCAGCTCCAGTTCCGACGCGCAGGCAACCCTTTGTCAGCCAGAAGCCGCGTTTGAAACAGTCTCAAGCTCTGCCTGCAGCGAATCCTCCAAAGCCAAAGGAGCGACTTCAAATTGCCGTCAAACCGAGGCTGCAGCCGCGTCTAAATCAGCCAAAACCTGCAACTGATTCAAAGCCGCTCTTAGAAAAGAAAACGGCGACTGTGCCAGCAAATACAAGTGATGCCCGTCCAGACCGACTGGCGATGGCGCAAAGCAGTCAGTCTGTTCAGCCCAAAGCGGAGGCTACGACCACTTATGCCAGCAATCCAATTTTTAAGTTCTCTGTTTATGGTGACTTAAGTCCCGAAGAAAGCCGTCAGGTGCTTGAAGGTACCCTTGAAATGACACGTAATTATGTTACTTTGGCTGGCTTACAAAACGGTACCGCCCGTCTTGCGATCCAATCGACACAGTTGCAGCAGGCCCAACAGCGCTTACAAAAACCGGGATCTTATGCGATCGAGATTCGTTTGGCTGAGGTCAATGGCTCTAGCTTGCCCGTGAATCTACAAATTAAGTCAGAGCAAGTAAGTTCTGACTTTGATCCCAATAGCTTAATGGAATCTGCCCGGCTGAATTCACCCCAAGCGGGTAATCAATTCAGACAAGATCTGCGCCTGGCTCTCAAAAATCTGGCCAAAGATCACCGCTCAGATCCGCGTCAGGGAGTCTCTCCCGGCGCCTCTGGAGCAACTCTGGAAATTCAAAGTGCGAGCTTGCCTTTTGATCTTTTGAATTTACGCCGGGAACAAGGCACGCTTTTGGGAACGGTGATCTTCAGCCGCAGCGACAAAAATTTAACCCAAAATTAGACTTTTGGGGGCTTGTTTTCTTCAGCAAATTAAGTAGAATAAAAATAATAAACTGCTTAGCTTAGCCAAAATTTGGCCAGGCTAAGCGGATTAAAATAGATTTATTTAGCTTAAGGAGTAACCATTTTCAGCACTATGTCATTAGACCCTTATGAAGCTGGATCCAAAAATGCGCCGCGAAAAAAGCATTATTATGAGTCAGTCAATGAGTACGATGAGTCGCATGTTTTTTTTGATTACGTGGAAAAATATGAAAAATCCAAAGGAAAACGCCAGGCACGCAATGAAACCTCAGCCAAAAGAAAACGGCAGGAGTTTGAATTCTACGAGTAAGTTTAGATTAGCCTTTGAGACTGCCGGCCATCAGACCTTTAATAAAGTACTTTTGGCCTGCTAAAAAGACCAGCAAAGCAGGCACTACAGAAATCACTCCTGCGGCCATTAACGGGCCCCATTGCGTATTCTCGCGGAAAGCGCCCTTGAAAGCAGCCAGACCGACGGGCAAGGTACGCATGGCCTCGGAATTGGTGACAATTAAGGGCCATAAAAAGCTATTCCAGGAAGTGATAAAGCTGAAGATGCCCAGTGTCGCCAGAGCGGGTAAAGCGGTCGGTAAAGCAATATGCCAGTAGATCTGCCAGGGATTGCAGCCATCCAGGCGGGCCGCTTGCTCCAACTCACCGGGGAAGCCCATGAAAAACTGGCGCAAGAGAAAGATGCCGAAGGCACCAAATAAGCCTGGAATAATCAGTGCATAATAGCTATCGATCCAACCCATTTTACTCATTAAAATAAACAAAGGCACAATATTGACCTGAGGGGGGATCATCATTGTCGCTAAAAATAGAAAAAAGAGCGTGTTGCGGAAAGGGAATTTTAAGCGGGCAAAGGCATAGCCAGCCATCGAAGCGGTTACCAGTTGACCCGCAGTGGTCAGCGTAGCCACAATCAATGAGTTCCAGAAAAAACGCACCAATGGCACGGAGTTCATTGCATCAGAATAGTTTTCCCATTTCGCCGGATTGGGGATCAACTCAGGTGGAAAGGCATAAATTTGCTTGCTGCTCATCAGCGACGTGGCTAGCATCCAGAGAAAAGGAACCAACATTGAGATGGCGCCTAAAATCAGGACGGTGTAGGCTAGGATTCTTGATCGACCCATCGTTTTTGAAAACTCCATTGCATCAGGGTAAGGACTAAAATAACGGCAAATAAACAATAGGCAATGGCAGACGCTTTACCTACCTGGAACAATTCAAAGGCATTTTGATAGAGCCAGTAGACAGCCACATTGGTGGTGCCTTCAGGCGCCCCCTGGGTCATAATATAGACCGGGTCAAAGACTTGGAATGCTGTGATCGTCGACATCACCGAAACAAAGAACAAAGTCGGCCCCATCTGCGGTACCGTCACATTCAGAAATTGTTGCCATTTATTGGCACCATCTAATTCTGAAGCTTCGTAGAGTTCTTCGGGGATCGTTTGCAAACCCGCCAAAAAAATCACCATGCTATAGCCCAGGTTTTTCCAGACGCCCATCACGATCAGAGCGGGCATTGCCCACAGTGTACTAAAGAGCCAATTGACTTTGGGCAAGCCGAGACTATACAAAAGACCGTTGATTAAGCCTGATTGTGGGTCATACATCCAGTTCCAAACCAGAGCGATGGCGACCATCGAAGTCACCACTGGCAGGAAATAAATTGTGCGAAAGACTTTGGTCAGCCAGCCAGGCTGATTCATGGCAATGGCTAAGAGCAATGCTAAGGGAACTTCTAAAAGCACTACAGCCACAGCATAATAGAGGGTATTGCCCATGACCTTCCAAAACAAAGGATCTTGCATGAGCTCCAGATAGTTTTGTAAGCCCACAAATTTAGGCGGGCTGAGCATATTCCAGTGGGCAAAACTCAGGCCAAAAGAAGCGATGACTGGAATCGCGGTAAAGATCCCGACTCCCAGCAAACTGGGCAGTAACAGGATAAAGGCCCATTTCCATTCGTTTTTATCTTTCATCACGATCCATTTGTATGCGTAAGATAACAGCAGTATACCGGATCTTGATCAGAGGCTTCTAAGTCTCAGCCCCAGGAACTCAGATTTTTGACCCAATTGAGCTGGATGCCTTCAGGGTAAGCTTTTTTGAATAGCCTTTTGCCAACCCTGATAATGTTGCTCTGCCTGCTCGGCTGCCATCTGCGGCTCAAAGCGCTGTTGCAAAGACCAATTTTTGCGAATATCATCCAGGCTTTGCCAATAGCCTACTGCCAGCCCCGCTAAATAGGCCGCACCGAGGGCCGTGGTTTCAATCACAGTCGGTCGCTCGACAGGTTGTTGGAGCAAATCTGATTGAAACTGCATTAGAAAGTCATTGGCTGCCGCTCCACCATCAACTCGCAGGACCTGCAAAACCGTCGGTGCATCAGCAAGCATGGCGTCCAGTACATCACGACTCTGATAAGCAATCGATTCCAGGGCGGCACGCACGATGTGTTTGCGATTGGCTCCCCGGGTCAGACCCGAGATCATGCCACGGGCATCTGAGTTCCAATGCGGTGCGCCCAGACCGACAAAAGCAGGCACCAGATAGACACCTGCAGTATCCTCTACGGCTGTTGCCAGGGCATGAGACTCGGCCGCATCAGTGATGATCTGTAATTCATCTCGCAACCACTGGATGACTGCTCCACCAATAAAGACGCTACCTTCTAAGGCATAAGTTAATTGCCCATTTAACTGCCAGGCCACAGTTGTGATCAGACCTGATTCTGAACGCGCAATCTCGGAGCCCGTATTCATTAAGACAAAACAACCGGTACCATATGTATTTTTGGCTGTTCCAGGCTCAAAGCAGCTCTGTCCAAATAAGGCGGCTTGTTGATCGCCAGCCATACCTGCAATCGGAATTTCACCCCCAAACAGAGAGGCCTGAGTCTGTCCATAAACTTCACTTGAAGAGCGTATCTCTGGCAAGAGTGAGCGCGGAATCGTTAACAATTTCAGCAGTTCGTCGTCCCACTCGCCGGTGGTGATATTGTAAAGTAGGGTACGACTGGCATTGCTGGGTTCGGTGATATGCAGCTTTTTGCCACTCAGTTGATAGACCAGCCAGGTATCCATGGTGCCTGCCATTAATTCACCGGCTTCAGCCCGCTGACGCAGTTCCGGATGCTCGTCTAACAGCCATTTGATTTTGGTGCCACTAAAGTAAGCATCGACGACCAGGCCGGTTTTATAGCGAAAAGTCGATTCGTCCCCGGCCCGCTTGATTTGTTTGCATATATCTGCCGAACGGCGGCATTGCCAGACGATCGCATTGTGAACAGGCTGACCCGTTTTCCGATCCCAAAGTACAATCGTTTCACGCTGATTGGTGATGCCGATACCGGCAATGTGCTCTGCGGACAATTGTTTTTCTTTCAGTAGATCCTGGGCGACCTTTAACTGGGTTTCCCAAATAGTCATCGCATCATGCTCAACCCAGCCCGGCTGTGGGTAAATTTGTGGAAACTCTTGTTGCGATACGCCCTGGATTTGACCTTGCTGATTAAATAATATTGCGCGACACGATGTGGTGCCCTGATCCAGGGCCAGAATATAGCGTTGCGTCATGAGAGCCTCCGGTAGTTTACTCTGCATTATATCAGCCAGACCAGACAAAGCTAAACACGAATCTTGAGACTGATGATGCAGTCAAAACAGAGCCATTAAGAAGGAACTAACTCGTAAAGCCTGACGTCGGATGCCTAATATGAATGTGCAAGAGGAGTCAAACCATCTTATCCGAAATCGAAAAGCAATTTAACCCTGAGATTCTCACCCGTGCCTTGCGATCCTTTGGGTTCAAGCAAGAACAGGTAGTGAAAGATCTCGATGGTTTTGAAAGCCATGTCTTTGAGCTCGAGCAAGCAGGCCAGGGCTTGATTCTCAAAATTGTGCACAGTCTGCATCGCAGTCCAGAGCAAATCAATGGCGAAGCCCATTTTTGTGATTATCTGGCGAGTCATGGTCTAGCGGTTGCTCAGGCTTTACGCTCACCTCAGGGGAATTGGGTCGAAAAACTCCCCTTAGATAATGGACAGTCTTTTAACGCTTTTATCTGCCCCAAACTACCCGGCCGCAAAATTGAAAAAGCTGATATTGCCCCGCCCTTTTTTGCTGATTTAGGTCGCATTACCGGTCAAATGCATGCCCTTAGCAAAGATTATCAGCCCGAACCCGCCTGGCCGCGACCGGATTGGACTGAGAATTCTTTATTTGATTTTCGGGCCTGGATTCCAGCGGTTGAACCAGAGGTGATTCAAACATTGACAGCAGTACAAGAACGCCTATTGAGGCGCCCGCGTAGTCAGGCCAATTTTGGTCTGATTCACAGCGATTTACACGCCGGTAACTTTTTGATACATCATTCGGCTTCTACTTCAGTGCCCCAGATCCAAGTTTTTGATTTTGATGACAGTGAATACCATTGGTTTGCCAACGATATTGCCATGCCAATTTATTATCTCAGTCACCGTTATTCCAAAGACTGGCATGCTTTTTGCGCTGAGTTTATGCCTGTTTTTTGGCAAGCTTATCAGCAAGAGCATGATCTTCCTTTGCAAGAACTCGAAGCGATACATGACCTGCTTTTATGGCGTGACGGTATTCTTTATTCGTTGAACCATCAAATTTATAGTCAATTGGACGCCGAAGATCTTGAGATCATGCAAGAGCGACGTCAGCGTCTAGAATGTGCTGAGATTGGCATTCGCTGGTTTGAGATTTTAGAAACACTTTAATAAGTTCTCTTTGCTTAATTTTTATTAACGGGTCTGAGTTCGAATCGAAATTTATTAATTTAATGTGATATTAATCCTATCTAAGTTAAGAAATTGCTTGTCAAGAAATGTCTGACGTGTTACTCTAAATTCAGAGACTTAACGTGTTCCTAATCGCGTCAGATATTTAGTCCTGTTCCCTCAATTGGTGAGATTCGCTTGTTCCAAGTTCTCGATTCCAAGTGTAGTGGCGGTTCACTATCTCGTGTTTTGATCCCAAAGTCCCTGAATAATTTAAACTAGGTATGTTAATTGATGAATATTTTTGTAGGAAATCTTTCCTTCCAAACCCAAAACTACGATCTTGAAGATCTATTTATGCAGTTCGGCGAAGTCTACAGCGCTCGCGTCATCACCGATCGCGAAACTGGCCGCTCTCGTGGTTTTGGTTTTGTTGAAATGGCTGCCGCTGAAGCAGCACAAAAAGCAATTGATAGCTTGAATGGTCAAGAATTCATGGGCCGTCAACTGAACGTGAACGAAGCGAAACCCCGCGAAGCACGTCGCTAAACTTTAGCTATATAAATTTAAACAGGCTCCTGCGGGAGCCTGTTTTTTTTATTGGGGAAATTTTTTAAGCTAAAATTTTCTTACCAAAGATCAGTTTGCTAATCTCATGATTTGTGTCTGAGTCTAGTGCTGTTGGCTTACTTACTTATTGCGTTTTTTGTTACTGTGTGAGCCTTTACTGGGCTTGATGCCAGCATGGTCTCTACGCATATGGCCTGTGAGCTTGTGTTTTAAGAAAAGCCCACCACAATGCTCGCATGTGACGTATTTGCGCAGCAGCTGGAGCTCTTGATGCTGCTTATGCAGATGCTTTTCGACATTTTTAATTGGCAGTGGAATCTCTGATTTACAATAGGGGCACGGGAATGGGGGGGGATCAAATGCAAAGTCTGTCATGGGGTCAGTATACAAGATACGCGCATCCTTCAGAGCCTAAATATCCGTTATACTGCTCTTAATTCAAGAGTAAGGTAGCCTTTATGTGTAGTGATATCTCCAGCGAACCCCCTGGCTTAGGCCATCGGCCCATGCGTCAAATTTTTACTTATATCCAACAACGAGCGGGCTTGTTTTGGTTTGCTAGCGGCGCTTCGGTGCTCAATAAAGTTCTTGATTTGATGCCACCCCTGCTGGTGGGCTGGGTGATTGATTCTGTATCGGGAACGCCTCCGGGTTGGATTCAAACGATCTTAGGACCCAGTAGTCCCTGGCAAATGGCTGTCTTTTTATCTGTATTGGGCGTGGTTATTTTTGCCCTGGAGAGCCTGTTTGAATGGCTGTATCAGCGCAGCTTTTTCAGTCTGGCTCAGAATGTGCAACATGACTTGCGCACGGATACTTACAAACATATTCAATCTCGTGAAATACGCTTTTTTGAAAATCAGCGCATGGGCGAGACCTTATCGATTTTAAATGATGATATCAATCAGTTAGAGCGTTTTTTAAATACGGGCTTTAATGAGATCCTACAATTGGTCGTTTTGTTTTTGTTTTCGCTGCTCGTGATGATGGGTACTTCCTGGGAGCTTTCTTTGGTTGGCTTGATTCCAGTGCCACTGATTTTAATCGGCTCCTATTTTTACCAAAAAAAAATTGCGCCACGCTATGACAAAGTGCGTCAGGCCGTCGGTGCCCTGAGCAGCCGGCTCGAAAACAATCTCGGCGGTATCTTGGTGATCCAGAGCTTTACTGCCGAAGACTTTGAGCTTGAAAGAGTACGCCAAAGCTCAGCTCAGTACCGGGATAGTAATTTAGCTGCGATCCAACTTTCCGCCGTTTATATTCCGATTATTCGCATGGCTGTTGCCCTGGGCTTTGGCGGCGTGCTTTTATTGGGGGCCTATTGGGTCTTGCAAGGCAATGGCCGCCTGAGTGTCGGTGAATTGGTCTTGTTTTCGATGCTGGTTCAACGTTTGCTGTGGCCAATCACTCGATTGGGCCAAACTCTGGATCTCTATGAGCGGGCGCGCTCCAGTGCCCAACGGGTCTTTGCATTGCTGAATACTCCAGCAAGCATTCAAACGCTACCGGGTGCACAGGCTATGCAGCGGGCTCAGGGGCAGATTCAATGTAAACAGGTCTATTTTGGTTATGATCCCGAACGTCCGATCCTGCGTGGTCTGGATTTGGATATTCAAGCGGGTGAAGTTGTGGGCTTTGCGGGGACAACGGGTGCAGGTAAGTCGACATTAATCAAATTATTGCTGAGGCTCTATGATCCTGATCAGGGGCAAGTTTGTCTCGACGGGCAAGACCTGAAAGGTCTGCAATTACAAGATTTGCGCCGCCAGATTGCTCTGGTTTCACAAGATGTTTATTTGTTTCATGGCAGCTTGCGTGAAAATATTGCCTATGGGCAAGCTGAAGTCGATCAAGCCACGATTGAGGCAGCTGCTAAGCAAGCAGCACTACACGACTTCATTGTCTCTTTGCCTCAGGGTTACGATACGCTGGTCGGAGAACGGGGCATTAAATTATCTGGCGGCCAGCGCCAGCGCTTGAGTATTGCGCGCGCCCTGGTCAAAAATGCACCGATCTTGATTCTGGATGAAGCGACTTCATCTGTCGATACGGAGACCGAACGGATTATCCAGCGCAATCTCAATCAATTGGTTGCCGGTAAAACCGCTCTGATAATAGCCCATCGCCTCTCGACCTTACGTCAGGCTGATCGTATTCTGGTGCTGCGTGAAGGCCAGGTCGCTGAGTCAGGCAGTCATGAGCAGCTTTTGCTCGACAATGGGATTTATGCCGATCTGTGGCGCTTGCAAATTGGTGAAGAGAGTCAGCAAATGGATCGTCTCTCTAGCAGTTTTTAGCTCAGGCCATTAGTCCAGTAAAAAAGGAATCAATCCTAAGCAAATACCCAGAATCAAGACTTGTAAAGGCAAGCCCAGTCGGAAGTAGTCGGCTTTGCTATAGCCGCCTGGATTGCGAATCAGGCGATTGGTAAAACTCGACCAGGGCGAAGCAAAGCCTGAAGATGCGGCAATGGCTGCTGTCATCATCAAGATCCGAGGTTCGACACTGGCCTGCTGAGCCAACACGAGTGCCAAAGGGGCGCTCAACATAATCGCCGGAATAAAGTGACTCAGACTAGAGATCAAAGCAGTCAGTATAAAGACCCCAGTCATCAGCAGATAGATGTTTTCTACGCCATTGGCCAGACCGGCGATTTGATTGAAAAAATCGACCTCAGATAAGGCGGGCAGTAAGCTGAAAAAGGCCACCAAAGGCAAAATGGTTTCCCAGGCCACCGAGCGATAAGCGTCTTCTAAGCTCAGGCAACGGGTGAAAATCATTCCGACGGCAGCGATCCAGACGCCGACAACCATCGGTACCCAGTTCATAGTTAAGAGCAGGACCATCAGTGTGATCCAGAAGCCCATTAAGCCCAGGCGCAAACCAGAGACTGGGCGTTCACGCAAAGCACCGGGTAAATCAAGGGCCAGAAAATCAGTACGCTCTTCTCTCAAGGGCCAGATCCGGCGCCAGGGGCCTTGTATCAATAACATATCATTTGGAAGCAAAGAGACATCGGCCAGATCATCTTTAATCAAGTGTCCACGACGTAATAAAGCCAGGACATGCGCACCAAAGCGATCCCGGAAATGCAATTCGCGCAGACTTTTATTGCTTAAAGGGGAGCGAGGCACAATTAATAACTGGCCTAAGCCCAGATGGGTTTTGAAAAAGCTCAAATCGCGCTGAGCTTCATGTACATGTGTCAGATTGTATTGCTCTGAAAAGCTTTCTAAGGCCCGCTCGCTGCCCTGCAGCAAAATTTCTTGATGGGGCTTAATCTCCGTGTCGGCCTGACAAAAATCTACTCGGGTATGAACCGATTCATTAGCGGGTCGGGTCGCTAAAATCTGAATCGAGGACTCACCCCAGTCCAGGTCTTGCAATTCTTGCCCCAACAAACGACTGCCGCTGGGTAAGCGATACCAATGCAATTGATGTATCAGACCGTAGCGACGCAATAAAGCTTGCAAACGCAGATCGTGTTTCTCGGCGGGTGCTCTGAGATCGTACGGCAATAGCCAGCGACCAATCGAGATAAAATAAAGGCACAAAACAAATAAGATGGCAATTGCTATCGGTGCAAAAGAAAACAAAGCAAAGCTTTCTTGCCCGGTATCAAAGAGCAGTTTAGCGACGATCAAATTGCTAGGGGAGCCAATCAGTGTGATCATACCCCCGACTCCAGCAGCAAATGCGGTGGGGATTAAGAGCCGTGCTGGTGCCAAATTGGCTTCATCTGCCAGGCCCATTGCCAGGGGTAATAAAACCATCAATGCGCCTGGGGGTGACATAAAGGCCGCTAAAATAGCACTGCTGACTATCAAGCTGAGAGTCAAGACCAGTTCATGCTCACCTAAGAGCTTGATCATGCGCAGAGAGAGCCAAGAAGCGACGCCTGAATGCACCAGGCCGGCCCCAATGACACAGAGCCCCACCAGCATGAGAATCAGCGGATCTGCGAAGCTAGCGAGTGCTTTGTCTAAAGGGGTTAATCCCGTAAGCATTAATGCCCCGAGCATCAGCAAAGCGACCAGGTCACGACGAATCCAGCCCCCTCCCATCAGGACTAAACTCAGCACCAAAATCAGTAAAACGATCCACATCTGTCTAAGCGCCTCCAGGCTTGCAGTATACCAATAGACCTCACTGGCAGATATGTGCTCTGTCAAAAGAACATGTGATTTTTTAGATAGACTGCATACGGCTCAGCATTTGCAATGCATTTAATCGCTGACAGCCTGCAAGGGACGCTTGAAGCCGATTGCCAAACAGCTCACGATGATGGCAATCAAAGCCTGTACAAAAACCAGGGTATAGCCCGTGGGTAGATCCTGATAAAAAGAGAAGAGCATTGCTCCCAGATTGACCGCTGAGCCCAGTCCCCAGGCGATCCAAAGCTTGTGCTTACCAGGTAAGTAGGAGGCCATTAATGCCGGGCCTACCAATAAAGCAAAGACTACGAGCACGCCCGCCAATTTAACTGAAGAAGTGACGGTGGCTGCAAAAGTCATAAAGAAGATCAATTCGCGTGCCAGACCCTGTCGCTGACGAATCACAAATAAAATTGAGCCTAGACCCAGGTAAATCAGTGCCGTTTTGATGACATCAGACATCGGTGTAAACAAGATATCGTAAGCCATTAATTTTTGAATTTCTTCCATACCATGGGCCGAGCGGCTTAAGAGTAGAAAGACCCCTGACAAACCCATGGCATAGAGCAAACCGATCAGCGGCTCGACATTTTGTTCGCGCCGCGACAGGAGTCCAATCAGCAGTCCACCTGCCAGAGCAAAACTGAGAGAAAGTAAATAAAGGTAAGCCCCTTCAAAAAACAACAGCGAAATCGCCGTTCCCAGCGCAGCCAATTGCCCAATCGCCAGATCCGTGAAAATAATCCCACGACGAATGATTTCCAAGCCAAAATAAGCATGAATGCCAACCAGAATAAGTGTGATTAAAAAGGCCGGTAGAAAGAGTTCAATCACACGCCCATCCGCTTGAGCAGGCTTTCATAGAGGCTGAAAATATCTTTGGCATCAGAGACAGCCCCGACATCATGAGGCAAAGTGATGCTAGCGGCCGGTGTTTTACTGCTCACAAAATCAGTCGGTGCTGCGGGGTTATAAGCCCCGCGTAGATTGAGTTTGACCTGGCGTTGTTTGACTTCGCTAATCACCTTGGCCAGATGTTGGGGGGTAGGGGGAATCCCGGCTAGAGGCTCGAGGGTGGCGATCACTGCTAATCCATAATGGTCTAAAAAGTAGTCATGCAAGCGGTGGTACTCGATCACGGGGGTGCCTTTAAGAGGGGCCATACGCCCTTTCCAGCCAGCGGTAGCCTGTTTCCAGCGCCCCTGAAAACGCGCTAAATTGCTTTTAAATCCCTGACAATGCCCAGGATCTAGCTGACAGAGTTTGGCATAGATTGCAGCTGCCAGGCGCGGCACATTATCGGGATCGAGTACAAAATGGGGGTTTCCCTGGGGGTGCACATCGCCATTAGCACGCGAAACATTCTGAGGGACTTGAATCTTGAGGGCATAGAGAGAAAGATCCAGTAAGCCGACGCTACCGGCCTGAATTTTTGCATTGCCGGACTGTCGTAAGAGAGGCGGCAACCAACCCAATTCGAGTTGGGCGCCGTTGATAATCAAAAGATCTGCCTGGCGCAGATGTCTGATCAGTGAGGGCTTGGCAACCACAAAATGGGGATCCCAGTCTCCACTGGCCAAAGTCTGGCGGTCCACGGCAGTCCCGGCGATTTGATTGACCAGATCACTAATATACGGGTAGCTGCTGACCACCTTTAGTTTGGCTTCGGCCTGTGAAGATAAGCCAAAGACCAGAAAAATAAAACCCAGCAGGCTGAGTTTAAACAGAAGCTTTAAAGAGTAGTTGAACATATCTGTTTCCTTAAAATTCATGGGCACCATGGGCGCCAATCGCTAAATTGAGTGTCAAAAATAATTCGTGCAGCCCCTGAGGCTGCCCAGCCTGATAGCGGCTCTGATCATAAGCATATTGCAGCCTAAAACGAGAAAACTCTGTCGGTAAATAATCCAGCACAGCCGTATAGCGGGGCAAAGCCAATCCGCCACCTGAGACTTGCTGGACGTGGCTGCGCTGATCCAGCGTGATCAGATCGAGGCGCAGCCCTGAGCGCCACTGTTGCCCAAAACGCCACAAGAGCTCTGAATATAAGCCCGATTGTAGCAGAGCGAAATCCTGAGTTCCCACTGTTGCATTTTGCTGACCTGAGCTGTGTCGCAAGAGGATTTCATTTTGCCAGCTCAGCTCCTGGTAAGAGCTATAAAACCAGCGCAAACTCAGATCTGCCCCGACGACCTGACTCAGACCGGCGTAGGGAGCAATAGATTCTCCAGCGTGATCTGATGATTGATGCAAATGCAGATCTGCTTCATTGACTTCTTCAGCACTGATCCGCGTCGCACCCAGAGCATAAGAGAGCCCGCCAGATAAAATCAGCGTGTCGTTCAGGTCAAATGAGCTCTTGGCTGTGGCCACAATTAAGCTGGGCAGGTTTATCTGCTGCTGACGCACGGTGTCGTCTTGTAACAGCTCAGCATGACCAAAACTAGAAGCATTATCGCCTTGTAAGAGCTCCAGGCCCAGATCCAAATAAAAGTCTGTGGGAGCTAGCCAGGAGGCACGTAATCCCAGCTCATTGAGGCCTTCATTGCCAAAAAAAGCACGGTAGATTTGCGGCTGATCGTTAAAACGCCAAAAATGTGCGTGTTGTGAATTTTGGCGACCAAAATGCGAGAGGAACTTGCCCGCTTTGATTTGAAAATTCGCGGGTAAACCCCGGGTCGTTAGATAGGCTTCTTCAATTTCGACTTCCAGGGCTGAAAAATGGAAGACGGAGAATAAATCAAAATAGGTATCGACAGTCGACTGAAAACTGAGCTCAGCATAATTGAGATTAAAGCCATTAGCCGGGTTGAGGCTATGATGGGTGGATTGAGTGCCTAAGAGATCCAGAGGCTGAGTGAGGCTGCCAAAGCTCTGATCACTCAAGCTTCGTCCCCCCAGGCCCAGATCGAGGATCAGAGAAATATTGGGTACAAAGCTTTGTTGTTGAAAGGGGGAGTTGGCCAGGTTTTGTTGCCAATTAGGGGTTAAATCGGGCTCTGTTTCAACAGCTGGGATTTCTATGCTTGTATCAGTGGTGTCTGATGCTTCTTCGGCAGAGAGTGGCTGGGCTATAGGCGTCTCTTGTGCCAGTACAGCAGGGCAGATTAGGCCGCCGCTAATCAGAAAATAGAGCGCTTTTGCAACGAGTGTTTGGCGCATCACATCTTTTGCCTTTGCAATTCAATAGCATCAGTGCTTATTTGTGAATGCTTGCGTTTTAAATCTAAAATCCGCATAAATGTTGGTTTTTTTACTCCAAATATTTTCATCAGCTTATGTTAAACGCTGGATTATCTCTTATAAATGCAAATTGATTGCATTTACGTTATAACATGATGATTTTGAAGTCACAAGGCTTTCTCTGAATAATACGGACCATTGTGCTGAAGTCAGTTTAAACGCTAGCGCGGAAAATCACTTTGTTTGCGGGTGGGCTTCCAGCCAGGACTTCAGTCTTTGCTTGCTGTTTTCGCGAATATCGATCCAGAAGAGCTCATAGTCTAAAAGGTGATAATTGCCCGGTTGAGTTTCCAGCGCTGGGTAATTGAGGGCTTTGAGATCTTGCACGCGCAAGATGCCTTGTTCGCACTGGGCCGAGACCAATTCTCTGCGCGGTGCTTTTAAACTATCTATCTTGAGATTTAAGGGCTTATCTGAAAATATCAGTTGGGTAAAACTAAAGCTGTCTCCGAGATTAATCATCTCAACAGCTCCCAGGTGTTTGCTCAAATCAGACGGTTTTGAGTCTGCGCGCCAGCTGATTGGGTTGGTGCACTGGCGGGGTTGCTCAAGAGAAACCCTCGCTAGCTTATTGCCTTGCCAATAATGCAAAGGCTCATGCCCTTTGGGTGCTGCCCCTTCTCGGTAGGTGTCCCAGGCTGAAACACAGCCCGTTTGGTCGGGGGTTTCACAGGGTTGGATATTTTTATAGCGGCTGCTATACCAAGATAAAGGCACGGCCATACCCGGTAGATAAGCTGCCACCAGGCGCTGTCTTAATCTGGGGTCCTGGTCAATTTTTTCGAGTAGGCGCATCAAATGCATACTGCCTTGACTGTGGCCAGCTAAAATAAAGGGGCGTCCTTGATTATGGGTATTGATAAAAACATCAAAGGCGTTGGCCACGTCTTGATAGGCAATTTCAAAGCTTTTTTGGGCCTTAGCTGGCTCTGCATAAAAAGCTCCCAATGTGGTCTGACGATAGCGCGGTGCATAGACGCGGCAGCAGGCATTAAAACTGGATGCCTGAGTTGCCATCGAAATTTGATCAACTATTTGACGTGCTGAACCCGGCTGAAAATCAGCATTCCATTGCTTGCGGCTAAACCAGACCGTCGGATGCACAAAGAAAACATCTGCAGCCGCTGAAGCCTGTTGGTCCTGGCTGCCAGGAGGGACCAGATCGGCTTTGTCTTTTTCAGAAGGCAGTGCAGCCCAGGCGCTTTTTTGGGAATAGTCAGGAGCGCTAATTAACCTGGATTGCTCAAACTCGACCTGCGGATCCAAAAAGAAGCCCAGGCTACAAGCGCTTAAGATCATGCTGAATGAAATCAAGACAAAGCCTAATGCTCGCTTCATGATCTGGCCCCCTTTAGCAAATATTCTCTTAGCTAGTCTAACATTTGCAGCAGGCTTTCTTGAATCACTTAGAGACTTTGGCTGCGCTTAAATGAACTCTTTTATACTTCTCTTTGCGAAACTTTGGCTCTGATTGCTCAGGGGTGGTACAGTGAAAAACGAATAAAAAAACTGAGGTCAAAACGATGCCACATACCGAACTGCACGAGCTCTTTGAACGCCACCACCAGTACCGTCGCCAGCGCAACCCAGAATACGCGACTTATGAAGGCGATTTTCGCTATAACGATCTGCTAACCGATATGTCTGCAGCGGCTGAAGCGGCTGAAGAAAAGCAATTGCGCGCTTTTAAACAAGAGCTAGATGCAATCGCACCGGCCTCTCTGAGCAAAACTGACCAGCTCAACCACGAGATGTTTGGCATGCTTTTAGACGAAGGAATTGATGGTTTTCGTTTTAAATTTTGGCAGATGCCGATTAATCAAATGACCGGTTTTCAGCTGAGTTTACCTCAATTGATTGATTTCCAGCCTCTCAAAACGCCAGATCAATACCCGGACTATTGCAAGCGTCTCAAAGCATTTTCTAAGCAAATCGATGACGTGATCGACAATCTAAAATTAGGGATGGCCGAGAAGCGCGTGCAGCCTGGCTATGTGATAGAACAAGTCTTGCCGCAAATTCTAAGTCTAATTGCCGGTGAGGCGACGGATTCAGTTTTTTACTTACCGATCACACAAAACACAGATTTTACCCCTGGTGAAAAAGAAAAATTGGGCCAGGGTCTGGCTCAGGTGATTGATTCGGCGATCAAACCGGCTTACCAGAAACTACATGATTTCCTGAAAGAAACCTATTTACCAGCCTGCCGTGAGACCACGGGTATCTGGGACTTGCCTGATGGCGAAGCGATGTACCAGTATTTCATTAAAATGTATACCACCCCTGATCTGGATGCCGACACCATTCACGAGATGGGTCTGGCTGAAGTCGAGCGCATTCATAACGAGAAAGAAAAGCTTAAAAAAGAACTGGGCTTTACGGGTGATGTTGAAGCTTTTAACCGTCACTTACGCACCCATTCGGACTTTATTTTCGAGAGTCCAGAAGCGTTGTGGGAATCCTACCAGGGTGTCATGGCTGAAGCTTACGAGAAAGTCCCTGCTTTGTTTAAACGTATGCCCAATGCGCCTTGTGTGATGAAAGCGGTCGAAGACTATAAGGCCAAAACAGCGCCCCAGGCCTATTATATGCCTGCGCCAGAAGATGGCTCTCGCCCGGGTTATTATTACCTGAATACTTTTGACTTACCCACACGCCCGACCTATGCCGTGACCGCATTGACCTTGCATGAAGCGATTCCGGGTCACCATTTGCAGATTGCGCTGGCGCAAGAGCTGACTGAGTTGCCTTATTTCCGGCGCAATATGCATGTCACCGCTTATATCGAAGGCTGGGGACTTTACTCTGAGTATCTGGGCTATGAAATGGATATGTACACGGACCCGTATCAGCATTATGGTGCGCTGAGCTTTGAAATGTGGCGTGCCTGCCGTCTGGTGGTGGATACGGGGATTCATGCCAAGCGTTGGACCCGTGAGCAAGCCAATCAGTTTATGCAAAAACAGATGGCAAATTCGGATCACGATATCGCTTCAGAAGTCGACCGCTATACGATCTTGCCAGGCCAGGCCCTCTCTTATAAAGTCGGTGAAATCAAGATCAAGCAATTGCGTGCGGCTGCCGAAAAACAACTGGGTGAGCGCTTTGATATCAAAGAATTCCACGATGTGGTTTTACGCAATGGTTCGGTGCCTTTGGCTGTACTCGAAGAAGAAGTTGACCAATGGGTCGCTCAAGCTTAGATGCAGATTGACTTAGAGTGGGGGGCGGCAGCGATAGCATACCTGCCGCCCCCTGATCTGTATCTGATTATTGATGTGCTGTCTTTTTCGACAGCGATCGACATTGCCCTCTCGCGTCAGGCAATGGTCTGGCCCTACCTCTATCAAGACGAGCGGGCCCAGGCTTTTGCCGAGCAAAAGCAAGCCACACTGGTGGGGCCGCGTTCACATACACAGCCTTCACTTTCCCCTAGTTCTTTGCAGGCCTTGCCCGCAGGCAGTCGCCTGGTATTGCCCTCGCCCAATGGCGCGACCTTGAGCACCTTGACTGGTCAGGTCGCGACTTTAAGTGTTTGTTTGCGTAATGCGGCTGCCAGTGCTGAGTGGATACGCGGTCAGGATTTTGAGCGCATTCTTGTGATCCCGGCTGGTGAGCGTTGGCCTGACCAGCGCTTGCGACCGGCGCTAGAAGATCTGCTGGGTGCGGGGGCTGTGATTCAGTCATTGCAGGCCATCGTTCAGGCTCAACTCAGCCCGGAAGCCCAATCGGCTGCTCAGAGTTTTGAGCAAGCTGAGACCGATCTACTGAGGATTCTCCAGGGCTGTATCTCCGGTCAGGAACTTGTGGAGCGTGGCTATCCTGAAGATGTCGCTTTGGCAGCCGATGTCAATGCCTCTACATGTGTCGCTCGACTCAATCCACTGGGTGCTTATACCTGTACTCAGGCTGTCTGAGATTGTAAGCTAAAACTGATCCATTCAATTTTTACTGCTAAACATTTTATGTGTTTAACAAAATGTTATTGATTTATAGTCATCAAAATGTTTCGACTAAAGAGTGGTTTGTTTTCGAGTGATCAGCTTATTATTCTTTTAACGCGATATAAATTAGGCCTGTTTGACTTCAGGTTTTTAACAAGTTTTAACTTTTCAAAATTGTATTTGTAGATGAAATAGGTTTTCACTTTGCTTTTTGTGTAACAATATGTTTAACTTGGCTAAGTTAATGGTTCAATAATTATTGAGGTGGTATTATGCAAAGTCAGAAAATTAAGTCTTCTATCGTAACGGGGGCACTCAGCTTCGCTTTTGTAGGCTTAATTGCCTGTAGCAGCACACCAACGGTGCAAACACCTGCTCCGTCGCCAGAGCAGAGCACTCCGTCTGCTTCGGTCGCTCCGCAAACCATCGATAGAACATCGAGAACACCAGACGCAACTCTCTTTCAAACACCCGATGTGCGTGACAAACTGGCGGGTGCTTATCGCCTCAAAGCACCGATTCGTCGCCGCTTAAAAAGTCCGATCAAAGATGTTGCTGCCGGAGTTGAAATTCCTTTCTATGAGTTTAGTGCTGGCTTTGACGTCGATAAAGACGGGGGCGAAAACCGGAGTTTGGCCACCAAGGTGAAGCTGGATGGGTTTGGTGAGCACGAGTTGATGTTGAATATCGAAGATTATCCAATCATGGACAACCGAGAAGATATCTATGTGGTGACCGATAAAAAAACCAAGATCAGCACGACGATGCTGGCCGATCAAGACTTATTTAACTATACCCTTAAGCAAACAGCGACAAGTTTTGCGGCCAAACAAGTCAGTGGTGAAGTCAGAATCGAAACCCAGCCGGATGGCTCCTGGCTGGTCAATGGAAAGTCGGCTCTCAGTCCGCAGTTCGCAGCCCAACTCATGATGAAAGAACCCGTGATTCAGAACACGCCGATACATACGATCGCTTTGCTGTTGGCTTCAGTCCGTGCAGCCGCTCATCGCGATCAATTGGAGTTTATCGATTTGCCCTACGATAAAATAGACAAAAATATGCTGGCAGATATTGGTGACCTGGTTGATGAATCACAACTCGAAAGCTTCAAAGACAGTGCGTTTTTCACAGATAAAGATTTTGAAAAGCTTGATTCAGAGGCTTTCTTTGATGCCGATATTGACTTCGGCGAGTTTGAAGAAGCGGTCACTTTCGAAGGCGAGTTGTTTCCTGAGGAAACCGGTGAGTTCCCCGTTGAGGACGACCCCTTGGATGAGAGTCAGTTTCCTTCGGTTGACGAGCCGATAGATGGTGACGACTTTGAATCTACGCAGGTCATTGCTGCTCCTGGCTTACGTCGGGATCCGATCTGGGGAGATTTATCTACGCGCACCCTATTTGCGGTTAGTTGTAGGATGGAAGAAAATGTTGCTAATGATTATGGCAACCCAGAGCCCATTCTGGCGGCTTTGCTAGATCTGATGAAGGCTGAGCGTAGCGCAAAATGACGTACCGCCTGAGTATTGGGCTTGCCATCGGCGTTTCTCTAGTCCTAATCGCTGTCGGTTTGGGCTGGGCTGCGGTCCCCCGTAGCCCGAAACCGGTGGTGATTTTGTACACCCAAAAAGATCCGATCTTGCCCAAATTGCCCAAAGATTGTTGTCTGTGGGTGCCCCTAGAAAAGCTACCTGATCAGGCCTTTGAGGCCCAGACCGTGATTGTTGCTGGGCATGGCCAGCCACCCTATTTTGCGGAGCACAATGTGCATCAGGTTGCCAAAGCGGTGGCCTTTTTTAATCCTGAGTTGGTGGTCATGAATAGCTGTTATGGTGCTTCACTGGACATCTTGTCAGCCCTGGCTGAGCAAAATATGGATGCCCATGTGATTGCACCCGCTTTTCGGATTTATTACCCCGGTTTTGAGTACGGTCCAGCGTTCTTAGCTCCAGAAGCTTCGCTGATGGACAAAATCAAATCCGTGCATACAGAGCCCCGTTACCCTATTTTACGTTGGCGTCTGGACTCAGCAGCGCTACAAAAGGTGCAGCAGCAGGTAGATCAAATGTCGATTGCAGATATAAAATCTCAGTTGCAACGGGTTCAGCCGCCATTGCTGCGTTTGAAGTTCCCGTCGCTATTTGAGCCCGAGAGCGAAATCCTGGTGCCCGTACCCGTTGAACGATTTAAGTAATGAGCGAAGTTGAGCCCTTTGAAATAGAAGCTAAAGACCCCCAAAGCACTTTGGTTTCTGTGCTGCAGTCCCCCATCTGGGGGGCTTTGCTCCTGGTCATTTCAGGTATGGCACTGGGGATCTCATTTTTGCACCCAGACTATTGGTCTCTGGCCTGGTTGGGTATGATCGGAACGGTTCTTAGCCTCTGCCTTTATACCCATGCGCCCTGGCTGATTGTGGGCTTGATCCTGGGGGGCTTTGCCCAGCATTGGATCGGCTTTCCCTGGACCTTTGAGGCGGTCTACCGTTTTGGCGGCAGTCACTGGGATCTCTGGACCACTGCTGGCATGTGGACGCTGATTAATTTGTTTGGCATGCTGCTGCCTGAGCGCCTGCCGCTAATCATCATGGTCTGTATTCGCCAGCGCCATAAGATCCCGCTCTGGCTCTGGTTCCCTCTGGCCTGGTGGCTAGGCGAAATCTTAACTTTCCATACCTCTGGGCTAGTCGTGAGTGCATTTTTGTATTCTCAGTGGCAGTTTTCGCTGATGCTCAAGTCCGTGGGGCATTTGGGTTGGGAACTGAGCTTAGTGCTCAGTCTGGCGGTTTGTGCCTGTCTGGCTCAGGCCCTGGCCCAACGCTCAGGCCGCCATGCCGCTGTCGCTGCTGCCTATTTTGCAGTTCTCTGGCTGCTGCCTGCCCTGCCGAATGGACATCAGGCGCTCAAAAATGTGGCGGCTGTACACATGAACGAATTTGCTGAACGACCGCAAGAGATCCCCGCCGGTGTGAATTTATTGGTCTGGCCCGAAGCGCTAGTCAAAGGTCGCTGGCGAATCGATGAAGGGCCAGGCAACGGCGTTCGCATGCGTCTTCCCCTTTCATCTGCCAATGCCTATCATATTTTTGGTCGTGAAACCCTGACCAGCCAACGCACACGACAAAACTCACTTTTGGCCCTGGCCCCGGATGGTGAAGTGCTGATAGCGCGTGCCAAGCAGTTTTTATTCCCTGGCGGGGAACGGCCCTATTTTGGCTTGCAGTTGGGCACTCGGGACCTTTTTGTACCAGGCCAACGCTCACCTGTGATGGATATCAATGGCCAGCGTGTGATCGCTTTGCTCTGTTACGAAGAATTTGACCGCTATTTGGTACGTCAGGGCAAAGCCGAGGGTGCGGATCTAATTTCCGTTTCGGCAATGGAACACTCTGTCGGATCTAGCCCAGAAGCGGCCTCGCAATTTCTGGGTATTGCTGTCTTGATTGCTGTTGAAAATGGCCTGCCACTGGTACGCTCATCGTTCAAAGGGGTTGCCGCTTTAATTGCTCCAGACGGTGAAATACTGGCCATGACGCAACCGAAAACTAGCGGGATTCTGACCTTGCCATGACCGGATGCTTGCGTTAAATCAGCTTATTTTTGATTGGGATCTACCAAACCCAGAGTGACTTTTAGATTTTTGTCCTGAATAGCGATTTTTTTGAGGGTACGACGGGCGATGTTCTGACCTGTACTGGCCTCTGCTTTGAGGGTGTAAACTGGCACACGAGTCAGGTATTGTTGCACTAATGGCAATAAATAACGGGTGAATCCCGACGACACTGTCGCTGGTATGCCGCTCATATCAACTGATTCGACACGGGGCTCAATCAGATAAAAAGTACCGGTGTCAGCTGCGTAATCCAGCCCGAAAGACAGGCGCAATTGCCCCGGCCAGGTCACGCCACCCGTATTGATAGCGCTTTTAAGCACCAGCTCAGCCCGGTTAGATCCCTCTTTTAGGATCAGGTCAGGCTCTGTCAAATCCAGTTTCAGGGAGCCCATCAGCGCTTCTTTGTGATAAGGGAAATAAGCCGCCATTTTACTTTCAATTTGTTGCTCACCGACATTCAGAGTGAGTCCAGTGTCTTCACAGGCCGTCGTCGTCAGGCATACCAAAGTCAATAACAGTAATAATCGTTTTTTCATCGTTTTTCTCGCTTTGCCTGGGCAGGCTTTTTCTCGCTATTTTAGCAGCAAAGTCTTGGGGTTTGTAGCCATTGCACGATGCGACTGAGTTTATTCGGTCAGAGCCTGAGCTTCCTGGATCAATAATTGGTGTTTGCGCTCAACTCCCCAGCGATAGCCGCTCAATTGGCCCCCCTTGCGCACAATGCGATGACAAGGAATCACGATCGCATGGCGGTTAGCAGCACAGGCGCCAGCCACTGCTCGCACAGCTTTGGGCTTGCCGATCTGGTGGGCAATTTCAGCATATGAGCGTGTTTGCCCCGTTGGGATCAGCATCAGTGCTTGCCAAACTTGTTCCTGAAAGGCCGTTCCCTGAATATCTAACGGTAGCGTAAGGACTGCTGCTGGACGATCAATTTGCGCGATCAGCTGTTCCAAAAGAGTCGCCAACTCCTCTTCAGCTACTTCCAGTTGAGCTTGTGGGAAGCGGGCTCTAAATTGGGTTGCTAATGCTTCCGCCTGGTCTGCTAGTTCGATGCCACAAATTCCGCGCGGGCTACAGGCTAAGCCCAGAAAGCCCAGTTCGGTTTGGGTCTGGGTATAAATCAACAATTCTCCTTTGCCACCTGCTCGCCAGCTGCTGGGTGTCATACCGAGTCGTTTTTGGGCCAGTTCATAGGCGCGACCACTAGAGCTCAGTTCGGCCTCATAAATGGCAGCGGTTACGGAGGGAGCCGTTTCGATGGCTGCTTGAAAACGGCGAGCCTTCACAGCCTGAGCATATTGCTTGGGGCTAATGCCCAGCATTGCCTTAAATTTGCGTTGAAAATAGGCCGGACTTAAGCCCGCTTTTAGTGCTAAGTCAGCCAAAACAGGAGGTTGGGGTTCTTGGTTTATACGCTCACAGGCCTGCCTGATGGCTTTTTTATACTCAATATCTTTGCTTGTAGCCGCGTCCGTTAGCTGATCTGGCTGACAGCGCTTGCAGGGTCTGTATCCTGCCAAAAGGGCTGATGAGAGATCTTCGAAGTAGACTACGTTTTCCGGCAAAGGAAGACGTGAGGCGCAGCCCACGCGACAAACGATACCTGTTGTTTTAACCGCGTAGAGAAAGCGAGCTGACGTTTCATTTTTTGATTTTACAAGCTGCCAACGTTGTCGATTGATTGCATTCATGTTTGTTCACCTCTTTTTATTTAGTATAAGCAAAGTCTCTATCGTAGACACTCCGATTCTTGCGATCTAATATCTGAGCAAAGCTTAAGCCCATGCTCAGCTGAGATTTAGTTTTAGGATATAAACTAGTTAAATGGAGGTAAATATTTCCTATGTATAGCCATTATTTTTATTAAAGATCTGTTTGAAAATGGCTAGCGTAACCATCCAAGCTCACAATCCATGTTCAGTTCAGGCTTTGAGAAAAAACTTGATCGCGCAATCGTTCGATCAAATTTTATTATCCCTGGAATCGGGTTTAAGTAAAGCGGTTTCTAAAAAATGCAGAGGGGTAAATTAAATGACTATAGCGACAAAGACTATGATTGCTGGACGTTATGTGATCCAAGAAAAAATTGGTGAAAGTGAATTGGGGGATGTTTATTCAGCGATTGATGAGCGACTTGGTCGCAAAGTGGCTGTCAAACAATTGAAGCTGGAGGCCAACTTAGAAGCAGATCGTCAGCAATATATCGAGCGCTTTGAGCAGGATGCCAAATTGATTTCAGGTCTGAATCATCCCAATATTGTGAGTGTCTTTGATATTCACAGTAATCAGGATCAGGTTTATATGGTGATGGAGTACGTCAATGGGTACAATCTGCAAGAGATTATCAAATACGTTCAGCTGCCTTTGCCGATTGAAACGGTTCTATTTATTGTTACCCAGCTGTGTGAAGCTATCATGCAGGCTCATGAACACCATATTGCCTATCTGAATATCGAGCCCGCTAATGTGCTGCTTTCTCATGATAACCATGTCAAGCTTACTGGCCTGGGTATTGCCCGACTAAACGAAAATCAGAACCCGAGCGATAGCCTGGCTGCTGATTTTTCGGTTGCGCCGCCAGAGCAAGTGATTAATACGTTCCAAATACATGCCTGCGCTAATATTTATTCGATTGGTGCCATAGCTTACGCATTGTTGACAGGCCAGCCCTTTTATGATGCCGACAAAGTGCGACCTTTGAAGCCAGCTGCTTTGAGGTCTGAGCTTGACTCACCCCATACGCTTAACCCTGATGTTTCAGTGGCTTTTTCAAATATTATTATGTGTTGTTTGTCTAAGCCGTTCAATCAGCGCTACCTGGATATGCAAAGTATTCTGGCTGATCTCTATATTTTAAGTGCTGAGACACAAACAAAGGTTCGTCCCGGTATGGGGAAGCCACAAGAGAGTACTTGTGCTTTGTGTGATAAGCAGACCAGACAGGTTTGTCTCAGCCTACGGAATAGCAGTTTATCGTCTAATTAGCGCATTAAACTGAGAAAGATCCAATCCTGCCCGAGAGCGATTCGTTGCTTGCTCGCTGGGTACTCAGGGGATATCTTAAAAGCTGAACAAAGTTTAAGCCAACGCTAAGCTGGGCTTTAGCTTGACGTTATATGCTAGTAATATCAACAAAAGCTTCCGTTCAGATTCAAAATAAAAAAAAGAGGTTCTTCAATATGGCCAGCGTTACCACTCAAGATCAAACTCAATGTTCAGTTCAGGTTTTACGAGATAAACTAATCGAGCCCCAGCCCAATCAAGTTTTTATTGATGTGCGTACTGCAGGGGAATACAAGAGCTCACGCATTGATGGTGTTGAAAGTGTACCTCTCTCTGATATTGACAAGCACAGTCAGCGTCTGGGCCAATTCCAAGAAATTTATGTCTCTTGTCATAACGGCATGCGTACCAAGCAAGCCGTACAAAAGCTCAAAGCCAAAGGTTTGAACGCGATTCACGTTGATGGCGGCGTTGTGGCCTGGCGCAAAGCGGGCTTCCCTGTCGCTCAAGGCAAAGGTGGCGCGATCCCAGTGATGCGTCAAGTACAGCTTATCTTTGGTACCTTAATTTTGATGGGACTGATCTTAAGCCAGTGGGTACACCCCGCTTTTATCGGACTGACGATCTTTTCCGGCGTGGCCCAGTTAATCGGTGGCTCAACCGGTTGGTGTGGATTCGTCATGGTCTTAGACAAACTGCCCTGGAACCGGGCTTAAGACTTAAGGCTTGCTGAAAAATAAACAGGGGTAGATAGATGAGTACAACGACTAACAAAACGGTTGCCGGACACTATGTAATCAAAGAGAAAATTGGCGAAGGCGCGATGGGCGATGTTTATTTGGCGATCGATGATCGTCTCGACCGTGAGGTCGCCGTAAAGCAATTGAAGCTGGAAGCTGACACAGAAGAAGGTCGCCAACAGTATATTCAACGCTTTAAGCAAGAAGCCAAAACGATTGCACGCTTGAATCATCCCAATATTGTGGGTATCTTTGATATCCACAGTAGTCAAGATGAGTTCTATATGGTGATGGAATACGTCAATGGCCGTAATCTGCAAGAGATTATGGAGGGCGCTCAGCAGCCTCTCCCTGTCGAAACGGTGACTCGGATCGCTATTCAACTCTGTGAAGCTCTACAGCAAGCCCATGAGCACAATATCGTGCATCGGGATATCAAGCCGGCCAATGTGCTTGTATCTACCCGCAATGAAGTCAAACTCACTGATTTCGGCATTGCACGCCTGAACGAAAAGCATGACTTGCGCATGACTCAGGCGGGCACCATGCTGGGTAGCTTTTTGTATGCTTCGCCTGAGCAATTGACCAATGCTTCAAATGTAGATGCCCGCGCAGATATCTATTCAGTCGGCGCTACGATCTATGAGCTTCTGACCGGCAAACCGGTCTATGAGGCCGATAATGTGGGCAGCTTAATTCAGCAAGTCTTTATGTCTGAGCCTATTGCACCGCATATTGCTAACCCTGCGGTTTCAGAAAATTTCTCGGCAATAATTTTGACTTGCCTGGCCAAGCAAATTGGTCAGCGTTATCAGGATATGGAAACCCTTCTGACTGATCTTTATAAATTAACCGGTGATTCACAAAACAAGATTCGTTTGGATCTCGGTGATCAACAAGACAGCACCCGTAGTTTAGGTGATACTCGCACCAGCCAATTGCGTCTCAGTTTACTAAAAACCACGACCCAGTCCGGGGCTGGTTCGGTCTTTAAGTATTTAAAAGGCGACTATAACTGGTTGCTGTTGCTCTTGCAAAAATATGAAAAACTGCCTGGCCAGGGTACCTATGCTGAAGCCAAAAAGCAGATTCGACAAGCGGATATTCGCGGGCAATTGTTTTCGGGTGTACTGGTATTCCAGGACAGCTTTGTTTTTGTCAAAGCCGGCGAACTCTGTGGGGCTCTCAACACAGCTGAATCTCTAGTTAATGACGCTGCTTTAGAGCGTCTGCCGGATTCTGCTCCCTTAATCTATACCTATGTTTTATCTGAAAATCTAATCGCAACCGTGAGTAGCTTTATTGCCAACTCGGGTACACCGGTGCAAGAACATATGGATTCAGCAGTGGTTAACCTTTACCCTATTCTGGAAGATTTGAATTCCGATTTGGAGCAGTTTAATGGCTATGTGATTGGCTCTTATTTTGATCTGGCTAGCTTAGAGCAAGAAGAGAACGAAGAGACAGAAGTTCTGGTTAGTTTTTATAATATGGGGAAAGTCGAATTTAGCTTCTTATTAAATAAAGAACGTCAATTACAACTTGACGACGTTGACTTGCGCCAATTACTGAGCAAGGGCCGCTGCTTGCTCAGCCTCTATACCCCTGCCCATGAACTGCTGAATACGGTGATGCATGATTTCTTAAGCCAGGCTTTTTTGCGCCCTGCGTATATCGATGAAGCTGAGGGCAGTTTGGCAGATGTCTTGATGCTTGATTCTGGGGACATGAGTCATTGTTTGTCAGAAGCGATTGGTGAAAACCTGACATTTAATATTCAGTCTCATGATGGCATTGCCTTCCCAGAGCCGCTGCTAGAAACCTTGCGGCAGCGCCGAGAGTACCTTTGCGCGCACTGGATCCAATCTGAGCTCTTTTTTAGTATCAATGCCATGAATCAAATCAATGCTTTTAAGCAACTTTATCCCAAGTTCCCGCAGATTGATCGTATCAAACTCTATGAAGAAATACCCGGTGAATATGGCTGTGGCGTACAATATACGCTCAGTGCTTATGCTTATGGCTCTGAGTCTCCCGTCTGGGTGGCAATGATTGGCAATGGCGATCCGACTGAGATTGAGCTCTTTATTGAAGAAACCCAATCAGTAAAACGCGGCTTAGCGCAAAATGGTGAAGACCACTTGCTGGGCGCCTTTTATATCTCGACCGAAGCTATGAATAATCAGGCCAGTGCGTTGTTTGCTAAGAATACCCAAAAAGTGGGCTTGTTTAACAAACAACAAGGCTGGGTCAAAGCCGGTAAGTCAGGCTTTCACTTCTTCCTGGCTGAAAGCAGCGGCGAGCAACGCCCCCACTTAATTGCTCCCAACCTGATCTAAGACAGCATTGCCTGGGCTTTGTTTAAGCTCAGGCAAATGAGTCAATCAGTGTCAAGGTAAACCTAAAGTTAGGCCAACGGCCTGGGCGTTGCATTCAAGATAACAAGTTTTTACTTGAGATTAGGCTTTGAAAAGGAAATGCAGCCAGACTTTGTAAATCAGAAAAACTGGCTAACTGAGCGACGGGTCTCCTGTATAATGCCAATTAAATTATTGTCACTTGGAGTTCCTGTATGTTGTTTGAGCGTTTTATTAGTGTGTTTCTAACCACATGTCTGGTTTTAAGTACCTTCTCCTTAGCACCCTCTCATTTTAGCGCCGCTTATGCTGCCCCCAAAACGGCGATTGCAGTCCTTGATTTTACTGCCAAGGGAGGCGTAACCGTTGACGAAGCCAGCATTATCACGGATCGGATTCGCACACAGGTTTTTCGCTCTGGGGAATATCGGGTGATGGAACGCGCTGATATGCTGAGTATCATCAAAGAGCAGGGCTTTCAGCAAACCCAAAGCAATTGCGAGAGCACCGACTGTTCCGTTGAGATTGGCAAACTGCTTGCTGTACGCCAAATCATGACAGGAAGCGTTAGCAAGTTGGGATCGATTTATACCCTGAGCTTGCGCATGATTGATGTAGAAAAAGGCACGATAGTACAGGACGAGTATCGGGACTGCCGCTGTGAGCTCGAAGAGATTTTGACGCGCGTCAGCCATGAGATGGTAGTTCAGTTAATGGCCCGCTCCAATTCAGAGGGTTTACAAGCGATTGCACAAGCGACTCCAGTGCCTCAACGAAGTCAAGAACCAAGCCCTTTTAGAACGCCTGCCCCGCCAGAAGTCATTTCAGGAACTGACACGACTCGGGCTTCTGAGATTGCTCAGTTTCCTTTGGCTGTTCGTACGGCCTATTATGACGAACATAAAAAAGAGCCTTTCGTTGCTGTTGCCTTAAATATTTTGCCATTCCCGGCGGGTTATATCTATGCCGATGATTGGGGTAAATTTTGGCTGTGGAGTCTGGTGCAAACCGCTTTTTACACGACTGCTACTATGTTCGGTAGCAATATTATTGGATTAGGTGCATTGATTGTTAGTTTGGGTATCTATATCTTTAATATGTTTGACGCTCACGGCATGATCGATACGCATAATCAGGCACTTAAACAGCGCCTACTGTTACCCACCGATCAAAACACATATCTGCCCCAACGAAGCGCTCAGGCAGAGCTGTTCCCGCTCTTTCAGATGCAAGTTCATTTTTGAGAGCCTGTCAAATCCAGCTTTGGAATATGACTAAGTGAATTTAGACCTGATCTAAGTTGCGCAAAATGGCTTCGCTGCTCGTATTGGCCGGAAAGAATGATTCTATGCGTAATTCTTGCAGGGTAATATCCGTGGGCGTGCCCAGGGTTGAAATCACTGAAAATAGGTCTAGTCGCAAGTCGCCTTTGATAAAACAGGTGCTTAGCACCGGAGATTGGCCGCTGAAGACTGACACGGGAGCTATTCCAGGTAGATAAGCCTGCATTTCACGATAGAGATTATCTGTTGTGTCGGGATCGGACTCTTGTTGGAGGCGTTGTAAAAGATGGGCTGCGACTTCTTTGAAATTTAAGATCAGTGCTCTGAGGCCCTGAGGGTGCAGCAGCAGTCGCATCAGGTTGATGGCCCCTTGCTCAAAGAAGATTTCGTCTAAAGCCTGGTTACCACCTAAGAATCCCAGTAAGTTTTGGGCTGCCTGATTGGCCTGTAATACGCGCCAGCGGTTGTCAAGCACAAAAGCTGGGAAAGGCTCTTGCTGTTTTAGAATGTACTGCAGCGCTTGAGTGATAGGCTGCATTTCAGGTTGATCCAGCTGGGTTTGACTATAGCGAGCCGCAAAGCCCGCCGATTTCAGCATCAAATTTTGGGTGCGCAAGCTAAGCTCCATGGCCTGTCCCAGTCGCAAAATCATCTCCTGACTGGGAGCTGAGCGTCCGGATTCTAAAAAACTAATATGGCGTTGGGAGACTTCAGCTCGTAAAGCCAGTTCCAATTGGCTTAACTTTTGCTGTCGGCGCCAGTGTTTTAAAAATTCGGCATAAGTCTGTGGGGCGGCCTTTACAGCCAGATTACTTGTCAAAATATTACCTCTCACGTAATTGCAGCGATTTGCATGCTTATCGATAATGAAGCTAAGACTATTCTACTGGAGAAAATGATATGAACAAAAATCCAAACGCTTCTCGCCAGCAATCAATACTTCGCTGGATTTATTTAGATCTGACTGTGATTGGCGCTGCCATTCCTCTCTATTACTTTGTCCAACACTTCAGTGAGCTGGGTTTTTCGTTGTCGCTATTGTTAGCACAAGCCTTTGCCAACCCTGTTGCCACTGCACTGACGAGTGATCTGCTGATCTCATCTTTTGTCTTTTGGATTTTTGCTGGAGTACAGCTTCATGCCAAAGGTCAAGTTAAGAGTTTAGCGATCTTTATCCTGCTCAACCTGATGATTGGCTTGTCTTGTGCATTGCCTGCTTATCTGTGGTGGTCAACACGTCAGCAACAAGCCTGAATAAGCTTTGGCTATTTCAAGATTTAGCTATACCAGTGGCAAATCCAGCGCTTGACTTGTCAGCAATTGGTGAAAACGATGCAGACCCTGTTCCATGGTGGGTGAATAGCGCCCGCGTGTATACAGGCGACTTTGCACACCCTGCTGCACCCGCTGCACGATGGCATGGTCTTCTTGCTCGGTTGTATCGGTGTCTGCACCCGCACCTTGATCCAGGAGATCGGCTTGCCAGACCCATGTTAGGTAGCGAATCCGGCTTTGGTTGATGCTGATAGGTTCGACAATATTGAGTGATAATCCCCAGGGGTAGATATTGATCATCAGATTAGGGTAGAGCCAAAAATACCAGGCGGCAATGCGCTGCCCGGCATCCGGGTGATCATTGGGTAGCTCAAAGCAAGCCTCGTCTTTGGCGGCAATCCCGATCTGTAGCACGCCAGTGTCTAATGGCAGGGTTTGATAGGCTTTGAAATTGAGGGCCTGATTGAGGGCCGGGTGCACATACGGAATATGCAGGCCTTCGAGATAATTATCGCAGTAGAGCATCCAATTGGCATCGAGTAGATATTCTCGTGAGAGATCCGAGCGGTAGTCAAATTGATCCCAGGGCAAAAAATCCAAACGTTCTCTTAACGGCGCGATCCAATCTTCAAAAGTAAAACGGGGATCATCGAGGCAAGTGAATTGCAGCGGTCCCCAGCTCTTTAACGGTCGTTCTGGTAAATGATCAGCCGGGCGAGGGAAGTCCTGGGCTTGTTCAAAGGCTGGCATACCCAGCATCTGACCACGCCGATTAAAACTGCGGCCATGATAAGGGCAAATCAGGGTTTGACAGCGTCGAGAGCTGTCAGGATGATCGATCAATAGCGCCCCCCGATGGGTACACACATTAGAAAAACAACGCCAGTCGTCAGTCGTTTGATCTTGCATCAGCAGCAGCGGTTCGTTGAGACTGCCAGGCAACAACGTGAAAGGCAATAGATTGTGCTGCTCAGGGATTGTGGAAGCCACCAGAGGAAGACATTGCCAGCTAGATGGGAAGAGTTCGCTGAGTTGCTTGTTGAAGACCTCAGGGTCTGTGTAAAAGCGGCCAGGTAGGGTTTCGGAACGAGTGATATCTGGATCAATAGAATAAGCGTTCATCTTTCTAGTATAGCGCCTTATTCCCAGATCTGAATCTGTTGAAAACGGGCTGGAATGGCCCGCTGGCGAGGGAAGTTTTGTAACCAGTCCTGGCCAGCGCCCTGGCGGGTATAGAGCAAATGAGCAGGGGCAATCTGGCTTTCAAAAGCCATTAAGAACAGATTGGCCTGGGCCCGTGAGCGCGCCAGTAAGCGAGGCAAAGGTAGGCAAACTTCCAGCCGCTGAGATTCGTGTAATTGCGGAGATCGCCACCAATTTTTACGCTGCAATTCATAGGTGACCTGCTCAAATACCAGTAGATAGCGTTGTTCTTGCAGCGGTTCTAGTACTTCTTGCAGGGCCTGTGAAAAGAGACGCGTGTCGGCTGCTGCAGCCTGGGGCAAGGACAGTCGTAAGCTGCCATCCTGACGGCGGCTAAGTATCAGGTCAGTGGGCTGTAATTGAGCCGAGATGACTTCAGCAGCCTGCAAAGCACTAAGTACGACCTGTGCCAGGCATTGGATCAGAGACCCGGCGGCCTGTTGTTTTAGCTCAAGTTGTTGACCCTGCTGTTGAGACCACCACCAGGTTAGACCCAGTGACAAAGCCCCGGCACCCAGTGCTCCCAGGGGGTTAATCAGGCTCAGCCCCAGGGTTGCCATGCCATTGATGCCGTAAAATAAGTGGCGCGTTTGCCCTGTTTGTTGCATTTGCATTTCCAGGGCTTGCTTGCTCTCAGTCTGACAGTGCGGGACATTTGCTAGATTTGGGCTGGCCAATTGCTTGACGGGACGATTGGCTAGTGTTGGAGCGAGGGGGGGCAGGGCCAATTGTATCTGCAAGCTGGTTAATTCACGGTTGCGATAGGGTGCACCGACACGCCAGCCCTGATAAGCAGCGGCCCGATCGCCTGCCCGGCGCAGCATATCTGCGTTGAGAGCCGCTAATTGTTGGAGCAAGGCTTGTTTTTCAAAGCGTTCAAACAAAGGGTGTACATGGCCCAGGCCTTTTTCTAGCTTGCCATCATCAGAGAGGCCAAAGAAATGCTGGTGTTTGCGTTGCAAGCGTTCCAGATCCCGAAATCCGCCTTCCAGTTCAGGCATCAGGGCTACCACATCCCAATTATTGGCCACTTTCCCTGGCTGATTGGGGTCCTTGCGTAAGGTTCGGCCGCGAATTTGATTGACAGAGACAAAAGACGAGACGGCGGTCAGATCGATCAATGTATTCAAACTGGAGCAGTCCCAGCCTTCACCCAATAAACCACGGGTGCCAATCAAGCAACGGGTCAAACCCTGTTGTAATAATTCTGTCACCAATGCCAGATAGGTTTTGGCTGACCAGTCTCGGCCCCGGCCCAGCACGCGATAAAAGCCATCGATCGGCTCATATTCTAAGCGAATATCCAAATCATATTGGGCAAACCAATCTTTGGCAGTACTTTCAAAGGCAGGCCAAAGATCGTCATCGCAGAGCAGGGTTTTGCCTGTTACCAGAATTGGATCGAGCAGATCTAAGTCTGCTTGTGAAGTTAAATAGCGCATCACGGCAACGGCTCCCCCGGCTTGAGGATCCAAAACACCTGCCAAAGCAGCTCGTTTACCCGGCGCATGGGTGGTTTCAAAATCCGTTAAGATAAGCGCCCGCAAGTCGGGGCCCAGAGTTTGCATTTCTTGCTTGAGAATCGCTTCGACTGCCCGTAATTTAGAGGCTGAAAGCGCCAAAACCTTATCGACAGAACCCTGGGCGGGGACAAAGCGCTGGCGGCGATAGCGATAGCCCAATTGTTGCAAGGCTGATTTCACTAGTTCCCAATGCTGTGGGTCTTGCTCCAGCAATACGTCCTCACCATAGGCTCCCAGGAGTCGTGCCCAGTCTTCGAGTTGGGGATCGTCTTCGGCTTCCGGGCACCAGGGTAATTCTGCTGAGAAAATGCCCTTTTGATTTAGATAGCGCAGACAAGCGATTGCCAAATCAGGGACTTTGCGAAAGACTTCACTGCGCTCACAGACTTGGCCATTGCTAAGTCTGGGAGCCAGTAGCCAGCTTTCGGCCCAGAGGCTGAGATCCTGGGCCTGATCCAAAATCTTCAGGCTGCGGTGCAAATCACGGTGAGCGCTGGACACAAATTGGGCTTCTGCTTCGGTGGGGCGAACCAGATAGACCAGATCTTGGAAGGGGGCCAGATGGCCTTCGCGTACCACAGCAGGGGCTGGGATCTCGTAGTCGACCTCACCGACCAATTCCAGCATGCGAGCGATCTCACGATCCTGACGATCAATTGGGGGCGTGGCGGTTAGGCCAATCACACAGGAATCAGGCAGGCTTTGGCTAAAGTGCTTGACTGCTTCGGCCCAAAAAGCCAATAAGTGGTGGCATTCGTCTAGCACCAGGGTGCGATAACCTGCTGCAGCCAATTGGGCAAACAAGTCAAACACTCGCTCACGCAATTGCCCGTCTTTGCCCTGGGCTATGCGTTGATAAGTCAACGATAAAATCGGGGAGGCTTCAGCTGGATTGGAACCAATCACGTCAGGCCTTTGTTCCCAGTCGGGCTGCTGACTAGAGCTATCGAGATCCACCAGCAAATGATTCAATTTCTGGACCCACTGGGCTTGAATTGTGGTTGTGGGTGATAAGACCACCGCGCGTTGTTGTAAGCGTCGGATCAGTTCCAGGCCCATCAGGGTTTTACCGGCACCCGGTGGGGCCACCAGGTGCAAGCGGCGTTCGCCCGCCTGGTAGGCATCTAGCAGGGTTTGTATCGCTTCTTGCTGATAAGGGTGGAAGCGAACCGCTAAGTCAAAACGACCAAAAATAGGATCTAGCATGTATTCTGTTTTCTCTATGATCTATTTTAAAGGATAGGCGATCATTTTGCTCCCCTGTGCTCACGCTCTGGGTATTCATCTCGACAAAAAGGCCTCACTTTTACTTTGATTCGCGGTAAAAGTGAGGCCTTTAACAAGCGGAAACAAATTACTTTTTGTTTTTTTGTAATTTGGCCCAGGTATCTACCAGTCCGACGGTCTGATTAAAAACTGGCCGCTCCGGGGTGCTATCGGGATCCATACAATAATATCCTTTACGCAAGAACTGGACGCGTTCACCCGGTTTAGCTTCTGCCAGGGCGGGTTCAATCAGCGCTTCTGAGACAGTAATCGAATCTGGATTGATGCGCTCTTCCATCGGGGCTTCTTTGTCATAATCTGAAGGATCTTTTAAGAGATGATCATAGACGCGGATTTCTGCTTTCTGGGCGTGTTGGGCGCTAACCCAGTGCAGGGTGCCTTTGACTTTACGGCCATCATCGGTCCAGCCGCCACGGCTGGCGGGATCATAGGTGCAGTGCAGCTCGACGACTTCACCAGCGTCGTTTTTGATGACTTCATTGCAGGTAATATAATAGGCATGCTTCAAGCGAACTTCTTTGCCCGGAGCCATTCTAAAGAATTTGCGCGGGGCGTCTTCCATAAAGTCGTCTTGCTCAATATACAATTCGCGACCAAAGGCCAGATCACGCGTTCCGGCGTCAGGATCTTCGGGGTTATTGTCAGCTGTCAGCATTTCGACTTTGTCTTCGGGGTAATTGGTGATCACCACTTTAATCGGATCCAAAACCGCCATACGACGTAGACCGACTTTGTTGAGATCTTCGCGAATGCAAAACTCAAATAGTGCGATATCGACTTCTGAATTGCTTTTGGCAACACCGATTCGTTCGCTGAGATTACGGATTGCGGCTGCTGTGACGCCTTTGCGGCGCAGTCCTCGAATCGTTGGCATGCGGGGGTCATCCCAGCCAGTGACCTGACCTTCTTGTACCAGTTTAAGCAAATAGCGCTTACTCATCAGCGTGCGGGTTAAATTCAATCGGGCAAATTCATATTGATGCGGTCGTGGTGCAGGCCAGTCTAATACTTCTAAAAACCAGTCATAGAGAGGGCGATGGGCTTCAAACTCTAAGCTGCACAAAGAATGACTAATGCCTTCAATGGCGTCAGAGAGGCCATGGGCATAGTCATACATCGGATAAATTTTCCAGGTATCGCCTGTGCGGTGATGGTGAGCTTTGCGAATCCGATAAAGGGCCGGGTCACGTAAGTTGATATTGGGGCTAGCCATATCAATTTTGGCTCGTAAGATATGGGTGCCTTCGTCAAAATCGCCACGTTTCATGCCTGCAAAGAGTTCTAGACTTTCGTCGATACTGCGTTCACGGTAAGGGCTGTTTTTACCCGGTTCTTTGAGCGTGCCACGGTATTCCCGCATTTGTTCAGCACTCAGGCTATCGACATACGCATGTCCCTTTTTGATCAAGTCGACAGCCAAATCGTAGAGCTTATCGAAATAGTCAGAGGCGTAGTATTCATGCTCACCCCATTCATAGCCTAACCAACGGATATCATCTTTGATGGCATCGACGTACTCAGTGTCTTCTTTAACCGGATTGGTGTCGTCAAAGCGCAAATGGCAGCGGCCGCCATATTTTTCAGCAGAGCCAAAATTAATAAAGATTGCTTTGGTGTGGCCAATATGCAAATAGCCATTGGGCTCTGGTGGGAAGCGCGTCACAATCGTTTGATGACGCTGAGCTTCCAGATCGGCTTCTATGATGGTGTGTATAAAATTACTGGCAAGTTCGTTTTCGGTCATCTTGTTTTCCTGATTATGCGTGATTTTTTTACCGCAAAGTGCGATGGATTCATTATTGCATGATAGCTCATGCATTATAGGACACTCACTCCTGCTCTGGGGTTCGATTGGGTTTTATTCTGCACTGAGCAGTGGCTTTTTAAGGGAGGGATTTTGCTATAATTGCTGAAATGAATTGAAGGCTTTTTGCGTCTATGAAAGTTCCTGAACCCTATCGTTTTGAGTCAATGCTGAATCAAAGCGCCTTTGCAAGCACGGTCCTGGCCAGAGATCTCAACGGTCAAGCTGTGGTGATTAAAATTCTGATGCTCAAAGACAGCCACAGCTGGAAAGCTTTTGATTTGTTGCAGCGCGAGGCCCAGGTGTTGCAGTCCCTTGACCATCCTGCGATTCCACGCTTGCTAGACTTTGGCTCTATCTCAGATCCAGACACGGGCTTTTATCTGGTCACCGAATATATTGAAGCGCCTTCTTTACAATACAAAATCGCCCAACACTGGCGCTGTGATCTCTTGACCCTGCGCCAAATTGCACTGCAAATTTTAGAAGTGCTCGATTATTTGCATCACTTATTACCGTCGGTAATTCACCGCGATCTCAAGCCAGCCAATCTTTTATTGGATGCTAATCAAAAAATTCATCTGATCGACTTTGGGGGCGTCCAGGCTCAGCTCTCTGCAGAGACTGAGCGCGGCTCGACGATTATTGGTACCTACGGCTATATGGCCCCTGAGCAATTTGGCGGTAGAGCCGTTCCGCAAAGTGATTTGTATGCCCTGGGTGCCAGCCTGGTGCATTTGGCGAGTGGGGTGGCCCCAGCCAAAATGTCTCAAGCAGGGCTACGTTTGGTCTTTGAACCGCATCTGACGCTACCCGCCCACGAAATGCGATGGTTAAAGCATTTGCTAGACCCTGATCCTATGCAGCGCTTTCAAACAGCCAGGCAGGCGAGTCAGGCCCTGGTCCACATGCACGATCAATGGGTGCCGGTGATGCGCGCTGAAGACGTTGAAGCCGAAGGGCTTGAGATTGTTTACACAGAGAGTCAACTGCTGGCTACGCTACAAGGCAATGTCTGGATCTCCGATTGCCAGATACGTTTGACGCCACAGTCCCTCCAGATACAGCGCCAGCGTAAAAAAGGACTCAAAACCATTTTTGAACTCGACTTCGCAAAAGTGAACGATCTCTTTGTCTGGCATCAGGCAGCTGTAAACTACAGAAGTGGCCGAAATCTCGTTATTTCTTATCGCTTTCATATAATGGGCTTGCCCTTTCAATATACCCGTCAAAAAAAGATTCTGGTTGGCGCTCAAAAGGGCCTTGACCGCCTGATTACAGAAGTGAATCAGACTCTGAAGGCATACCTGGCTTCAAGGGAACAAACCAACGAACAGACTCGCACTATTGAGGACTGATGGCTGTTTTTTCCGAAATGTAAAACTGGGGGCAGACAGCTTGCTTATTCATGGAACAATCGCCATCACACAGAAACATGCCACCTGCTCGTTTGTTCTCACATCAGCCAATTGATAAACGCTAAGTCGAGGTCACACCTGCCCGAGCAGATTATCGCTCCACCAATAACAAGGTATCTGCCTGGAGAAAAAGTTAGAACAGCGTTTGTTGTTGAGAACGAACCCAATTTTGCTTAGATATGCCTGTTGCATGGTAGAAGTCATGAGGTGAACTTAATAAAGGTGATAACCAGAAGCAGGTTGGTTACTAGTTTGATAGTAATCGCAATTTATCGATTTTAAGCTTTGATCAAATCTTTGTTTAAGGGGACTGAAGAGATACCAAATATGCTTCTCAAATCAGCAACAGTCTCGATAATCTAACCCTGATTCAATCGTATCAGTATATTTGTATCTCTGTTGTATAGTGAAAATTCACTATGCAACAGATCTCTTTAAAAGTCGGTTTATAATCCTAACAGTTTTTAGTCATTTAACTGAAGAAAGTTGTGAAAAAGATAATGGAAAAATGTTTTCATGGAGGCAAAATCTACGACCTGATTGGCTACGATTTTGCCAAACTTCACGATACAAAGCGCGTATTGTCTGCCGACGTATTAGATGCCTGGTATGATCCTGCACCTGAGATTTCAGCGTTTATCGCGCAACACATTAATTATATCTGTAGAGCCTCACCTTCCTTTACGATTGAGCATGTGAGAACGCTGCTTGCAAAAGAGTTTAAGACTCAAGCCGAATACATCATTGTGGGGCAGGGCTCTTCCGATTTGATTTTCAGGGTCCTACCCTCACTGGTGGATGAAAAAGGGACCGTTTTCGTGGAACCCGCTTATGGAGAATACAGACATGTCGTGCAAAATATCCTTGAACTGCCCGCATATGGCTTCAATACAGAGCCCGATGGCTTCGATTTAGATGTCGATGCCCTGATTAATTACACGACTGATTGCGGGGCTTCGGCAGTGGTTTTGGTCAACCCCTGCAACCCGACAGGAAAAGTCTATAGCAAAGCAAAACTAACAAGACTTAGAGAAACTCTCAACCTAAATATTCGCCTGATTATTGATGAAACTTATAGCGAATATATTGCCCGAGAAGCCTCTATGATAGACGCCTTAGAAACGCATGATAACTTATGTATTTTTAAGTCTCTCTCCAAATCTTATGCCCTGTCTGGCTTAAGGGCTGGCTTTTGTGCCTGGAACAACGAAAAAACCGCCTGGCACAATCAGAGAACACAGCCCTATGTTATAGCCACGGCTACCCAGGCTGCTCTCTACAAGATTTTTGAACAGAACGACTACTATGCAAACATGATCTCTCGGACCCATGCGATCAGAGATGATTTTGTAGCGAAAATCACAGCCCAACTGCCTCATATCCGCTGCATAGACTCCGTTATCAATGCCGTATTGCTCGATATTTCTGAAACCCCTTTTCAAGCACAAGAAGTGGTAGACCAACTTTACGCAAAAAACATTTTGATCCGAAATATCGACTCTCAAGGTACGCTTGAAAAAGGAAAGTACATACGCATTTCCATTTTGTCAGAGCAAGATATGCAAATAATTTTACAATCTTTATTAGAAATTTTTGCTCACAAATAAGGATATTAAACAGGCAAGGCAATATGCAGTACAAATTCTACAAATGTAGCGATCCATTCGTAATAGACAATTCTGCTAGAATCGTCGAAATAGCCCGGCAGGCATTTCTATCCATTCCTGCAGAAGATGTGCTGAAGCGCATAGCTAAATATGACGAAATCCTTCTGGTTCTTAACCCCAAAGCACGGGGAGCAAAAGACTATATTATTGGCTTTAATTTTTGCTCACTACACTATAACGGCAGTGCTTTAATCATGGGGGGTAGACTGGTTGCTGTTCACCCAGATCACAAGGGAAAGGGTTATCTAAGAACAGCCTCTCTGCATCTGCTCACTAGATACTATACCCTGCTGCTAAAAAACGTTTTTAAAGGCAAATCCAAAAAGCTTTATATTTTTTCCAGGCAGTGCAACCCGATCGCTTATTGCCTACTGCATATGGGCCAGGAAATATATCCAGATCTTGTCAAAAAAAGCAAAGCAGAGAATGCCTTTTCAGAGGAAATACTGAATCAATATCGCTTTCTTAAAAAAGAGCTGTCATTGGATAATTTGGATGTCAACAGCGGCCTTATTTTAAATGGCGCTGTTGACGCCGGGATAAAACCCAGGAGCAATCGCGTGGGCCAAGACTGGTTAACACCATGGCAAGACTATGTGCCCGCAGGAGCCGAGCTGATTACCATTATCCCCATCTCTCTAGGCTTTCCTATCAAATGTGCTCATCAAATTTTAAAAAGAGTCGTTAAATCAATATCACCATTGTAATGCTTAAATTGAAATGCCCCTGAGATGACATAGTGATTGTGCGAGGCCTTGAAAATGCTTGGCCTGATCCTCATCATGCCACTCTGAAGGCTCCACCTCAGGCTCAATGTTATAATGGAGCTTAGCTAGGTATATCCTCAGAACAGAGTGAAATCAAAGGGTTCATCATATCCACATTTTTGTATACAGCAGCTAGGCGCACCATGTCACAAAAAACCTATACCCTGGGCCGCGTAACCCTCGACGATGCTGGCGTGCGTCGTGGGAAGGTTTTTGATTTCTTGAAGTTTGATTTGCAAATGTAAAACGGCTGATTTAGATGGGTATAAATTCAAGTGCCCCACAAGTCCTGTTATTCTGCTTAATGATATACGCTAGAAAACAGGAAGAGGGAAAGACGATTTTAATTTATCATTTTAAAGAGTTACTGAAGCTTGCAAGACGTGAAAATTTGCATCGCATCTTCTTTTGGGTTTTTCTGATCACCTTACTCAGCACGCTGGGAGGTTATCTATTTGAAGATCTTTCAGTACGGGATTCTCTCTGGTGGTCCATTGTCACCCTGACGACCGTCGGTTACGGTGATATTTCACCTTCCACCATGGGCGGGCGAGTGATCGCCGTGGTCGTGATGTTTTTTGGGATTGGATTACTGGGGATGTTGAGCGCCACCCTGGCAAGTATTATGATTGAAAAAAAACTAAAAAAGGAGCGCGGTTTGTCGAGTTATAAACTTAAAAACCACATCATTTTATGTGAATGGAACCACCGCACGCGGGTGATTTTTCGGGAGTTATGTGATGACGTCAACACGTCAGACACGCCGATCGTTTTGATTGCTCCACTGGAGCAAAAACCACTGGATGATGAGCGCCTGCTATTTATTCGGGGTGAAGTCAATGAAGAAAGTCTGAGCAGTGCCAATCTAACGGAAGCCAGCACCGTGATTATTGTCGGCGATGATCAGATGCTCGAATCAGCCAGAGATGCAAAATCAGTGTTGAGTGTTTTAACAGTGGAAAGCCTGAACCCTGATGTCTATACGATTGTAGAACTGGAAAGCGAAAAAAATGTACAGCATTGCCAAAGAGCCAATGCCAACGAAATCATCGTCGGTGGAATGATTAGCAGCACCCTTATTTCTCGGGCGGCTTTAAATCACGGTATTACACATGTTGTATCTGAGCTCTTAAGCTCTCAATTTGGTAATGAGCTGTATAAAGTCGACCTGCCCCAAAGCTACCAGGGCAAGTCCTTTTTGACTCTCTTGACAGAAATGAAAGAACAGCATCAGGCATTGGTGATTGCCGTTCAAAAGCAGGACGGTAATCTGCTCTCTAACCCGGCTGCAGATTATCAGCTTCAGTCTGGGGATGCTCTGATTATGATTTCTGAAAATTCACCGGTCTTTGCTTAACTGCGCCCTGGACTTTATGCCACTTGAGCGTGTTTACTTGACTTCAATCAGAACCTCATTACGTCTGAAAGCGGGAATCACAAACGGCGCGTTATAACCGGCATAAGTTGCCTGGCTCACCGGCGTCATTTTTTGGGCCCGAATCCAGTCCAGAAGGCGGGCCGTATTTTTTTGACGGCTTTCGGTATTGGCAACCCCACTGTAGGTGATTACTGCATATTTTTTAGCCGGCTGCGAAACAATTTTTACATTGGGATTGAGCGGCTGAGGTGTATTTTCAAGCGTGAAATTGGCAGGCATCACGAAGGACATGGTCCAGGTTTTGCTCGCATCTGTGTTGCTCTCTTCCATTAAGATGGGAGCTGTCATCGGAATCTTTTGCGAATCACTATCGTCACTGTCATTTTGCGCCATCAAGACAGGTGCCGTCATCGGTATTTTTTTACCGTCATCAGACTCTGTCAGCACGGGGCTCGTCATGGCTACCTTGGTCTGGGTGGTATTTTTGCCATCAATATATTGAAACAAAGGTCTAAAGCCTTTATTGGATGCAGTGTCCCATTTGCCTGTGGTTTTAATCTGGGCCAGAACCACAGGTGCATAACGCCGGACAGAAAAATCACCAGATTCCTGCAAGACCGAATGGACCGGTTCTTTGACATCACCATTGTCACCAAAAGCAAAACAACCGGTCAACAAAGTGCTGCTGCCTAGAAGCGCCAACGCCAGGGTTAAAGATTTAGGGGTTTTAAATAATTTCATAAGTATGCTTTCCTCGTTTTTTTAATCCTAAGGACAAGCAAAGCTTGATTGCTATTAAAGATCTGTAAAAATCTCCCACCTGATCCGGATTGCGCCGGAGAGGTGGGCTTTGCCGATAGGGTCTGAATTACAAAATTCAGAGCTTAGCCTGTGACTGCCTGGAGATTATCGGCGGCCGGTTTGAGCTAGAATTTGATCTAAGGCTGAGCCCAGCGAGTAGTTGCTTGCGCTTTTTAAAATCTGCGCTGTTTCTTGCAGACTGAGAACCACAGGTTGATTATTATAAAAATTGCCGACCATTTGAATTTCTGAAACGCCAGAAGGTCTGAGGGACATTCTTAAAAATCCAATCACTGAGTTGGCTCTTCCTTTTGAAAATTCAATTCTAAACACATTTTTCTGATCAAAGACATCCGCTTTTTCAATAGATATTTCATTATTCATCAGCTTTTGAATGACTTTTTGTTTGTCGATAATAGTAATAAAACCATCGACGAGTTTGACCGCGTCTTGTGAATGACTGACTGAATTTGCCCGTAAACTCTGTGGAGCGATTGCTCTATTCATAACTGGAACTGTGTTGTTGCAAGCACTCAAGATCATCATTAAAAGACTGGCTGAAATTAATTTATTCATTGTGTTTTCCCTTTTGACTTTTTTTCAAGTCGCTTTGTTTCATTAATTTAAGTATAAGGTGTCATTAATATCTGATCAATAGATATTAATCGATAGGTTTTATCGAAATTTTCGATAGGATAAAAGTCTGGCCTGTTCCAATTGGATTATTATTTTTAGACTGTGGATGATGAGTGTGATTTGAGATCTTGTGAAAGTCAGATCCTTAAGAAGGCTGAGGATGATAGCGTGGGTGTCATTTATCAGAGCCATTCACAACCCATCAGATTTACAATTCGTTCACAGATCAACAATAACCTATTTAGTTTTACAGACTAAGATCAGAGTTGAACATTCAGAAAGAGAAAGAGTTTTATGAACAAAAATTATATTAGCCTTAGCTTTTTAAGCTTACTCTTATTTACGAGCTGTAATACAACCCCCGGAACGACGATTACAAGTGCAGATGTCTCTACGAATCGTCTGGTAACAGGCCCGCGAAGTCCTGGTGAACATGGTCCATTGAGTGCCTCAGATTATGATAAGGACGGGATCGTTAGCCGTTCTGAGATCGAACAATTTATGGGTGAGGGGCCATACCGTAGAACCGGTCTCGTTGCATTCTTTGAGCAAAGTGACAGCGATCAGAATCAACTAATAGATGCTGCAGAACTTGCTGGAGTTCAACCGCCTTATGCTTTTGATGGAACCGATGCCAATGCGGATGGAATTGTCAGCAAAACTGAAGTCGAAAACTATGTGTCAGACCCGACCCGGCTTTACAGAAAAATTGGATTAGAAGCGTTTTTTGATTTGTTAGATACAGATCAAAACAATGAGCTATCTCCGGCAGAAATAGAAGCCGCTCACGAGTCTGGACAGCTCGCGCGGGGATAAAATTAAGGCATTTCCCTGTAAAAGTGGAGACATGAGAACAAAGAGTGTGCTGAAAATAATGGGTGCGGACGGCGGATTCAGATCAATCTTGAGCGATGACCGAAAAATTTTTGAACTGTGAGTTTGAAGTCCATCAAGTAAATCAGGACTGTAAACCCTGATTTGCTGTTTCAGTGCTCGGGGTCATGATTAGCCTCTGCGACAGACCTCTTGGATTTTGATGCTTTTTTTATTCGTTCTTTGCTGGTTTAGAATAGCAATTCCGTTAGCCTGAATCAAAATAGATCACAACGGAGCGTTTAAAATGAAGTCACTACTCGCAATTGCTTACCCCAGCTTGACCCAGGCCGAAGACACCCGCACGAAATTTTTGGCCTTACAGCAAGAATACTTACTTGAACTTGAAGATATTGTGATTGCTCACAAGCGTGCTGACGGTAAAGTAAAGCTACACCAGGCCGTCGATTTGACTACCAGCGGCGCTGTTCAGGGCAGCTTCCTGGGCTTACTCGTAGGGGTTCTATTTTTGAATCCGCTGCTCGGTGTGGCCTTAGGTGCTGCCTCTGGGGCGGTCGCAGGGGCGCTGGCTGATTTGGGTATCAACGACGACATGATGAAAACCATGGGCGAGCATTTACAGCCTGAAAGTGCGATTGTGTTTGTTCTGGCCAAAGACCTGAATTTGGAACGGGTGACGACGGCCCTGGAAGGCAGCGGTGGAAAACTGATTAAAACCTCGCTCACACATTTGGATGCCGATCTATTACAAGAAGCGCTCAATGCGGAACAGCATGCAACCCTGCGTGAGCTCTCCGCACACTAAACTCAGGGGCTGACCGCGGTTGGATAGGCTTCTTCCAGGCTAGGGTTGCGCATGTTTTCAGCCCAGGCCTTCAAGAAGCCGTCGGCCTGGATCCCTACGCCGTGGTAAGCCGGGCCCCAGTCGCCTGAACGGTTTACGTTGCGGCCCAGGCTGCCCCAGAGACCGCTGTATTGAATAAAATACTGTTGGTTCATGGGGCGGGTGCGCTCACCGACATTGACCAGACCGCCTGAGCTGCCTGTATTGCCATCAAACCAAGAGACATTGCCTTCTGTCCAGCTTTCATGGCGCACAAAAGTTTCCGGGTTGTCGAGATCAATGCGGCATCTAAAAAAGCCACCAATACCTTTGCAACCGTCGGCGCTGACTTCGCTGCCTTTGAGCTCGGTCAGGTGACTCTCGGGCTGGAGATAGAGACGCGGGCGTTCCCCTTCGACTTCGATCTGAGACCAGGCCGTGTTGACTAAGTCTTGATCTTGCACACGCAGCAGTTGTGAGGGCTGAAATAGACTATTTAGAACAACATGGATACCTTTCCAGTCACCCCCGCTGCTCTCCTTGTCGTTATAAGGGTGTAGTCGCCAGTACTGCACAGTGGCACCGTTGAGGGTATTGGGGTAAACATGCACATAGGTGATCCAATCGCTGGCATCTTTACTTTCACGGGCCTCACCTGGCAGATCTTGTAGGTAAAAACTGCGGCTCTTGCCTTTGCTGCGGGTTTGATTGCTAAAGATCGTCTGGCTGCTGCCGCAGGAACTGGGGTAGGTTTTGTCTATCAGTTCTGCCTGGCTTGGGGCTGACTTTATTTCAAGATTGAGATCGGGCAGGCAAGCTTCATCAAAGAAGTACAGTGCCGTTTGACTTAATAAGCGATCGACCGAGATCGGAAACGAATTCTCTGAGCTAGAATGGTAAATGATTGGCGCATACTGCTCAGCGATTTCAGTTTCACATTTGTCTGAAAGGCCATCGCCATCACTATCAAGACCCGCCTGACGGCAAATATGAGCCTGCGCACTTTCAGAAGGTGCCGGTGGCAAGACGCTGGCAGTGGGTTGCGGGTTTACATTGTCAGGCGTACCAGATGCGGGACTTGTGGGAGCTGTATTGGCCTCGGCATTGGAGGCATCACGGGCGTCCAGGTTTTCTCTGGTTTGTTGCAATTGCTCTTTTAAAGAACTCAGTGAATCGGCCAAACCGGTCAGTACTTGCTCTGCCCCTGAAGGCTCTGCTGAGGCACTTGCCTGGGTTTGAGTGGGGCTGGCTTTGGCACAAGCGCTCAGGATCATGATGCTACAGCTTAGTTTCAATACTATAAGGAACTGGCGATAGCTCAGATATGACCGCATGACTTATACCTCTGAAGCTATTGTATCAGGCCAAAGTCTCGCTTTTCTAGTCTCTCAGTACTTCGCTATTGGTTTTTCTATCCGTTTTCACGGGCCAGGGCATCTAAAATCGGGCAGTCTGGGCGATCATTGCCCTGACAAGAATCAGACAAGGCCTGTAAGGTTTGACGCATCGCTTGCAATTCGTTGATGCGGGATTCTAGCTCGGCGATATGTTGCATCGCCAGTGACTTGACCACAGCACTGGGTCGACTGGGGTTGAGCCAGAGATTGACCAATTGACTGATATCATCCAAACCAAAGCCGAGTTTGCGCGCGCTGCGCACAAAGCTGAGAGTGTGTAAATCTTGTTCGGAGTATTGCCGGTAGCCAGAATCACTTCGTTTGGCGATAGGGATCACGCCCACGGACTCATAATAACGAATCATTTTAGCGGTGATACCCGAGGCTTTGGCTGCCTGGCCAATATTAAAATAGCTGCTCATAAAGTCTCCTTTTGATGGGGCTTCCAGCGTTTGAGTAAGAGTGCATTTGCCACCACTGAGACCGACGAAAAAGCCATCGCTGCACCCGCAACCATCGGGGTAAGATAGCCAAAGGCAGCCAGGGGAATGCCGACGGCGTTATAGATAAAGGCCCAAAATAGATTTTGTTTGATTTTTTGATAAGTGCGACGCGAGATATCCAGGGCCTCAGAGATCAGTAAAGGATCACCACGCATCAGTGTAATATCAGCTGCTTCAATTGCAATATCCGTCCCTGTTGACATCGCCATACCAATATTGGCCATCGCCAGGGCTGGCGCATCATTGATTCCATCGCCCACCATCGCTACGGGTTGCTCGGCTTTGAGTTGAGCGATCCGCTCAGCCTTGGCTTCGGGCAAGACATTGGCATAGACTTGATCAATTCCCAGGGCCTCTGCAACACGCTGAGCAGCTGCCTCATGATCGCCAGTAATCAAGATTGTTTTGAGACCCAGTTGATGCAATTTAGCAATCGTCTGTTTGGCACCAGGTTTTAAAGGGTCTTCGAAAGCGACACAGGCCAGTATCTGCTCCTGGCTACCCAAATAAGAAACGGTTTTTCCGGCTGCTCGCCAGGCCTGATCGCTGTCGGCGGCAAGAGCCAATGAGATTTTTTGATCTTGCATCAATTGACGATTACCCAGGTAATAAACTTGGTCCTGATAGTGTGCCGAGACGCCCCGTCCAGCCAGGGTTTTGAATTCACTGAAGTCCGAGTCGGATAAGTCGTTCTCTGCTGCCTGGTCTGTGAGTACTGATTGCCGCAAGGCATCAGCCAGTGGGTGGCTGGCCCCTTGTTGCATGGCTGCCATCAGTCTCAGCGCTTTTGCATCGCTGAGTTCATTAGCTGTCCACATATCGGTCACTACCGGCTTGCCCTGCGTCAGGGTTCCGGTTTTGTCGAAAGCCACAGCACGCGTGAGATGAGCATTCTCTAAAGCTTCAGCCCCTTTGATCAGAATACCGCGCCGGGCAGCGACGCCTGTGCCCACCATGATTGCTGTGGGAGTCGCGAGACCCAGGGCACAGGGGCAGGCAATCACGAGTACGGCCACGGCGTGAATCAAAGCTGTTTCCCAATTGCCGTCGAAGCCAAACCAGGCTACAAAAGTGACTAAGGCTATCACGACCACCACAGGTACAAAGATAGCGGCGACCTGGTCTACTAATCGCTGTACCGGAGCTTTGTCTGCCTGAGCTGATTCGACCAGACGAATGATGCGCGCCAGCATCGTCTCTGCGCCGGTGGCAGTGACCTTCGCTTCGAGATAACCATCCAGATTCAAGGCGCCCCCGGTGATAGTTTCGCCGGGGTTCTTGGCAACAGGCATGGACTCTCCCGTGATCAGAGATTGATCGATTTGAGAGCTGCCTTTGACAATTTCAGCATCCAGGGCAATGCGTTCCCCAGCCCGAATCAACAAAAGATCACCGACTTTGACTTCAGCGATTTTCAGCTCCAATTCCTGTCCCTGGCGGCGTACCCGTGCCTGCTCTGGGCGTAAAGATTCCAGGGCTCGAATCGCTTCTGCGGTACTTGCTTTGGCTTTGGATTCCAGCCATTTACCCAATAAAACCAGGCTGATCACAATCGCTGCGCTCTCAAAATAGAGCTGCTCTGGGCCCTGGCCCCGCTGCCACTGATAGAGACTGAGGCCATAAGCTGCCGAGGTGCCGAGAGCAACAAGTAAATCCATATTGCCACTGCGATTACGCAGGGCTTTGCCAGCAGACAGATAAAATCGCGCACCAAAACCAAATTGTACTGGCGTTGCCAGTATAAATTGTAGTAGTGGTGATAATTGCCAATGTATTCCAAAAGGCATCAATAGCATCGGCATTAACAGCGGCAAAGATAGCAGCATTGACCAGACAACTTGCCAGCCCAGACTGCGTCCCCAGCCGCTTGTTTCCAATTTTTTGGTTTTGCCGGATTGGTATAGCTGGGCCTGATAACCCGCTCGGTCCAGGCGCTGAATCATCGTTTCTAAGACTGCATCGTGATGGGTGATACGGGCGCGTTCTGTGGCCAAGTTGACTTCAACATTCTCTACTCCTGGCACTTTTTTGAGTGCGCGCTCAACATGGCTGACACAGGAAGCACACGTCATGCCCGAAATTTGCAATTGGGTTTCACTCATTTTAGCTCAACTCCATTTTTCTTTTAGTTTAAAGCTTCCCAAGCTTGGAAGGTCAAGTTGGACTTTTTTTATTTATTGATTTGCAACTGATTCAAACTGCGTCGTGGCTCACTTTGCCTGAGAATAATCTGCTGTTATACTACGGCCAAGATAAACGCTTATTTAGTAGACCATTAATAGCCCCTACTCAGTGAAGCTCTAAAGGAAAATCAGCATGCCCTCAAAAGTCGGAATGAACGAAACCAAGTTTCAACCCTGTTCTGTTAAGCCCAATTCAGTTTCAACCATGGCCAGCAAAACAGATGGGCAACACTATATTGAACCGCTCTCATACGGAGGCGGTCTTGATCAAGCCCAAGAGCGCTTGATGGCTGTTTTACAAGATATGGAGCGTGTGACCCTGGTCAAACAAACACCTCATTATTGGTATTTCAGCTTTCAAACGGCGCTGCTTAAATTCACCGATGACGTGGAGTTTTATTTCCCTCCCAAAGAAAAAATCATTCATATGCGTTCGGCCTCACGGATTGGCTACTCAGACTGGGGTGTCAATCGCAAACGCCTGGAGCTAGTACGAGATACCTTTGAAAGAACTTCAGTTGACAAAAACGAGCGCTAATTGGCCGAAGCCCTGGTTCGTAACTTTTTTGGCGGAATAGCTTGCTTTGCCCTAAGGGTCAGGCAGGACTGCTGCCCATACAGGCTGACCGCTCATGCCCAGGCGCACGATGGCATCTTCATTTTCTGGGTAAATCAGCATTTCTCCATTGGCTAAAATCTCTGCGTGCAAGGGGCGTGTGAGAGCGATTTCATCGTTGCCTTCAAAGGTGCGCATTAGGGTGCCTACCGGTGACAAGAGTAAGAGGCGATCATTGCCTGTATCGAGGATCAAAGTCGCTCCATTGCTCAGGCGTCTTACACAGCCTGGTTCATTGAGTTCTCCTGGCCCCATGCCCGCCACCAGCATCTGACCATAGGACCAGACGACTGTTTTGCTGCGGGGATCGATTTCAAAGACCATTTGCAATTCACGATCACAAAACAAAACTGTTTCTTTGGGGGTCAGCTCGGCATACCACGGAGACATAATCTCATGGGGGCTGGTGTACTCCCAAAGCAAATCACCCTGAGCTGAAATCAGGATCACACGCTGATTGCCGGTGTCGGCGATCAATAGGCGTCCGTCTCCGGTCGCTGTGACTGAACGGGGCTGTTGTAATTCCAGTTGAGGTGAACCCAGGGCTTTAACAAACAGGCCATTGACGCTGGAAATTTGCACGACCCGATGGTTGCCGGTATCAGCGATCCAGAGTTTTTCTTGAGACTGTGTGATGCGTGTTGGGCGATGCAGCTTGACTCCCTCGCGGTGACTACTGCGCCATAAAAAATGCCCGGTTTGATCGATGCCAACCACTTGCTCAAAACGGCGACTGACATGAAAAGCCTGGGCGGGTCGCACACTTTGTAATTGAAAAATTTCGGCTTGTAAGGCTTGTGGGGGTGCCAGTTCTTCAGCCGTTTGTAAACGCTCACGTTCGGCTTCCAGACTTAACAGGCGTTGCTGTGCCAACTGTTCTAAATGGGGCTTTAGCTCAGGGTAGCCTTGTAAGGCCAAATTAAAACTGGCACGATCGAGCTCATAGAGTTGGCAATAGGATTCTGTGCGCACAGTCGCTGTACGGGCTTGCTGATGCAAGAGGGCTATTTCGCCGAAGACATCTCCAGTTTCCAGAATTTTAACGGGCTGCTCTGATTGATCGAGATAAATACCGACGGAGCCCCGGCCAATAAAGTAGAGGGTATCACCGGATTCTCCCTGAGCAAAAACTTCTTGACGTGGCATAAATGCCAGGGGGTGCATGCGTTCAGCCAGATCTTCTAAAAAAGCCAGGTCTGCCCCTTCAAAAATAGCCAGGTGCTCCAATTTTTTGACAACTAAGCGGATTTTGACTTTGTCCATGATGACCTGTTGTTTGTCTGAGCGGTACTGATGCAAGAGTGCTTTGCGCTGAAAAGCCAGCTCACGTAGCTGGGGTGTCAGGCCAATAAAACGGCTGACAACGATTTTGAATTGGCTGCGCTTCAGGGCTTTGATTAGCACGGGTTGTTCTTCACTGGCCACCGCCCGAAAGCCAGCTGGATAGGCTTCAGATAATAGCAAGGGAATTTCACCAAAGAGCGTGTCAGCTTGCAGTATAGCGAGCACTTGCTCAGTGCCATCTTCAAGGGGGCGCACGACTTCGACTTCACCAGCAAAAATAAAATAAAGGGTTCCGCTGAGATCTTCTGGCTTAACGATCCATTCTCCCGGCTCGATCCTGACGGCTTCAAAGGATGCCTGTAGACCTTCTAAAGCGGGTGTCTCAGCGCGCTCCAGCACTTTAAATAGACGCAGGCGTTTGATACTCTCGTCTTCCTGAGCCATGGCTTCTAAGATTGATTTTTGACGCGCCGGACGCCGCTCCCCTGTCCAGGGCTGGACCCAGCGCACTTTGCCCAATGCCAGCTGAATTTGCATCCAGTAACGCCGTCCCAGTGCCAGTAAGTCGCCGTTGGGCAGCATTAGTAAGCGATCGGGCACACTTTGTCCCAACCAGGCTTTTTCCTGGCCAGGAGGCGGCCAGTAAGAGATCTCACGCAGGAGCAGTTGCGCTTCATTAAAAAATAAAACTTTGCCCTGGCCAGCATCCACAATTAAGTAATCTCCATTGAGCTGACGGCGGGCCATGACCGGACGTTTTAAGCCCTGCTCCTGGCCCCAGCTTAAGACTGGTAGCTGAGATAAGGGATCCCATTCCAGTACGGTGGCGGCTTCGGGCTCTGTGATCAAGAGGGTTTGGGCCCAGGTCCACTGCATATCACAGGGATTATTCAGCTCAAGCCCTTGAGCAGCTCCCCAGACTTCAGACAAACGCGCTTCTTCTGTAAAACCAAGGACCTGATGCTTGTCGAGTACCAAAATCAGGTCAAGCTGTTCATTTTTGCGCCGAAAGGTACTCATCACTGGCGCTTCGAAGGCCTGATCCAAAAGACGGATCACCTCACCGGAGGCGTCCATTTCAATGACTGTGCGGGCTTCTGAGTCACAGACCAACCAGTGTTGGTTGGGCAGGGCCAGGACATGTTGTGGCCGCAGCAAAAAATCGTCTTTGCCTCGCACTTCTTGAATCACTTGTAGCCAGGCATCGAGATAAACAATTTGCCTGACATGTGGCAAAGCCAAGACCATCTGGCCGGGGATCAATTCATTAAAGGCTTCAACGGATTGCAGCCCTCGTCGGCCTTGCCAGGCGGGATTATCTAATTGGAAACCACATCCTTCACACTGCCGAGGCTGTAGTAGGCTGCGGCAACATAAGGGGCATTTTAATGTGGGTCGAAAGGGCAGGGTTTTGCCATTCAGGTGCAGATCCAGGGCCCGTAATAAATTTTCGCGCGTCAGCACCATTTGCAAGCTATGGGTTTGGAACAAATCTTCGATTTCAACCACGGCCACATACTGGGTTTCTAGTGATTCAACCACTTTACTGGCTTGTCGCTCCAGGCGTTCCAGTTCACGGGGATGTTCGCGTAAATTAGGCCCATGCTCAAGTTGAAAGCTTTGAATCAACATTTCAAGCACAAGCTCAGCTGCATCTGTTGCCAGGCTGATCAAGGGTGCCTGGCGTTCGAGCATTTCAAACGGGGATTCATTGCCTTCAGGCACTTCATAGATCTGATTTTCAGCCACTATCCGATCCAGGCGATCGTCATGACGTAAGCGCATGAGGGTTTCAGCACGGATAAATCCCAGCTCAATCGCCCAGTCTTCTAAACGTTTGGTATACCAGTTTAACAAGTGATTTCGTTTACCAGGTAGGGCCTGGGCCGGGCCACTGATTTGCGGCAAGGGGTAGCTTTCGAAAACGCGCATTAACTTAGACTGAATCACCTGTAAAAAGATCCCACCCTGCTCTGGATCTTCAGCGATCAGAGCCAGATCCTGGCTCTCAGGCAAGACCAGCAAATTATCAAAGGCGATTTGGGGTGAGGCTGATGCGGGGGTTCCCTGAGGCCTGACTTCGGACTGTAATTCAAGGGTTTTTGAGTCCAGACAGAGCAAACGAAACTCGGGAGCTAGTGCCAGTACATAAATCTGATAGCTCTGATCTGAGAGCACGATTTGACCGAGTGTGCCGTAGTTCAATTCTGTCCATTCCAAGTCATAGCTACTGGGATGGATCTTGCCTAAGCGTGAACTGTCCTGATCTGTGATCCAAATTTCAGCGGTCTGGGGATGGGCACAGAGATTGATCGATTTATTGAGTCCAGGCTCACGAATTTGGTGGGTTTTCACCAGATTACAGCCCTGTAGTTCTATTATATGCAAAAGCCCAGCTTCGCGTTCAGTGTAGATAATCAGATTATTTTTGGCTAAGATATAGAGGTCACAATGGGGGTGAGCAAGCCATTGTGAACTTGTACCTAATAGAGGAGAGTCCTGGGGATCTGCGCTAATCAAATAGGTGCCACTATGGGTGTGCAATAAGCCGGTTTGATCGAGGGCTAAAAAAGCAGGCTCTTGCAATTGACCCGTTTCAGGGTTCAGAAAGAGTTGGGCGGGTTGTTCCAGCAAAAAAAAGTCATCAGCCCCATCGCCAGCTGGGAAGCGCGCTCTGATGGTATTTGAGCCAAATTCTTGAATTAACAATTCTCCGGCTTCAAAGCGAAAAAATAAACCGACAAACTGACGCTGTATTTTTTGCCAGGCCTGTTCACGAGAGGCTAAGGTTTGGCGCAATTGCTGGGCCGTTAATAAATGGTTGTCTAATAATAGCGCTTGTAAATTGAGATCTGCTGCATTTAGTTCTGGGGCTGACACACTTGAAAACCTCCGCTTGAGCACGATCATAGCATGCCGTCTGTTTGGGGTTTGTGAGCTACCTAATACCTGAGTCTGATTATTTCTGGCTTTCGCTCCAAAGAGTTGACAGGCCTGGGGTACAATCTAGGTATTCACCCTGATATTTTGTTTGCTCTGAGGTTTTTAGCATGCGTATTCCCATCCAAGAGGCTGTTCCTTATGAATCTTCTTTGATCTGGCAACAGCACCAGGATCATTACCAGGAACTGGGCCTGGAAGTTTTCTTGAATCAAGATGTTCCCTATAATATTTCTTCCAATCCCAGTTATGCAGCTCAGGCAGCTAAACTTTTTTTAAGTGCTTTGCCCTCTATTTTGCCCGAAAGCCTACCGATTTTAGAAGTGGGAGCGGGATCCGGTATTTTTGCAGTCAATTTTTTGCGGGCTTTAACGTCACTTGCTCCTGAGGCTGCTAAGCGTGTCTGTTATTGGTTAACTGATTTCTCAACAGCTACTATTCTCAGTCTGAGCCAACAAGCCGTTTTTCAGACGTTTATCGCAGCGGGACAAATCAAGCTCTATATCATGAACGGCAATAGTCCCCAGGATGTCGAGTGCCTCGCCGGTGAAACCATGAGTCTGGCTGATATTGGATTTCAACTCGTTGTCGCCAATTATTATTTCTCTGTCTTGCCGACAGCTGTTTTACATCGTCAGGATCAGAAGTGGTTTAAGCAATACCTGGCGTTGGAGTGGATGCCCTGCGGAGAAGATCCCGAGCCTGAAGCCGTTCAAGTATTTTTAGAGCAAGTCAGCCAGGCTTTAATGGCTTATCGCCTCAGCGAACACCTGGCCGCTGATCATCCGCAATGGCATCTCTTTCAAGCTTTAGAAAAGGCGCAAACTCGGGTCAGTCAGAAGCTGCTGGAACTTTCTGCAGAAGCAGATTTTGACTTCAAAGATTGGCTAGTGTCTGAGCTTTTAGCCCACTGGGCAGAAGCACTTGAAACTGAACCGACCGAACAGATGCAGCAAACGATTATTAAATTATTGGTGCTCCCCCTGCTGGGCCAGGACACTTATGACCTGGATGCTTTGGCTCAGGAATCCAGCTTTCGGCAATTGCCACTCTCTGAAATAGTCACCCGTGATCTGGAGTGCCAGGCCATTGAAACGATCACACAGGATTACGCGATAGCGACGGTGGGCTATTCTGAGGTCGGTGTGGCTTCGCTAAAAGCCTTGATTAAGCTGATTTGCCCCAATGGGTTGATGTTGATTTCGGACAAAGCCTATTCGGATCGTTCCTGGATGCAAGGTATGCATCCGGAGCCAGTGGCGCGCCATGGCTCCACGCTCTCTCACCCGGTTAATTTCCCACTTTTCGAAGAAGTGCTTAAACTCAAAGGGATTTCCAGCCATCGAACGGATGCACGCTCCAATGCCTTGCATAGCCTCTTGATTTATTGTGGACCTGAGATGCCTGCCCCGATCTCAAATTGCTTTGAGCAGCATTTCATTGATTACCCCGGTCACGAGATTTCTCATGCCTTACTAGAAGGTGGCCATGCCTTATTGCGTCAGAACCAGATGGAGCAGGCCCTGCGCTCTTTTGAAAAAGCACTGACTTATCGCCCGGGTGACGGAACTTTGCAGTATTTAACAGCCCTGTGTTATTTGGAGCATCAGCGCTATTCCGACGCGATTGCTCTCTTAACACAAGAGCATGATGATCTCTATGCTTTGCTCAATCGTGCGATATTATTGGCTGAAGCCTATCGTTTGATTGGTCAGTATGAACCGGCTATCGAAGCCTATCAGCAGGCCCTGAATTATGGCCACGATAGCCTGACTTTGTATCACCTGGCTCAGTGCCAAAATGAGTTAGGCGATACAGCCAGCGCCCTTAAAAATCTGAGCGAAGCCCATGAACTCAACCCGGATGACGAAGAGATTCAGCTGGCTCTGAGTGAGATCGAGTCTTAAACTCTCTCTTTAAGGACGTAAATAGCTCTGACCCCGTTTGAGAATCTTGATTCCTTTGCTGGTTTGAAATAGCGTAGGAACAGTCAGGGTGCGTTCGCCACTGACGGGATATGAAACTTGGAAATGTAAATGCGGAGAGCTACTAAAGCCCGTATGACCTGAATAGCCCAGAAATTGCCCAACCTGGACTTTCTGCCCTCGTTTTACTTTAATGCCCTGGTGCTGCATATGCCCGTAACGTGCGATTGAGCCATCACTATGTAAAATCTCTACGCGATTATCTTTGCTTCTGAATTCGGGGCTGACACCTGCTTTAGTGTGGAAATCAACAGTCCAGATCACCCGTCCGCTGCGAGCGGCATGAATCGGCGTGCCCAGGGGGAGCGCAAAATCCAGGGCATAGCGGTAGTCGCCTATGTGTGTGAAATTGCCGTTATAGGCTTGCCCCATTTTGTAATGGGCACCTTTGGCATAGGGCAATTGATAGACCTGTTTCAAGTTAATTTTTGCCCGGTAATCTCCACGTCGATAATGATAGCGATAGCGGTGCTTCCAGGGCAACTGAGGATTGATTTTACGGTACCTGATCACCTCATACTTGCCTGGATAGACGACCCGGATACAAGGGTTATTGCAATTGATATGCGTGTTTTTAAAAGTCGGAAAGCGAAAGGTGAAGGTATAGGGGCCGGGCTCGTGATTGTAGATGATCAATTTGCGGCTACCTTTATCGTAGCGTACTTCTATGTGGGGTTTGCTGGGCGAATCTATCTTGAGATCGGCCGTACCAGCTAGCACATCCAAGCTTAAACTTGTCTGCCATAGCAATAGCGCTACTATAAAAATCAGTCTCAGTAAAAACCTCTGACCCATGACTTGATTTTAATACAAAGTGCTTGATCGGTCAAAATGACTGCTTAGTCTTTGTAGGTAATCGTAATATTTTGCTTGAGGTTGAGACTGCCTCGGCGGTATTCAATCAAAGCCATCCGGCGCAGGGCCCTAATGGTCAGTGAGAAGTCTTGTTCTGTCAGGACATAGGCTTTGTACTGACCCCATGGGGTCTTCAATTGCTCAAAGAGTTTGCTGTCTTTGATCTTAAACTTGCCCAGTTCTCGCAAATAGTAGAGCACAAAGGCTTCTTCGGGCTCAATTTTAAAGCCCAGTTGTGCCAATATCGCCTCGAGGGTGGTCACGCCAAATATAAAGCGTTTGTCTTTGGGTAAGGTGTTGGCAAATTTGTCGATGCCATCAAAGAAGACCGTGATCCGAAAAATCTGGGTCACGGCGGTATGTTCTTTGCTCTGCTTGATGCATTTAAATAAAAACTTAGAAAAGGGTTCTTTGTTGTCGAGTTCGACTTTTTCCAAAATGCCCTGGATGATTTCTCGCATGGGTTTACTCTTTTAATCTTTGACTCTTTAATTGGGGTTAGGGGATTGTAACGCAAATACCTCCCTGTTTTCGGTTTTAGCCAAAAATTGGCAGACTTGTGACAGCTTTGGGGGCTGTTACAAGTCTGGAATCAGAAGCTAATCCCTGGTGTGTAATTGTCTCAGAGAGTTCTACTGAAAATTAGTCAATCGTTTTGGGCTCAAAAAACTCGATTGTATTGCCGTCGGGGTCAGAAATGGCCCCAATCGTCCCTTCAGAACCAATGTTGAGTTCGCCTATATGCTGTCCGCCAGCTTCCTGGGCAGCGGCAATCGAGGCTTTGATATCAGTGACCAAAAAACTGAGTTGGTGGCGATTTTGGGTGGCCTCGACCTGGGCTAAGCTATTGGGTACAAAAGTCAGTGCCAATTGGCCGATTTGACCATGATAAAAGGTGCCTGCTTCGGTCGGCAAGGGCTGTAAGTCCGCCTGAAAAACCTGATTATAAAAGCCCAGCATTTCTTGTTCTTTGCTGACTGCGATTGCGACCCGTAATAATTGCATTTGGTACCACCTATTTTTGCTTCACTATAGCAAAAATCAGCGATCTCAGTGTTTTTACTGTAGCGGGAGGACTTGTGCTTTTAGCTAGATTCAGCTTAAATATGACGATGAGTCAAAACACAAAACACGCATTTTCTGTGCGACCGGCCTATCACTCTGAAGAGCTACTGATTGAATTTTGGGGTGAGACCCATTCCCCAGATTACCCAAAGCTTGGCATAATCCTGGCCACAGCTCTGAAAGCGTGTCCTCGTGACGATCTGTCAAAGAGTAGCTTTGATACCTCTGCTTACGCCTGGGAATACGCCAATGGAAGTTATCTGATCGACAAAGATAACTGGGCGATATTTATTCTAGCGCCCCAGAACAACGCTCAGATTATGGCTGATATAGAGCAGGTTTTACTCAGCAGCGGTCTGTTTTTTAAAAACGAAGTCGACTTTAAAGATTATCGCTAAAGTGAGAGCCTAAAAGCGTTGCTTGATTGGGATCTAGTCGTTATTGATTATTTTTTGACCACTGGGTAATTCTTTGGGTTCATAACGCTTGATATTGGGATCGTAGAGGCCATTTTCGATAAAACTGACTAAGGACTGAATCTCAGTTTCTGAAAACGATTCTTTGGCCATCAAAGTAAAAGCCAAAGACAATTGGCTCTGGGGTACTTCGGGGTTTTCAGACTTGCCTTTGAGCTTATAGCGAATGATTTTTTCCAGGGCAGATTGTTGGGCATCGCTCTGAAAACTCCCGCCATGGCCAAGGCTGCTCACGCTTTTGAGGTTATACAATTGCGGCACTTTGAACTTATACTCGTCTTCAGCACGACCGGTAAAGCCACCACGACCTTTGCGAGTGGCGGCATCCGGAGCCGGGCCAAACTCGACCTGCATATCATTGAACCCGAGGGCATAATAATTTTCCTGATTTAAGGCCGGTCCTGTATGGCAATTGGCGCATTGAGCCTTGCCAAAGAAGACTTGCGCTCCCTGAATTTGCTGGCTAGACATAGCTGTCTGGTCGCCCCGTAAAAAGCGTTGAAACGGGGCCTGTGTTGGCAGCACTGTGCGTTCATAAGCGGCAATCGCTTTGCCGAGGGTTTCACGACACACGGGTTCGTCTGGGAACTCCTGGGCTAAGAGCGCTTTATATTCGGGATAGCTATCCATAATGGTCAAAACTTCTTGGGCCGAGGCATATTTCTGATGGTCGTGGGTTTGTCTGTGTGCTCCCAGAGCAATAATGGCTTGTGTTTCAGCACCATCTAAGCCCAAATAATTAAAGCCATGGGGTTTGGTTTTGTCCCAGCGGGCCTGGTGATTTAAGTTATCTCCTGTGCCACCTGCCATGCCGTTCCAGAGCAAATTGTGTTGAAAGGCTACATTCAAAATACTCGGTGAACGCAAATTGGGGCTATCTAGATTGGCATGGGGGATATTCTCGGCTAAAAGCTTGCGCTGTCGGCCATTACCCTGGCCGCCATCGGCCAGGGACTGTACGCGCTGATCCTGAAAACCGGCTTCTGCAAAATGACACGAGGCGCATGACCAGCTGCCACTGTGGTTGTTTTTGGACAAAAACGAAAGTGCGGTCTCATGAAAGAGCATTTTACCAAGTCTGACTTTGTCAGCCGTCAGAGGATTTTGCGGATCCTGAGGGATTTTGTCAAATTCAGTCTCACCAGGGAGTAAATAATGTTGGGTGTTTCCCATTTGAGAAAGGAGAGTCATCAATTGACTGGCGCCGTTTTGAAGCCGCGGGCTTGTGGGCGTAACTGGCGTGGGAGGAATGTACGCACAGGCTCCTAAAGCAGATACGATGACACTGAATATGAATAAGCTAAATAAATTGATATTGTTTAATTTCATGATTGCCTTGATCGAAAACGGGTAATTCAGTCTGAAACTGAGTGACACTTCAAATCATACGGTGAATAAAAAAAGAGTTCAAGGCCTAAATGGAAATTAGTGGCTTGAATAGCCCTGTTACTTCAGCCTACTTAGAGCTTGCATAAGTTTATGATAAGCGCGACGATCTTGACATACTCCCCGCCCTAAAGAGACGGGGATTCTCAAACTACGCTTACCCTAATGGGTTACGTTAACGCTTGAAGGAGCTGCCCGCTCCCAGTGGCTGCAATATTTCTTGCAGCATTAATATCTCTGTCTAAGCTCAAGTTGCAATGAGGACAGTCATGCACCCGTGTTGCCAATGACTTGGGTACTTTCTGACCGCAACCCGAACAGCTTTGACTGGTGTTCCTTGGATTTACTTTGATTAGCTCTCGCCCAGCTTCTGCCGCTTTGTACGAGAGTAATTCAAAAAAGGTTGACCAGCCA